>NZ_JBTJJV010000003.1:0-413822 GCF_054456855.1 Terrabacter sp. AAH1 | reverse complement strand
TACCGGCTCAAGGACCGCGACCTCGGCCGCGTCCCCGCAGCCACCAACCAGGAAGAGAACTGATATGCGGGGGTCAGTTTTCACCTGCCGTCAGGGGGTCAGTTTTCGAGTGCCGTTGACACTACGAGCCCCACTCCGGATAGATGCCTGCGGTTCACCTGCTTCAGTCTCAACCAGACAGCAGGATGCTCCCGCTTGACCAGGCCGCAGATCGCTCCCACCAGAAGGACGTCAACCCACGTCGTCGGCAGCGCGTACACAAAGAGTCCGAGGCTCGGAGCGAGAGCCCATGTGGCCGCCCGCACTGCCACGAAGAACGCTGTGGCAGTGATTACGCGACGAAGTCGGGTACCCGCAGGCGCCTTCATCCAAAACACGAGGCAGACAGGCCAAATCAGATAGAACTGCTCTTCGACTGCCAGCGACCAGAGGTGTGCAAGCTCGGGTCGATAGTTGCCCTGAAGCCCCAGAGTCAGATCCGTGACATACAAGAGCGCCTGCACCAGCCCGGGAACCAGGCCACCGACGGCAGCGACACCCTGCACCAGGAAGATCGCGGCAACGAACACGACAAGAAAAGCGATCAATGCGGGAACCAGTCGGGCAGCCCTACGGAGGTAGAAGACCGGCAGGTCGACGCGTCCCAGCGCTCGGCCCTCCGCCAGAAGCAGCGACGTGATGAGATATCCCGACAACACGAAGAAGATCAGCACGCCGACCATGCCAGCTCCCTCGAGCCCCACAGTGTGCGCGAGCAGTACCAGCAGGATTGCAAGACCGCGCAGGCCGTCGAGACCGCCGACGCGGACCCGGGCCGGATCCGCGTCGTTCACATTCCCATTAGGGTGTGCATCAGTCGAATGACACCGGGACCGATGATCACGACGAAGAGGGAAGGCAGGATGCACAACATGAGGGGGAAGAGGATCTTCACCGTCACCTTCTGTGCCTTCTCCTCAGCCTTCTGTCGTCGCGCGAGACGCATGGTGGCGGTCTGCTCCCTCAGCACTCCCGCAATCGGCAGGCCGAGTCGATCTGCTTGAACCAGCGCGGTGACGAAGTTCTTTACTTCCGGAAGGGTCACGCGCGCTCCCATAGCCGAGAAGGCCTCGCCACGGGACTTGCCGATCTGGATCTCGGACAGAACCCGGGCGAACTCGCCCGAGATAGGCCCCTCGACGTTGCGGGCCACCTGCAATAGCGCAGAGTCAAAGCCTTGACCAGCCTCGACGCAAACCGTGAGCATGTCGAGTGCGTCAGCGAGACTCTTACCTGTCTCCTCCTGCCGCTTCAGTGCGAGGTTGTAGATGAGCAGGTCAGGAACGAAGAAGCAGACCACCGCGCCGCTCAGGGCATAGAACAGGCCTTTGAACTCAATGCCGCCATACGCACCACCGAACAAAGCGCCCACGAGCAGCGCAGCACCTTTGAGCCCCATGATCCGCTCAACCGACCAAGAGGCCGGGTTACCCGCACGGTCCAACAGGTTCGCGAGCCGGGCTTCGGCACCGGACGGCGACAACTTGCCTGCGAGCGAGCGCATCTGCCGGAAGATCGGAACGACCAAGCGATCCTTGGAGCCGAGCTCGTTCTTGACGACGGTCCTCTGGTCCACCATCCCGTCGACGAGCATGAGTGACTTGGCGACGCCGGTCGGCTCACTCGAGCCGACCCCGACGGAAAGCACTGCGCAGACGATGGCCAAGGACACCAGGCCAGTGCCGATGTACAGGGCGTTCACATCACACCTCGATCTTCACGACGTTGCGCATCCAGACCACGCCGACCACCAACATCACGATGCCGCCGATTCCCATATAGACACCGATCTGGTCGGTCCACAGGAGGGACACGTACTCGTAGTTGACCTTGGTCATGTAGAAGAAAAGGAAGATGGGCATCGCGATCAGGATGTACGCGGACAGCCGCCCTTCGGCCGACAACGCCGACACCTGGCGCTGCAGTGACTCGCGCTCTCGGAGCGTGTTCGCCGTTGTCCGGAGGGTGTCCGCGAGGTTGCCGCCGACGTCGCGCTGGATCCGGATCGACATGACAGCCCAACGCATCGAGACGCTGCCCATCCGGTCACCCATGCGCTCCAGTGCCTCAGTGATGTCAGTGCCGATCCTCGTCTCGGCCAACGCCCGGCTGAACTCCTTAGCCGCCGGCTCCGCGGCGTCCTTTGCCACTCCATCCAACGCCTGAGGCAGACCGAAGCCGCTCTTGAGGCTGGTGGATACCAGCATCAAGATGCCCGGGAGCTGTCGCTCGAACTGCTTCGCCCGCCGAGCCGCCAGGAAACGCAGAGCGACCGGAGGTAGGACGAGTCCGACCAGGGCCCCCGCCCCCAAGGGGATCACGGGGGAGTCCCCGCCGAAGAGCCACCCACCCACAACGCCGAGAACCACGGCGACGGCGCGGACGACGAACCACTCGCCCGCTCGGAAGGGGAGGTCTGCGCGCTCGATCAGCGACATGGTCGTCTTCGTCGACTCGCGATCCTTCATCACCTTCTCGCCCAGGTCGAGCAGTGACTCGGTGATGTTGTGCTGGGCTGCTCGCGCTTCCTCGCGCGCAGCACTCCGGCTGCCCACAACGTAGCCCTCGATTGCGGCGACTCGTCGTTCGCGCCGCGTCTGCAAGGTCGGCGCCGACACCACGAAGACCAGCGTCAGGACGGCGAGACCGAGCAGCCCGGCAGCGACCCATGGCGTGTAATTGGGCTTCGTCAGGCTCGCAAGGCTGTCGACAACCGACCCGCCTGTGAGGAGTGGGGGGCTGGTTTGGGGTGCAGCGCCGGCCGCGGGAGCAGCTGCCGGTGCAGAGGAGTCGATCTGGACCTTCCGAGCGAACGAGAAGGCAGTCCCACCGGCCGTCCCAGCCACCTGGATCTGGTGAGAACCCGGCTTGACTCCGCGGAGGGACACCGAGAACTGAACCTGCTGATCGAGTGCCTTGGCGGCGGCCTGGAACGCAGAGGTCACCGCTGCCGTGTCGGAAGCAGGAACCACGGATCCGCCGTTGGCACCGGCGAACCGGCCCAGGGCGGCGACGGCGTCCGGGTCGGATGTCTTGAAGCGCACCACGTCGACACGAACCCCGGCCGAGCGCAACTTGTCGACGGTCGTCGCCAGGGTGGCTGGACCATTCGACGCCACTGTGTCAGCACCGTCGCTGAGGAGCAGGATGCTGCGGTCCCCAGCCGTCCCCAGCGAGCTGGTCGCAGCCGACATGGCGGCGTACAAGCTGGTGTTGCCCCGGGAGGCGAGACCGTCGACCACCCGCTGGACAGCCTTGCGATCAACGGTGGGCGCGAGGTCGACGCCCGCTGTGTCGGCGAACGACGCGACCCCCACGAGAACGTCGGTCGGCACCGTGGCGAGGAACGTCTTGGCGGCGGTGCGCACCGTCGACATACCAGTCACCCCCATCGAGCCGCTGGTGTCGATGACGAGCATGGCCTTGCGGGAGCGCTTCGGCGCCTGCTTGACAGTGGGCTTGTAGTCGACTCCGTCGACCCGGATGCGCAGAGCGCTGGCATCGACTTGCACGGCGGACCTGCTACGGAGAGTGAGTACGCCCGTCAGGATCGATCCCGTGCTCGAAGTTGTCGTCGAGACTCCGCTGAGCCCCACGCTCACCGAGTCGGCCGCGGTCGCGTGCGATGGCCCAGCGGCCAACAGGGCGGCCGCGAGGCCTCCGCCGAAGGCGGTCTTAATCAGTCGACGCAACATGAAGTCACCTCGCCATGCGGGAGAAGAGCTGCACAGGAAGCTCCACGCCAAGGTCGTGAAGGTCGGATGTGAACTTGGGACGGATTCCTGTCGGGACCAGGCCGCCGAGGAAGCGGCCGGCATCGTCCCGTCCCGCCGAATAGTCGAAGAGGAAGATGTCCTGCAGCGTGATCACTTCGGACTCCATGCCGACTACCTCGCTGATCGCCGTGATACGACGCGATCCGTCCTTCAGCCTTGACTGCTGGACGATCAGGTCGACGGCGCCCGCCACCTGCTCGCGGATAGCCCGGACCGGAAGGTCCACGCCAGCCATGAGCACCATCGTCTCCAGGCGGGAGAGGCTGTCGCGCGGCGTGTTCGCGTGCACCGTGGTGATCGAGCCGTCGTGGCCCGTGTTCATTGCCTGAAGCATGTCCAAGGCGGCACCGTCACGGATCTCACCGACGATGATGCGGTCGGGACGCATACGCAGGGTGTTCTTGACGAGATCGCGGATGTGGATCGCGCCGCGACCCTCGATGTTCGGCGGTCGCGACTCGAGACGCAGCACGTGGTCCTGCTGGAGCTGCAGCTCAGCCGCATCCTCGATGGTGACGATGCGCTCGTCGGCCGGGATGAAGGAGCTCATCACGTTGAGGGTCGTCGTCTTACCCGAACCCGTGCCGCCGCTAATGACGATGTTTCGCCGACCTTTGACGCAGGCCGCGAGGAAGTCGCGGATGTTAGGCGTGATCGTGCCGAAGGTGATGAGGTCCTTGTCGGTGAACGGGTCCGCCGAGAACTTACGGATCGTGAGCAGCGAGCCGTCCAACGCGATCGGCGGCACGACGGCGTTCACACGGGACCCGTCAGGAAGTCGCGCGTCCACCATCGGGCTCGACTCGTCGACGCGCCGGCCGATGCGACCGACGATCTTGTCAATGGTGCGCCGCAAGTGTGCGTCGTTGGAGAAGGTCGCCTCGACGGGGAACAGCTTCCCGGCGCGCTCGATGTAGATGCTGTCCGGCCCGTTGACCATAATCTCGGAGACCTCTGGGTCACGCAGGTACGGCTCAAGCGGTCCGTGCCCGAGGATGTCGTCCGACACGTCTTGCGCGATTCGGGTCCGGTCGGCGTGCGAGAGCGGCGTCTGCTCGAGGTCGATGACCTCCTGCAGCGTCATTCGCACTTGGGCTGCCAGCTCGGCCTCGGCGAGGTGCGGGTCGTAGAGCCGCGGGCCGAGCTGGTCGACGAGCGCCTGGTGCACACGTTCCTTGACACCGCCGAACGGATCCACCGCCCGGCGCTTCGCCGCAGGGCTCGGGCCGGCCGCTGGGCGGGCCTGCCCACTTCCGTTGTCGACTGCGATCTGCTGCTGCGCGCGGGCGCGGTCGAGTCGCTCGGCAAGATTGCTCATCGCTTGCTCCTCAGAAGGCCGAAGCCGCTTCGCTTGGCACCGTTCTGCAGCTCCTCGCCGAAGCGCTGCCGGATCTCTATGTCCGCCAGCTCTCGAAGGGCCATGGCCACCGGGCTGCGCGGCTCATCGAGAACGATCGCCACGCCACGGTTGACCGAAGCAGGCACGGCGAGAGTGTTGGGGATATTGGCTGAGATCGGCTGCTTGAGGGCCGCCTCGACGTCGTCCGGTCGCAGCCCGACCTTGGCATCGGCACGGTTGAGCACGATGGTGCGAGAATCCCGCGAGGCACCGAGCGTGTCCAGGGTATTGATGGCGATTCGGAGGTTCTTGACCGCCGGGATGTCGAGCGTCGCCACGAGGACCGTGAGGTCGCTGAGGTCGAAAGCGGCCAGCACGTGCTCGGTGAACGACGGCGGCGTGTCAACGATGATGTAGTCATAGCTGCCGCGTGCGACTCGCAGCAGCTCCACGACCACGTGCGAAGGCACACGCTCGGCGTCCGCGGGGTCCGCCGGGGCGGCGATGACATCGAGGCCGCTCGGCTCGTGACGGGTGACGACCGACTCGACGCCTTGCGCGTCCAGGTGTCCGCTCATCGCCACCAGGTCACGCACCGATCCGGGCGGCTGGAGCTGAAGACTGATCGCCACATCACCGAACATGAGGTCGAGGTCGACGATGACGGTACGCGCGCCTGTGGACGCCAGGTAGGTTGCGAGGTTCGTCGAGACCGTGGTCTTGCCGACGCCTCCCTTGGCGCTGAAGACCGTGATGATCTTGCCGTCTCGCGATCCCGCCGCTGCTCCACCATGGCCAACCAACTGGGCGGTTAGCGCGTTCGATCGGCGGACCGCTTCCGCAATCGCGTTCTGGTCGTCGGCCGCGACCACCTCACGGACACCACTGCGCAGGGCCTGGGCAAGGACGGTGACGTCCAAGCGATGACGGAGCAGGATGACGCCGAGCTCGGGCCTCGCCACGCGTTCTTCTTCGGCCAGGCTGCAGGCCGAGTCGAGGTCGATGTCGGGGCCGATAACCACGAGGGCATGCGAGGGTTCCTCCTCGAGGGCGCGGCTGACGCGCGGACCCGACGTCAGGTGCAGCGCTTCCCCGCCGAGGGCAAAGAGATAGGTCTCTGCCCCGCCGACCGATGCGTCCCAGAGAATCGTCATGGCGTCGGCACCGATACACGCTGCTTGAGGTCGGTCACTTCGAGGCGCGGATCGATCTTCACGTCGGAGCCGCGCAGAGCGGCGTACAGGGTGCGGTTGTTGATGCCGTGGACCAAGGTGGGAGCATCCTCTGGACTGACTGCCACGGTGACGAGGAACCCGCCCGCCTGCTGCGGGTTCTCGGCGGAGGGCTGATCGCCCTCCTGGCTGGCCTTGACCGGGGCCGACAGCGGCGCATCGCCCATGCCGATCACCAGGACGTCAGGGAGCAACAGGCTGGTGCCGTGGATGTCGTTCTCGTTCAGGATCTTCGCCTCAGGCGTGTCCCGGAGATCCTTGATCTGGTAGCTCTGGTAGATCGCGATCTTGGAGCCCGGGGTCACGAACTTGCCGACCCGCGCCGGGTCAGTGAGCTGGACCGAGATCGCCAACATGCCCGAAGGCACCTCGATCGCTTTGTCCCCCACGGGGGTCGAGCCGAAGCGGGCAGCGAGCAGGAACTCGCCTGGCTGGATGTCGGACAACGCCAAGAGGTTGTTGTTGTCGGCGTTGATGGTGTCGAGTGCGCCGACGGGGAGCGCCTTGGCCGCGACGACGGTCTCCGCGAGGAGCTGCTCACGCTCTGCATCCTTTAGCGTCGTCCCCGCGGGGATGGCTTTCTGCGCGACGTAGACCCGCGCGGGTGACTCTGCGGCGAGCGCCCGGGCATCGGCGTTGCGCGCATAGGTGATGACCATGAAGCCGCCTCCGACGGCGAGCAGGACTGCGAGCAGGATGGCAAGGATTCGACGGTTCATGGTCTGTGACCCCCAGGATCGTGGCGTGTCCGGAAGAACGAGAGGTGTGATCGTCAGCCCAAGGGAACGATGTTGACGGCGCCCTTGGCGGAGTTCGGGGGGCCGATCGATGTGCTGACGGGCATAAGGCCCGAGGTGAACCAGCCCCAGACGCACTTGTTGGCGCAGACGTTGAGCTCGTCCTTGTAGACAGCCGACGTGCCACCGGAAGGCAGGCTGGAGTACCCGGCCATGAAGAACGAGGCAACCCCGTCCATCGTGTACGTGGCAGACGTCCCGGTGCCGGTCGCCGTGACACTGATCGGCACGAAAACCTCCTTACCGAGATACTGGTTCAGGTTCACCGCCGTCTTGCAGCCGTTCGGCACGGCCGCACCGGTCTCCCCCACGACCGTCGCATCCGCATTGATCGTCGTCACGCAGTCCGTCTCCGACAACCAGCCGAAGCCGCCCGGGTAGTACTCACCGTTCGCCTTGCGGCAGGAGGGGTCGACGTTGTTGGAGTCGGCGTGCGACTGGATTCCGACGACGTATCCGCCGGCCTTGATGTTGCTCGGCAGGCTGGTCGTCGCCGAGCCCGGCGCCGGCGAGTACGGCGGGCTGGGCGCGTACTTCGTGCCGCTGGCCGTCAGCTTGACCCACTCGCAGTTGCCGATAGTCAGCGGGAGAGTTGCCCCCGTGCCGCTCGGCGGCCCCCACGCGGCGCGGCTGCAGGCGGTGTACTGCTTGTCGGTGTAGCCCGCGATCGCAGCTTTGGCAAAGAAGCTCGTGAGCGCATTGGGCTGCGACCCTGCTGACTTTGTCGTCGTGCGAGTCTCGACGTACGGAGCTGCGGCATCCAACGTGCTCGGCAGCGGAAGGCAAGCGGTGAGATCCGCCGCAGAGGCCGCCACCGTGCACGTTGGCAGAGTGGGCACGTTGCGACCACAGATGAGGGGTTGGCTCGAAGCATCCGTCGTGGGCAAGGACTGCAGCCCATCGAGCGAGTTGGCGCCGGCCAGGCCCTCAAATGCGCTGGAGGCCTGAGCCGCCGTCCAACACGAGGCCGACACCGGCACTTTGGAGCAGCTGCGCGCGAGCGCGAGTGTTGCCGCGTCGGCGCCGTTCTGCAGTTGGCGACGCTCAGCCATGATGTTTCCGACATCAACGGTGAGGGCGAGCATTGCCATAACGACGCCGCTGGCGACGAGGATTGCCGCGATGGACGCGACAGCACCCTTGTCGCGCTCTCGTCGAGATGCGGAGCCCCTCATCCGTTGCATCGCATGACTCCCGTCGACGAGATCTCGTTGCCGCCGCCGAAAGACTTGCCGATCATCGACATCGCGGGGCCCAAGAGGATCCATTGGAACGGCGCGGTCACCTTGACCGAGGCGTCCGACGTGGCGCCCGTTGTGCACGAGGCGACGACGCTGGCACCAACCGAAGGAACTCCGGCTGCGGCGTTGGTCGCCCTGGTGATGACGTCGGCGTTCGGCACCATGACAACCGCAGCGCGAGCTCCCTCACGTGCAGCGTTCGTGACTTGGATCTGGGTGAAAAACGCCCGACCGAAGTCGACGATGCCGGCGATCACGAGGAAGAGGAGGGGAAAGACGATGGCCAGCTCAACCGCGGCCGCCCCTCGCTCGCGACGCGATCGCGGCGATTGGGACCGCGGCCTGGGTGATGTACGCATGTGTTTCCCCTCCTCTCTGTAGCGTTGCCCGTCGGCCTTGCGGGGCTGGACCGCCCCGATCGTCAGATCTTGGTGGCGACGTTGTTGAACGTGGCGCCCGAGTTGTTACCAATCGCCGTGACGCCGATGATGATGACGGCCGCGATCAGCGCGACCATGAGGCCGTACTCGACGGCCGTGGCGCCCTTGTCGCGCGAGACGTTGAGGCGGGTCTGGATCTTTGCGGCGAGCTTGGTCATTGCAGTGTTCCCTTCACGTTCGGGGCCACCCGGTGTGAGCCCCCCACGCAGAAGGTAGGTGGGGCACTGACCGCTTGTCTCAGGAATGGAAGAAAAGTCTTGCAATCCTCAACGGCGTTGCGACTTGCAGAAACTGACATCACGAACTCACACAAAAAGGGGCGCAGGCTCCCACGAGGTTGTGGAAGTCTGCGCCCCGGAGAGCCGAGACCATTTGGGGTTGGCTTGAGCCACTTGCTCCGTTCTTGCAGTTTCCTTGCGAACTTGCAGAGAACTAGCGGACCCGATGTACAGACCGACGTCAGATCTTGGTCGAGACGTCGTTGAAGGTGTTGCCACTCGTGTTGCCGAGAGCTGTGACGCCGATGATCACAACGGCCGCGATCAGGGCGACCATGAGGCCGTACTCAACGGCCGTCGCGCCCTTGTCGCGCTGGGCGAGCATCGTCTGGATCTTTGCTGCGAGCTGAGTCATAACGCTTCCTCCCGTATGGGCCACCCTGCGCAGCCCTCCCGAGCAGAAGGTAAGGGCTCTCCGTGCACGACGTACTTGAAATCGAAAAAACGTCTCCTATGCCACGTAGTGCCCTGTACCGTCCAAATCGGCCATGTCGCGCCGGTACAGTCTGCGACGGGCCTCACCATCACTCGAGCGCGTGGGCGCACCGTAGCCGCTTCGGGGTAGCAATGAGAGCACCAACGATCAGGACGGCCAGGACTGCATGACGAGCCTCCTTGCGCGCCAAGTTGATTCGCTGCGACGACAGCCTAAAGCCGGCGCCATCTTCGGGTTCCCGACACTCGTGGTCGCGGCGATGGCCTGCTACCTGGCTCCCAGGATCCTCACGGGCGCGGACACGATGTGGATGGTGGCTCTCGGAGATCGGATCGCCGCCACAGGCATGCTGCCCGCCGGCATTCCCTTCGCGGCGGCTGAGACGAGTGAGTGGCCCAATGTGCCCGCCCTGGGGGAGCTGGCGATGCACTGGATCCACTCCGCGTCAGTTGCCGGCTTGACCCTGGCGCTGTTAGCGCTCTCTGCCATCACGCTCCTGACGCTCGCGCACCATGCCGTGGCAGCAGGTGCGCGTAGCACCGCCACTGCGCTGTCACTGGCGCTCGTGGGGTCCGGGATGCTGCCCACGTTCGGCGTGGTGCGCGCCCAGATGCTGTCCCTCGTGCCTTTCGCGCTGCTCATCGTCCTCCTGCGCGCGCAGTCGAGAAGCCCGAACCGGTTCATCTGGCTGGTGGTGCCCCTGATTGCGGTTTGGGGGAACCTGCACGGGGGTGTGCTCGTGGGTGCGGCCCTCACGGGCTGCTATTTGGTTTTCTTCCGACTTCGAGCCACGCCGGTGACTGCGCTGATCGTCGGCCTTGCGACGGTGGCCGCTTTATGTGTGAACCCTGCCCTGTTGCGGACGGGCCACTACTACGTGGGCGTCCTCTCGAACGAGGCGGCCCGTCGCGGCACGGAGCTCTGGGCGAGGCCAGATCTCGGGTCGGTGTTTGACGTGCTCATGGTGCTGGCGGCACTGGCACTCGGCCTCGCCGCCCTTCTGCGCGGCCGACTTCGATTCTGGGAGCTCGTAGCCACCCTCGGCATGGCCGGGGCAACCGTCACGTCCGCTCGACACGGCATGTGGCTGCTGCTCTTCCTGCTCGGACCTGGCGCCCTCGGGCTGTCGCGCCTGGTGGGGCGGGACCAATCAACACGGTCGACGCCACCCACCACCCATCCCGCCCAGGCGTCCGAGCGCACCCGACGTGCAAGGGCCCTGGGGGTTCTGGTCCGTGCCTTGACCATGGGTCTCGCCGTGGTGGCCGTGGCTTCTGTCCTTGAGCGCACCGCAGTACTGCAAGGTCCAGTCCAGACCGTTCAGGCCATCAAAGCCCTCGCCGGCAGCCACGTCGTCCTTGCGCCCGAACCCTTGGCCGAGGACCTGGCAGCGGCGGGGGTCACAGTCTGGGTCAGCAACCCCATCGATGCGTTCCGACCCGAGGACCAAGCAGCCTACCTCGACGTGTGGCTGGGACGAGATGGCGGCCGTCGCGCTGTCGAGGCCTCGGACCTGGTCGTCGCTCGACCGGGGTCTCCGGCATTCACACTGGCCGGCTCGACGGGCTGCCTCGAGGTCGGACGAGCTAGCGACTATATAGTGCTCAACTGTCGGCGCTGACCCGCACCAGACAGGAGGACTGCCGGGCCCGATGGCCCGGCAGCTCTCTGTTCAGCTCCGCGTCGCGGTCAAGCGACAGGTCAGGCGCTTCGGTGACGCCCCGTGCCACGGTTGACGCGCCGTAGACGACGCAGCGCACCCGGGAACTTACGCACCGTCGGCTCGGAATCACTGTTCCGCAGCTCCTGCACCATCTCCGCGGGCGTGGCCGGGGGCCATTCCGAGGCGCGCACGTCCCGCGTGTCCATCTCGTATGCCGTCCAGCCTGCTTCGTCGCGGTAGCGCAGCTGCCCCTTGCCGACGTAGTACCACCCAGGCTCTGTGTTTGAACCCATGTCATTCCCCCCAACTATGTGATTTTCGGGAAACCTCCCGCCCCGGCACCAAATGTACGAAAGACAGGCAGCTTCCACGGAGGATGTCCCGATAGTCCGAATTGACCGTGTCCCAAGGCTTCTCGCTAGACTTGGCGAGACCCGCGGACAACACGTCGGGTCTTGGTGTGCCGGGAAGTCTGGTCGGCGGTCGATGTCCCTGCGCCCGAAGGAACCCCAATGGCGAGCGATCTGCCCGCGATCCCACCCGCCGACTCCGCCAGCGGAGGTGGCCCCTCTCGACGTCAGCGCCTCCTTGGTCGTGGCACCTGGCGTGAGGCGAAGTTCGTCGCAGAGCTGTTGCGCACCGAGACGGTCGGCGGCGCGATCCTCCTCATCGCCGCAGTCACAGCGCTCGTCTGGGCGAACTCCCCGTGGCGCGCGGGGTACTCGACGCTCCGGGACACCGTCGTGGGACCGTCGGCGCTTCACCTCGACCTCTCACTCGGGACCTGGGCGGCCGACGGCCTTCTCGCCGTCTTCTTCTTGGTCGCCGGCATCGAGCTCAAGCGCGAGTTCGTTGCGGGAGACCTGGCGGACCGACGCAAGGCCGCACTTCCGATCGCCGCGGCCGTCTGTGGCGTTGCCCTGCCGGCGCTGCTGTTCGTCGCCACCGCCGTGACCATGTCCAGCAGCGCCAGCGGGAGCGAGCTCGGCGGCATACTGCGCGGATGGGCGATCCCCACGGCCACCGACATCGCCTTCGCACTGGCCGTGCTCGCCGTCATCGGCACGCACCTCCCGAGTGCCCTCAGGTCGTTCCTGCTGACCCTCGCGGTCGTCGACGACCTGATCGCCATCACGATCATCGCCGTCTTCTACACCGAGGCGGTCAACCTGCTGTGGCTGCTGGCCGCAGCCATCCCGCTCCTGACGTGGCGTTTGCTGCTGAAGCGCAAGCTGACGAATCCCCTGGTGCTTGCGGTTCCTGCGATCGCGGCCTGGGTCTGCGTCCACTCGAGCGGGGTGCACGCGACGGTGGCCGGAGTGCTGCTCGGTCTGCTCGTGCCCGTGAGCCGAGAGGTCGAGGACGACCCCGACCGCCACTCGCTGGCCGAGCGCATCGAGCACCGGATCCGACCTTTCTCTGCGGGCTTGGCAGTGCCGGTCTTCGCGTTCTTCGCCGCGGGCGTCACCGTGGTCGGAGGCGGTTTCTCATCCGCGTTGAAGGATCCGGCCGCGATGGGAGTGGTTGTTGGTCTCGTCCTGGGCAAGGCGGTGGGAGTGATGGGTGGCACCTGGGCGGTCGCCCGCTTCACCCGCGCTGAGCTGGACGAAGACCTCTCGTGGACCGACGTGCTCGGGCTGTCCCTGCTCGCAGGGGTCGGGTTCACGGTCAGCCTGCTCGTCGGCGAGCTGGCGTTCGGGTCGGGGTCGGAGCGAGACGACCACGTCAAGCTCGCCGTCCTCTGCGGAAGCCTCATCGCCGCGCTGCTCGCGAGCGTCGTGCTGAGACTGCGCAACCGCCACTACCGCCTCGTCGAGGCGGCCGAGACCGCAGACCACAACGAGGACGGCGTTCCCGACGTGTACGAGGCCCCGACCGTCAGCGCTCCACCGCGGGATCCGGCCTGATGTCGCCTGCCGCGCACCTTCGGGTAAGGGCCTCGCAGTAGGGTGGCAACCGGTAGGCGCTCCCGCGCAGTCGCCATCCAGACATTCGACTTCGAGAACCGAGGAAGTGAGCCGATGAGCACGGATCCCCGGCAGGAGCGGACACTCGGCCAACTGGTCGCGTCTGCGTCACAGGACATCTCGACGCTCGTGCGCAGTGAGATCGCCCTGGCCAAGGCCGAGGTCTCGGTGCAGGTGAAGAAGGCGGGAGTCGGTGGCGGCCTCCTCGCCGCCGCAGGAGTCATCGTCTTCTACTCCGTCTACTTCATCTTCATCACGATCGCCGAGGGGATCGAGGCACTCGGCCTGCCCCGTTGGCTCAGCTTCCTCATCGTCACCGTGGTCATGCTGCTGATCGCCGGGGTGCTTGCGATGCTGGGCGTCCGCAAGATGAAGACGGTCAAGCCCACGCCGGAGAAGACGATTGCGGAGGCGCAGACCACCGTCGCCGCACTGAAGGCCGCGACCGAGCACCCCGGCACGGTCGTCCCTGCCGCACGTCCCGAATGGGACCGCAAGGACATCCCTGCCACGGCCGCCGCACCGACGGCAGAGCCTGATCCGTCTCGCGACGCCTGAGACCTGACCGCCCCTCCCCATGTCTGTCGACGCTGCCTTCGTCAACATCGACGGCCCTTGGGAGCACCGTTACGTCTCCGCGAACGGGGCCCGTTTCCATGTCGCCGAGCTCGGCGACGGCCCGCTGGTGCTCATGCTGCACGGCTTCCCCCAGTTCTGGTTCACCTGGCGCCACCAGATGGTCGCGCTCGCCGAGGCCGGCTACCGGGTCGCCGCGATGGACCTCCGCGGCTACGGCGGTTCCGACAAGCCGCCCCGCGGCTACGACACCTACATGGCCACGCTCGATGCCGCCAGCGTCATCCGCGCGCTCGGCGAGCAGGATGCCGTCGTCATGGGTCAGGGACTGGGCGGCTGGGTGGCCTGGTGCATGCCGGTGCTGCGCCGCGACGTGACCCGGGCGATCGCCTCGTTGTCGATGCCGCATCCGCGGATCATGCGCCACGCGACGTGGACCGACTCGAAACAGCGTCGGGCTTCCTCGTGGATCGCGGCGCTCCAGAAGCCGTTCGTCCCCGAACGCGAGATGGCGAGGTCGCACGACTACGTCGAGAACCTCCTGCGCTCATGGGCTTCGCCGTTCGGCGCGTTCCCCGGGAAGGAGGACGTCGAGCGCTACGGCGACGCGATGATGATCCCGTTCGTCGCCCACTCGGCCGCCGAGCACTACCGCTGGCTCGGTCGCTCGTCGGTCCGCCCCGACGGGCCTCTGTTCATGAGACGCATCCGCCACGCGATCCGCGTGCCCGTCCTGCAGCTGCAGGGCACTGACGACGGCTGCGTCATCGCCGCCGCCACCCACGGGTCGGGTGCCTTCGTCCCCGGCGACTACCGCCTGGTCAAGATCCCCGGCACCGGCCACTTTCTCACCGAGGAGGCTCCCGACAAGGTCAACTCTGCCCTCCTGAAGTGGCTCGGATCCCTTGCCTGACATGGAGTTCGAGCTTCCACAAGCGGGCGGGGTCACGTGGTCCGTCTGCGTCCGTGACGGGTCAGGCATGCCGCTCGGTGTCGCGGGCACGGACGAACCGTTGCGCACGGCATCCGTCGGCAAGATCCTTCTCCTCGTCGAGACGGCCCGAGCGATCGCCGCGGGTGAGCTGTCGCCTGACGAGCCGCTCACCCGCACCGTCGACCTCTGGGTCGGCGACTCGGGCTTGTGGCACACCCTCTCTGTCGAGACCCTTCCCCTCGTGGACGTGGCGGCGTTGGTCGGTGCTGTCTCCGACAACCTGGCGACGAACGTCCTGCTGCGACGGGTCGGCTTGGCCGAGGTCGCCGCGCGAGCGACCTCCTTGGGGCTGCGGGCTACGGCGCTGCACGACCAGGTGCGCGACGTTCGGGAGGCCGACCACCCGGCCACCCTGTCGACAGGAACGGCCGCAGAGCTGAGCGGTCTCATGAGCCGGCTGGCCACGGGAACGGCCACGGGCCAAGAGGCAGACCAGCTCGTGCGCCACTGGCTGTCGGCCAACGTCGACCAGTCGATGGTCGGGTCGGCACTCGTCGAACAGGGCGGTCTCGACCCGATCGCGCATCACGCGTCGCTGGATCTGCCGACGGCCTTCTGGAACAAGACGGGAACTGACTCGGGCGTCCGCGCCGACGTCGGCGCGGTGAGCATCCACGGCCGGACGGTGACCTGGGCCGCCATCGCCAACTGGGACCCGGCGCCCGGCACCACCCTCGACCACCTCACCGTGTGGGCGGTGCTGCGCGGGATGCGCCACATCGGCGAACAGGTCCTCACCCACCTCTGAGCCGCTTCAGGGTGTCGGCAGGCCCGTTCCCACATTCACGGCCGGGTCCACCGACGCGACTGTCATCGTCTGCACTGACGGCAAACGAGATTTGTCTGAGAAGGCTGTCCAGTCCGTCTCTTCTTCGGTGGTCACGATCGCGACGCTCGACATGCCGGGTGGGGCAGTGACCGTGAGCGACAGGCTTCCGCGCCCTGACGGTGTCAACGTCAGCGGTTCGGACCTGGTACCCGGCGCCTCCAGGCGCAGGGTCACGCCTGTGTCTGCACCTGCCACGAGAGTGAGGTCAAGGCGGATGGCCACATCCTTGCCGCTCATGTTCGACAAGGAGATCGATGGGCCGGGCCCCAAGGGAAAGCGGCGTCCGGCTGCTTCATCCATTGCCCAGGCGCCAGCAAGCGTGCCGATGACGGGGTGGAGAGCTGCCTCAGCCCTGGCCGCGACTCCTGCACTCCCGAGCCTCGATTCGATCTCCTTGCGCACACCCTCCAGGCGGTAGGCGGCGAACCTCTGATCCGAAGAGGTCGCAACCGCACCTCCGAGAAGGCGCGGGATCTGCGTAGCCAGGGTGGGAGAGCGCTGCGTGAAGCTCGACTCGACCACCACGCCGCAGAAACCGACCGAGGCCAGGTCCTCGACCATGCGCTGCGGGTCGGTGGATGAAAGACCCAACTGCCAGTCCGCTTGTGCCGTGCCCTTGATCGCTCCGAAGCTCCAGTGCAGGTCGTTCGATGCGAGTCCGAGCGACATGAGATCCGACCACAGGTCGTCGTTCACCTCGGGGAATCCGACGACCGGCAGCACGAAAACGTCACAGCCGTCACCGAGGTTCTGCTGCACGCGATCGTCGAAGTCCTTGAGGATCGCGAGGTACGCGCTGTTGCCGGTGTAGTCGGGCGCTCTCCCGGGATTGGTCTGGTCCAGCACTCCAACCACCAGTAGCAGAGCCGAGACTGCGACCATCCGTCGCCGGCCACCGGCTCGAGCTCTGAGACGCGTCACGAACCACGCCATGGCGAGGAGTGCGAACAGCCCGATGAACAGGAAGAGCCGAGACCACGTGCGGATCTGCGGTGTGACAAGAAACGCCGTCAGCGCGCCCAAGCCACCGCGGGCGAAGAAACCCAACGAGATCAATGAGGCAACGAAGAGTGCTCCCAGCAAAGGAGGCAATGATGACGGGCCACCACGAAGCAGCGAGGAGGATGCCACGGCCACAAGGGCGACGAGGCCGATAACGGCCACCACTCCGATCGCGGACACCTCGCCCGTGGTGCCGGTCAGTGCGTCATAAGCCTCGGTCCGTGCACCGAGATTCGGCACTCGGTGCCCAGGCCAAGGAAGTACCAGGTCGATGAGCTGGCCGGCCCACCTGTTCGAGTCCAAGAAGGTACGACCGAACGGCATCGACCCGGTGAGGAGGTCCCGATCGGCGCGTCGCCGGGCGGCCGCAATGCTGACCAGCGTAGGCGCCACCATCACGACGAGAGGCAGGGACAGCCGCGCGAGCTCGCGCAGGTCAATCCGCCGCATCTGCCGCATCAGCAGGATCGGAGCGACCACCACCAAGGTGAAGGCGACGTAGTAGACATCTCCCAGCCCGATACTGACCAGCATCAGGACCGGAACGCCGTAGTGCGCAACGCGTCGTAGGCCCGCTTTCGCAGGCGACCCGTTCAGGACGGACCGACCTTGGGCGGTCTCGATGATCAGCCACGCTGCGAAGGGCACGGCCCAGTAAGCAGCCAGGAAAAGGTGAGGAAAACGCTCTTGGTGACCGGGGATAACCGAGAACAGGACCCCCGCCATGACCGCAGCAGGTCGTGCAATGTAGTACCGGCGGCAGAGCCAGTACATGGTCAGGGCGGACGCCGGGAAAGTCAGGAAGAAGTAGAGCGCCAGGACCGTGAAGGGATCTCCGGTGAGGAGACCGAGGGCTGTGAGGATCCAGACGTGCACGTCGTTGCCCGTGGAGGACCAGCCGGTATTGAGCACGTATGGTGCACCGAACAGCGCGTTGTCGTTGTAGGGACCATATTCGATGTACCCGCGAACGAGCGTCGCCATCCACGGTGCGTCACCCGTCATACCGAGCGGGGTCCCGGGGCGCCAGTCCCAGATTCGAACTGCCTGCCCTAGCGCCAAGAGACTGAGCAGCCCGGACGCCATTGGCCCAAGCCACGGGTGCGCTCTGACAGGGGCGAACCGGGAACCTCGCTCCGTCTCCCGTCGGGCCGCCGTATCGGTCGCAGTTGGCTCGTCAACCGTCCCTACAGCTGAATCCACCAGCGAAGGCTATCTGCGAAGGGTCCGTTTTGTCGGCAATTGGCCTGATCCAGGGACATTCCGTCCGCTGACGACGTGAAAAACGATCCCCGCCCCCACGACGAGCTGCGCGTTCGGGGTGGACCAAAAGGCCCTTTACGGACAATCAGGATAAGTCGAACTTCATTGCGTGACGATGAAGTTCGCGTATCGGCCATTTCTCGGACACAGACCCATACGACGCCTAACTTTGGGCCGTCGGGACTCGGGGGTCATATCCGGCAATCACACGCATGAGGGGACATACGAGCATGCGCGCTCGCTCATTTTTGGCTGCGCTCGCAGCCGCCATCACGCTCGTCGGGGCCGGAGCATCCGTTGCGTCCGCCGACGACATCACGAACAGCGTCGACACCACGGTCGATGCGGCGGCGGAGACCATGCCGCTCAACATTGGGGCAACGGGGAGCACAACGCTGGCCGTCATCACCCAGAGCGGCGACGGCAAGAACGGCTGCAACCTGACCGGTGACACCACCTTCTCCGCCAGCGTCGTATCCTCGGACACCACCGTGGCCACGGTCTCGCCGAGCTCGGTGACGTTCACCTCGTGTGGCGCCACCAAGACGCTGACCGTCAGCGCTGTGAAGACCGGCACGGCGACCATCACCCTGTCGCAGACGAACAACAACACGGGTGGCACCTTCAACTTGGCCCCCGCGACTTTCGTCGTCAATGTGGCGCCGCCGGCGAATGCCGCCCCGACCGTCGTCGTCAGCGGTGTCGTGAACGGCAGCTCGTACGAGTTCGGCAACGTCCCGACGGCACGCTGCGACGTCACGGACAAGGAGGACGGCAGCAAGTCCTTCGATGCCACCCTTGGCTCGATCACCGGACCGCGTAGCGCGGACGGCCTCGGCAGCCAGAAGGCTTCGTGCTCGGTCACGGACGCAGGTGGACTCACGGCCCAGGCCACGGCCACCTACTCCATCGTCGACACGACCAGGCCGCTCCTCACCGTGGTGGCACCCAAGGCCACGGAGGCGACGGCCGCGCGCACGTCGGTCTCTTTCTCGGCCAGTGCCTCAGACGCTGTCGACGGCGAGATCACCCCGGTCTGCAAGACCGCCGCAGGTGACGCCTTCGCCTCTGGCGACGCCTTCCCGGTCGGCACCACGACGCTGACCTGCACCGCGACCGACCAGGCGGGCAACACCGCCACCAGCGACCCCTTCGGGGTCAAGGTCACTGACACGACCGCGCCGATCGTCACGACCCCGGCGAACATCGTCAGGGGCAACGACAAGGCGGCCGTTTCGTACGACCCCGCGTCGGCGTCCGACCTGGTGGATGGCGATGTCCCGGCAACCTGCACGCCGGCGTCTGGCACAACCTTCAAGCTCGGCGCCACCACCGTCACCTGCACGGCCACGGACCGCGCCGGCAACACCGGCACGGGCACGTTCACGGTCACGATCCAGGACAAGACCGCACCCGTCGTCACGGTCCCCAAGAACGTCGTGGCTGAGGCGACCGGTCCCAGCGGCGCGAGCGTCTCTTACGACGCGGTCACGGCGACGGACGACGTCGACGGCAGCGTGGGCGTCAGCTGTGACGCCGCTTCGGGGTCTCTCTTCCCGCTCGGCGCCACCACCTTCACCTGCTCGGCCACCGACAAGGCCGGCAACAAGGGCGTCAACCGCCTCACCATCACCGTCGAGGACACGACCGCCCCGGCCATCACGGTGCCGAAGGACGTGACGAAGGAGGCGACCTCGGCAGCCGGGGCATCCGTGAACTTCGTAGCCTCCGCCGTAGATGTCGTCGACGGTGACGTCGCCGCGACGTGTAGCCCCGACTCGGGCTCGACCTTCGCGCTCGGCACCACGACCGTCGTCTGCGAGGCGACCGACGCCGCCGGCAACACCGCGACCAAGTTCTTCGCCGTCAAGGTCGAGGACACGACCGCTCCGTCCCTGACGGTCTCCGGGGACGTCGTCGCGGAGGCTGTCGACGCCGACGGTGCTCTGGTCGAGTACGACGAGGCGACCGCCACCGACATCGTGGACGGCAAGGTGCAGCCGCACTGTTCGGCCGCCTCCGGATCGCTGTTCGCGCTGGGCAAGACCACTGTCACGTGCAGCGCCACAGACGCGGCAGGCAACCCCGCCAGCAAGTCGTTCGTGGTCGAGGTCGTCGACACGACCGATCCAGTGGTGACGGCACCCGCCAACCTCGTCGTCGGCAACACCTCGCCGACGGGCGCGGACCACGTCAAGTATGGAGTCGCCACCGCCCACGACGCCGTCAGCGGCGACCTGACGGCCACCTGCTCCCCGGGCGCGGAAACGTTCTTCCCGCTGGGCGTCACGACGGTCACGTGCTCCGCGACCGACGCCGCCGGCAACACCGGTGAGAGCACGTTCACCGTCGAGGTGCAGGACTGGACCAAGCCAGAGGTCGCCGTCCCCGCGGACGTGGTGGCCGAGGCCACCGGTCCCACCGGCGCCACGGTCACGTTCGCCGAGCCCACCGCGACGGACGACGTGGACGGCGCTGTCCAGGCCACCTGCACCGCGGCGTCAGGATCGGAGTTCCCGCTCGGGGCCACGACCGTCAGCTGCTCAGCGCGTGACTCGGCGGGCAACGAGGGCACGAACTCTTTCACCGTGACGGTCATGGACACCACGGCACCCGTCTTCGGCGCCGTGGCCAACAAGACCGTGAGCGCCACCTCCGCAGGCGGGGCCGCCGTCTCCTTCGCGACGCCGACCGCTGCCGACCTCGTGGACGGCGCAGTGACGGCGACCTGTGACCGGGCCTCGGGCAGCCTCTTCGCACTCGGCACGACGACCGTCAGCTGCAGGGCGACGGACCAGGCGGGGAACAGCTCGAGCAAGACCTTCACGGTGACGGTCACGGCAGCGTGGTCGGGCTTCCTCCAGCCGATCAACGTCGACGGCAGCTCGGTCTTCAAGCAGGGCAGCACGGTTCCGGTGAAGTTCCAGCTGACCGGCGCCAGCGCCGGCATCAAGGACCTGACGGCCCGGCTCTACCTGCAGAGGACCGGCGTGACGGCCAGCGGCACCGTCATGGAGGCGATCTCGACCTCCAACGCCACCACGGGCAGCCTGTTCCGCTACGACACGACCGGTGACCAGTACATCTTCAACCTGGCGACCAAGAACCTCAGCGTGGGCACGTACAAGCTGATGGTCGACGTCGGTGATGGTGTGGCCCGGACGGTCAACATCAGCCTCAAGTAGGCACTGATTCCAGCAGCGGGTGGCCCCGGACGCAACGTCCGGGGCCACCTCTGTCTGAACGGTCAGCAGCTTCGTCGGCACCACCGAGACGATGGCGTCCAACGTCACCTCCGTCACGCACGGGGGCTCGGTCGCGGTGAGCACCCGGATCACGCGTGGCGTCAACGGCGCTGCCGTTTCCGGAGTCCCGATGCAGTTGTACATGCGGCGGGCCGGAACCACTGGTGGGCCCTGTTGGCGACCCGCACGACGAGTTCCACTGGCACGGTGTCCGTCGTTCACAAGCCGCCCACCTCGCTCGACTACCAGTGGATCTACCGCGGGTCGAACACGTTTGTCGGGTCGGCGAGTGCGGTGCGTCGTGTGAGCGTGCGCCCGGCGGTGACGAGCGCCGTCAGCCTCACGACGCTCCCACTCGGCGGCACCTTCACCTACCGCGTCTACCTGCCGGCCGACACCGACCACCTCGCCTCGTACAGCCCCAGCCGCGCGGTCAAGGTCACCTGACCTGCTCGCTCGATCCCGAGCACGTATGCCGGAGGGCACCGTCCGCGTGGACGGTGCCCTCCGGCATACGGCCGGGTGGTCGGACGTGACCGCGCTCAGGCCCTGCGGTAGCGCCGCTCGGGGCGGCCCGTCGCGCCGTAGCGCAGCGACACCACGGCCTGCCCACCGGACACGAAGTACTCGAGGTAGCGACGCGCGCTGACACGTGAGATCCCCACGGCCTCAGCGCATTCCGTTGCAGACAGACTGTCAGCCGCCTGCAGCAGCGCCGTCGCCACGGACTCCGCCGTCTCGGCGCTGAGGCCCTTCGGCAGGGGTGCCGACGCGCGCCCCGCTGCGGCCTGGCCCGACACGAACGCGGCGTCGATCCGCTCCTGCGTGAGGTCGTCATCGGCGAGAGCTCGCACCCGGTCGGCGGCATACGACTGGAGCCGCTGCTCGAGGTCCGGGAAGGCGAACGGCTTGAGCACGTAGCCGACGACCCCCTCACGGACCGCCCGCCGCACCGACTCGGCCTCCTTCGCCGCGGTGATGACGAGGACGTCGCACGTGGCCCCGGCAGACCTCAGCTGCGTGACGAGGTCGAGCCCGAAGGTGTCGGGCAGGTAGAGGTCGAGCAGCACGAGGTCCGGGTGCAGCCCGTCGACGAGCTCGAGCGCCTCCGCCCCCGACCGCGCGGTGCCGACGACCTCGAATCCCTCTACCCGCTCGACGAACCCACGATGGATGCGCGCCACCATGAAGTCGTCGTCGACGACGAGCACGCGGATCATCCGGTCTCCTTGGCGTGTGGTGCACCGGCCTCGACGGTGAGGCGGGCGACGAAGCGGGCGCCGTCCGGGGTGTTGTCGACATCCACCTCGCCGCCCCGACGCTGGCAGATCAGGCGCGTCAGCGCCAGTCCGATGCCGCGCTCACCTGCCTGGGCGGCCTTGGTCGTGAAGCCGTGCGTGAACACCTCGGTGACGACGTCGGGGGCGACGCCGGGGCCGGAGTCCACGACGCTCACCTCGACCGTCGACGCGTCCTGGCGGATGGTCAGCTCGACCCAGCGCTCCGGGCCCGTCGACGACGCGACGGCGTCGATGGCGTTGTCGACGAGGTTGCCGACGACGACCGACACGTCGGCCGAGTCGCGCTGCGTCAGGCGGCCGATCGAGGTCTCCTCCGACACCCGCAGCTCGACGCGGCGCTCGGTGGCCTGCGCGGCCTTGGCCATGAGCAGGGCCGCGAGCGCGGTGTCGCCGACGCGGCGCGACACCGCGAGGTCGAGCTGGGCGCGGTGCTGGCTCACGGAGTCGACGAAGCGGACGACCTCGTCGTACTCACCGAGCTGGATGAGTCCGGAGATGGTGTGCAGCTGGTTGGCGAACTCGTGCGCCTGCGCCCGCAGCAGCTCGGTGGTGCTGCGGAACGAGCCCAGCTCGCGTTCGAGGTCGGCCAGCTCGGTGCGGTCGCGCAGGGTCGTCACCGACCCCAGCGGCCGGCCGTCCTTGGTGACCTCCATGCGGTTCATGACGAGCACCCGTCCGCGGCGCAGCACCACCTGGTCCCGCGGCGCGTCCGCACGGCTCTCGGGCGGCTGTTCGGAGCCGCCGTTCTCGTCCACCCCGCGCAGCACGTCACGGAGGCGCGGCCCGATCGGCAGGTCGTCGAGGCGCATGCCGACGGCGTGCTCCGGCAGGTCGAGCAGGCGCTGGGCGACGTTGTTCACCAACGTGATCCGCTCGTTCGTGTCCAGCGCGACGACGCCCTCGGCCAGCCCGAAGAGCATCGCCTCTCGGCTCTCGGCGAGACCGGTGATCTCGGCCGGCTCGAGGCCAAGCGTCTGTCGCCTGATGCGTCGCGACAGCAGCCACGAGCCGAAGCCGCCGACCACCAGCGCGATGCCGAGGTAGGTGGGCAGGTAGGCCGACGCGCCCTGGAGGCGGTCGAGCGCCGAGGGCATGTGCACGGCGATCATGACGGTGCCCAGCTGCGTGCCGACGGGAGGTTGCGGACCCGTCTGCGACGGGTCGGGCACGAAGAGCAGCGGGCTCTGCGCGACGATCATCCGCTCGCCGCGCACGTCCATGACGCCCGTCCAGCTCGCCCCGTCGGCCACCGCCGGCGACCCGAGCGGGATGGGCGCGCGCTCGAGCGTCGGATCGGACGACACGCGTACCATCTCGTCGGCATCGGCCACCGTCATCGACGTGACGCTGTACTGCGTCACGATCGACTGCATCAGCGACGGCAGGACGTTGACGACCCCGCCGGGCGCCATCTCGGTGCGCACGATCGGGGTGCTCGCCATCTGCTCGGCGATCGCCGACACGCGTCGCCCCTCGGTGCGCGTGAACGTCGCCTCCGACTGCGCCAGCGAGACGAAGCCGACCGCGACGAGGATGCCGACGAGTATGAGCACCTGGACGGCGAACAGCTGCCCGGTGAGCGTCAGCCGACCGAACCACCGGCCGCTGCTCTGCCTGACCACAACGAACTCAACCTTCATTGGTGACACAAGGGGGACACCCTGCATCGGGTGCGGGCACGATCATGCCGTTCCAGCCCATGAACGCGAAAGAGATCTCACCGATGAGCACTCGCAGCACCTCCTCCGGCGGCCACGCCCGCCCCGTCCGCATCAGCGCCGTCCTCGCGATCGCCGCGGCAGGGGCCCTCGCCCTGTCGGCCTGCGGCGCGACTGCCAAGAAGGACAGCGCGTCCACCGGCGCCGCAGCCGGCCCCGCCTCGAACCTGCAGATCATGGTTCCCAACAGCCCCGGCGGTGGCTACGACACGACCGCACGCACCGTCGCACAGGTCCTCGAGAACCAGAAGGTCACGGGCTCGATCCAGGTCTTCAACCTGCCGGGCGCCGGCGGCACCGTCGGCCTCCAGCGCGTCGTCAACGAGAAGGGCAACGGCAAGCTCGCCATGCAGATGGGCCTCGGCGTCGTGGGCGCGGCCTACACGCAGAAGTCGAAGGCGACGCTCAACGACACCACCCCGATCGCCAAGCTGATCGAGGAGGCCGGCGCCATCGTCGTGCCGAAGGACTCGCCGTACAAGGACGTCAAGAGCCTCGTCGACGCGTGGAAGAAGGACCCGAGCAAGGTCAACGTCGGCGGCGGCTCCAGCCCGGGCGGCCCCGACCACCTGCTGCCGATGCAGCTGGCCAAGGCCGTGGGCATCGACCCGACCAAGGTCTCCTACATCTCCTACGACGGCGGCGGCGAGCTGCTCCCCGCGGTCCTCGGCAACAAGATCGCCTTCGGCGCCAGCGGCTTCGGCGAGTTCCTCGAGCAGGTGAAGTCCGGCTCCATCCGCGTCCTCGCCGTCACGAGCGACAAGCGTGTCGACGCCCTGCCCGACGTGCCGACGATGAAGGAGTCGGGCATCGACTTCACCTTCACCAACTGGCGCGGGATCGTCGCCCCGCCGGAGATCTCGGCCGCCGACAAGCAGGTCTGGATCGACGCCCTCACCAAGATGCACGGCACCGACGCGTGGAAGGCCGAGCTCGAGAAGCGTGGCTGGACCGACGCGTTCGAGACGGGCGACCAGTTCGGCACCTTCCTCAAGGACCAGGACAAGGCCGTCGCCGACATCCTCCAGGGCCTGGGACTGACGAGCTGACATGTCCGACGTGACTCCTGACCGCACTGACCACAGCACCGCGGCCCAGGACGTCGAGACCCAGGGCGGGGACCGCGCACAGTACGGAATGTGCGCGGCCCTCGCCGGCCTCGGCATCCTCCTGCTCGTCAACGCGGCCTCACTCGCCCCCGTGGCCAGCAGCAACGACTCGCTCGGCCCCAAGGTCATCCCGACCATCCTCGGGATCCTGCTGCTCATCGTCTCCGTCCTCTACGCCATCGACATCCGGCGCGGTGGCGTCGGCGCGGCCGACGAGGGCGAGGACATCGACCTGACGAGCAAGGCGGACTGGAAGACCGTCGGCCTGCTCGTGGTCGTCTTCGGCGTGAGCGCCGCCCTCATGGAGACGCTCGGCTGGGTCATCGCCGGCACGCTCCTCTTCGCGGGCTGCGCGTTCGCGCTCGGCAACCGCCACTACGTGCGTGGCGTCCTCGCCGGGCTCGCGATCTCGCTCCTCACCTTCTACGTGTTCGCCATCGGGCTCGGCGTCAACCTGCCCGCCGGCGTCCTGCAAGGGATTCTGTGATGGACAACTTCAACCACCTCATCGAGGGGTTCGGCCACGTCATGACGCCGCTGAACCTGCTCTTCGCCTTCGTCGGCGTCGTCGTCGGCACGGCCGTCGGCGTGCTGCCCGGCATCGGACCGGCGATGACGGTCGCCCTCCTGCTGCCGATCACGTTCACGCTCGACACCACCCAGGCGCTCATCATGTTCGCCGGCATCTTCTACGGCGGCATGTACGGCGGGTCGACGACCTCGATCCTGCTCAACACACCCGGCGAGTCGTCCTCGGTCGTCACGGCCCTCGAGGGCAACAAGATGGCCAAGGCGGGACGCGCCGCCCAGGCGCTCGCCACCGCTGCCATCGGTTCGTTCGTCGCCGGCACCATCGCCACGGTGCTGCTCGTGCTCGTCATGCCGCAGGTGGTCTCGTTCGCCATCGACCTCGGCTCCCCCGAGTACTTCGCCATCATCATGCTCGCCTTCGTCGGCGCCAGCATGGTCCTCGGCTCCTCCCGGCTGCGCGGCTTCGCCGCGCTGCTCGTCGGCCTGTCCATCGGCATCGTCGGCATCGACAAGGTGACCGGGCAGCAGCGCATGACGTTCGACCTCCCGCAGCTCGCGGACGGCATCGACATCGTCGTCGTCGCGGTCGGGCTCTTCGCCGTCGGCGAGGCCCTCTGGGTCGCAGCGCACCTGCGGCGCAAGGCTGCCGGCGTCATCCCGGTCGGCCAGCCGTGGATGGGTCGGCAGGACTGGAAGCGGTCGTGGAAGCCGTGGCTGCGGGGCACCGCCCTCGGGTTCCCCTTCGGTGCCATCCCCGCCGGCGGCGCCGAGGTGCCGACCTTCCTGTCGTACGTGACCGAGCGCAAGCTGACCAAGCACCCGGAGGAGTTCGGCCACGGCGCCATCGAGGGCGTCGCCGGACCGGAGGCCGCCAACAACGCGTCCGCCGCAGGCACGCTCGTACCGCTGCTCGCCATCGGCCTGCCGACCAACGCGACCGCGGCGATCATCCTCACCTTCCTCCAGGGGCGAGGGCTCGAGCCGGGCCCGCTGCTCATCGAGAAGCAGCCCGCGCTCGTGTGGACGCTGGTCGCGAGCCTCTTCGTCGGCAACACCCTGCTGCTCGCGCTGAACCTGCCTCTCGCTCCCCTGTGGGCCAAGCTGCTCCAGATCCCGCGCCCCTACCTGTATGCCGGCATCCTCTTCTTCGCGACGATGGGCGCGTGGGCGGTCAACGGCCAGCCCTTCGACCTCTACCTGCTGCTCGCCATCGGCCTCATCGGCTTCGCGATCCGCCGCTTCGGGTTCCCGGTGCTGCCGCTCATCATCGGGGTCATCCTGGCCCCCATCGCGGAGCTGCACCTGCGACGTTCGCTGCAGCTCTCGCACGGCGAGGTCAGCGGCCTCGTCGGCGGCCCGGTGGCCTGGGCCTGCTACGGCATCATCGTGCTGACGATCCTGTGGCCCCTCATCGCGAAGCTCATCCGAACCACTCGTGCCAACAAGGGCGACAAGGGCGGCCCCGGCTCGCCCCTGGCGTCCGAGGTCAACCAGGAGGCACGGGCATGACCATCCTCGTCGGCTACATCCCTACCCCACAGGGCGAGGCAGCGCTGGCAGCAGCCACGGCCGAGGCCCGGGCACACGGCGACCGCGTGCTCGTCGTCAACATGTCCCGCGACGACAAGCTCGTCGACGCGCACCGGGCCGAGGGCTCCGACCTCGACCGCCTCGATGCCGACCTCGCCGAGTCCGGGGTGGAGCACGAGGTGCGCCGGGTCGAGCACGGCACCGATCCCGCCGATGCGATCCTGGGGATCATCGAGGCGGAGGCTCCGCGGATGCTCGTGATCGGGATCCGGCACCGCTCGCCCGTCGGCAAGCTGCTGCTCGGCTCGACGGCCCAGCGCCTCCTGCTCGACGCCGCGTGCCCGGTGCTCGCCGTCAAGACCGGTTGAACCCAGCCACCTCCACAACCGTCGTCACGCCACGAGTGGCCGGTGCCCGCCCCGGGCACCGGCCACTCGTGGCGTCTACCGGATCGAACGGGACACGGCGACGTGGCGCGCGACCTCGACGAAGCCGGCCCGCTCGTAGAGACCACGGGCAGGCCCGTCGAGGTCGGCGACGATGACCAGCCTTGTGACAGAGGGGTCCTCGAGGGCCCACGCGCCGGCAGCACGCACCAGCGCCCCCGCGATGCCACGCCTTCGATGGGTCGCCAGGGTGACGACGTCCTGATAGCGGGCCAGTCCGTCGAGCCTGACGATGCCGAGGTTGCTCACGAGACGGTCGCCCTCGAACGCCCCGAACCAACGCGCGCGACCCGACTCGGCGAGGCCCCGCTGGGCGGCAGCACGTCGGCGCTCGAACTCGAGGCGCCCGTCCCGGCGGTCCGTGGGGGTGTCGCTGCCGCCGACCTCGGCCGACTGCTCCCAGTCGTCGTCACTCACGAGCTCCCGCAGCCGTATTCCGTCGGGCGCGGCCCCGCCCGACGGCACTGTCGTCGTGGCGAGGTCCACGTCGACCTCCACGTCCCACCCCTGCTCGACCCAGGCCGCGGTGTCGCCGCCCACCTCGCTGAAGGCGATCGCGCGGTGCGCAGCGTCAGGGTGCTCCCGCTCGAAGGTCGCGACCCAGTGGTCGAGGTCGGCGGCACGAGCCGGACCCGAGACGAGCACGAAGTTGCCCCACCAGAAGGTCGGGTTGGCGTCGGTGCGCACGACGAGGTGGTCGCCGCGGTCGGTGACGGTCGAGCCCTGCAACTCGAGCAGCGCCAGGTCGGTCACCAGACCGGGGGACGTCACCTCCACGCGTCGATACTCACCCACTCTCACCACCAGCCCTGGCGGTGGGCCCAGCGCAGCAGGCCGAGGCTGATCACGGCCATGACGCCGAGCACGACCACCAGCTGCGGCACGTGCGTCTCGTCGTTGACGATGAGGTTCATCCCGTAGACCGACGCGATGGCGGTGATCGGGAGCGTGATCGCCGCGATGACGGCCAGCCGCTCCATGGCGACGGTCATCTTCGTCGTGACCCGCGTCTGGTAGAGGTCGATGACTCCGACGAGGAACTGCATCTCGCCGTCCGCGAGGTTGCGCACGCGTTCGAACTGCTCGGCAAGGTCGCGGGCGTGCCGCTTGGCCTCCTCGGGCACGAACCGCTCGAGGGAGTGGATGCGGGCCTGGATGTCGTACGCCTGTGCCGCCATCGTGCGCGACGTCATCAGCTCGTGGCGCACGAGGAAGAGCTGCTCGAGCAGGGCCTCGGGCCGGTGGAAGTCGGTGGCCATCACCTGTTCCTCCATCGGCGGCAGGCGCGTCGCGACCTGGCGCACGGCGGCACTCTGGCGGCGCGCGATGGCCGAGCCGATGGCGTACGCGAGGTCGTGCGTCGACTGCGGACGCAGCCGCCCGGCCTCGAGACGCGCGCGCACCCCGCGGGTCTCCTCGCTCGCTGCCTCGGCCGACACCACCGGGTTGCGCGGCCCGTGCACCGTGACGAGACAGTGCTCCCCGACGACCATGTCGAGCTCGAGCACGTGCACGTGCCCGCTCTCCCCCGCCAGCGCGGTGTGGAGGATGACGAAGAGCTGGTGCTCGTACGCGTGGACGGTCGGCACGAAGTTGCGCTCGGCACACGCCTGCCGGACCAACGGGTGCGCCTTGATCGGTCCCGCGAGCACTGCCTCGGCCTCGGCGTCCCAGTCCGGCACGTCGACCCAGGCGAAGCCGTCGCTGCGCGTGAGCAGCGTCTCGAGGTCGGCCACCCCGTGGTCGGTGATCCCGTCAGCGCTGACGAACGACACCTGCATGGCACCACTCTGGCACCGGCGACACCTGCGCGGCAGTGGGCGCAGCGACAGCGACGGGGGGTCCGTCGGCTCAGCCGGCGACGCAGGCGCCGGTGTCGACCTCCAGCTGGGCGTTGGCGGACGCGTCGAGGACGGGCTTGGCCTCCGCGAGGGTCAGTGCGTAGCCCGTCGTGTCGTCCTCGAGCGACTTCGCGAAGATGACGCCGACGACGCGGCCCTGCGTGTCGAGGAGCGGCCCACCGGAGTTGCCCGGCTGCACCGTCGCGGCGAGCGAGTAGATCTCGCGCACGACGCGCTCGCGCCCGTAGATGTCGAGTCCGCGGGCGTCGAGCTGGGCGCGCACGCGGGCCGAGACGACGCGGTAGGGCCCGTCGAGCGGGAAGCCGGGGACGGCGGCCGAGTCGCCCCGCGTCACCTCGCCGCCCAGTGGCAGCGCCGGCGCGGACAGGCCCGGCGCGCTGAGCACGGCGAGGTCGCGCCGCGGGTCGAAGACGATGACCCGCGCCCGGAGGGTCTGGTCGCCGGCCTCGATGCGCACCTGGTCGGCGCCCGCGACGACGTGGGCGTTCGTGACGATGTGCCCGGGCGAGAGCACCCAGCCGGTGCCCTCCTGCCCGCGCTGGCACGACTCGGACTGGGTGGTCACCTTGACGACGGAGCGCCCGGCAGCGCGGATCGCCTGCGACCGCGCGACGGCGGGGTCGGGGTCCTGCACCGGGGTGATCGGCTCCGGGGCCAGCCCGCCGAAGACCTGCGGGAAGCCCTGGCTCGACAGGAACCCGCGGAAGCTGGCGAAGACGTCGCCGGTCTCCTCGGGGACGACCGAGTTGACCACGCGCATCACCCGTGACTCGGCCATGGCCTTCGACAGCGCCGGGTTGCCCGCCGTGCGCAGCGCGCCACCGATGAACCAGACGATGAGGCTCGCCGCCAGCATGACGACGACCGCGCCGAGCACCGAGTCGAGCCGCCGCAGCGACGTCTGCCCCACCCGCTTGCGGATCTGCGCCCCGAGCAGGCTGCCGAGGTACTGGCCGAGCCACCCGAAGGCCACCACCCCGACGATGAGCACGACGACGCGCGTGCGGTCGTTCTCGGCCACGGCGTCCCAGCGGGCCAGCATCCCCGGCAGCTGCCAGACCGCCAGCATCGCGAAGGCGAAGAAGCCGAGCAGCGACGAGACGCTCTGGATCAGGCCCTGCCGGTAGCCGGAGAAGGCGTACGCCAGCAGCAGCAGTCCCAGGGCGATGTCGAGCACTGTGCCTCCGCTCATCAGCGCCTCCCGCCCAGGAAGCGCTCGGGCAGAGCACGCCTGACGTCGGTGTCCCACGGCACGGAGAGCCCGCCCAGCTCGAGCACGCTGCTGACGAGCCCTGCCGTGAAGCCCCAGAGGAACAGGTCGTCGAGGTCGAAGCCCGGCCCGACGTAGCCCGACGGGTGGGTCACGGAGAAGCGCGTGGCCGGCTCGACGAGGTGCGACACCGGCACCGAGAGCACGTCATGCACCTCGGCGGGGTCACGCACGCCGATGGGCGAGGGCTGTGCCCACCACGCGAGCACCGGGGTGACGACGAACTGGGCCGGGGCGAGGAAGATCGGCGGCAGCTGCACGACGACGTCGACGCCGTCGGGTTCGATCCCCGTCTCCTCGTGGGCCTCGCGCAGCGCCGTGGCGACGAGGTCGGCGTCCTCGGGGTCGCGCGAGCCGCCGGGGAAGGCGATCTGCGCCGGCTGGGTGCGCATCGTGTGCGAGCGCTCGATGAGCACAACGTGCTCACCGGGGTCGTCGGCACCGGCGGGCGGCGGCCCGAAGAGGATGAGGACGGCGGACTCGCGGGCGTCGTCGTCGGGCGGTGCGAACCGCGCGAACCACTCCGGCTGGAAGCTCTCGAGCCGCTGCACGGCAGCGTCCATCCAGGCCGGACGGGGCAGGCGACCCCGCCCCTGAACGGGTGCAGGGTCGATGGAACCCGAGCTGCCGGCATACGCGATGCCGCTGACCACCTTCGTCACTTCGGCGCCAGCTCGTACTTCAGCAGCTTCGCGGCCTTGTCGGGGTCGGTCTCGCCGATGCCGTAGCTGGGGCACCAGCGCGCCACCGGGCACGCGCCGCAGGCGGGCTTCTTCGCGTGGCACGTGCGGCGCCCGTGGAAGATGACGACGTGGCTGAGCATCGTCCAGTCCTTGCGCATGAAGAGGCGGCCGATCTCGTGCTCGACCTTGACGGGGTCCTCCTCCTCGGTCCAGCCGAAGCGGCGCACGAGCCGACCGAAGTGGGTGTCGACGGTGATCCCCGGGATGTCGAACGCGTTGCCGAGCACGACGTTGGCCGTCTTGCGCCCGACCCCCGGGAGCGTCACGAGGTCCTTGAGCCGCGGCGGCACCTCGCCGTCGAAGTTCTCGACGAGGGCGATGCCGAGCTTGATGAGGGCGTCGGCCTTGTTCCGGTAGAACCCGGTCGGCTGGATGATCGTCTCCAGCTCGGTGCGGTCGGCGCCGGCGTAGTCGGCGGCCGTCCGGTACTTCGCGAAGACGATGGGCGTCACCTTGTTGACCCCGACGTCGGTGGTCTGCGCCGACAGGATGGTCGCCACGAGCAGCTCGAGCGGGGTGGTGAAGTCGAGCTCGCAGTGCGCGTACGGGTAGCGCTCGTGGAGCGACCGGTACATCTTGCGGGCGCGACGCGTCCGCGAGATCGAGGTCTCGTCGGCAGTCACGATGGCGCGGGGGGACACGGACGACACTGTATGCCGCCGCGCTGGGTCACGCCCGGTGCGCTCGGCCGGCGTCGGCGAGGGGCCGGCCAACCTCCCCGGGGCCGCGGCGAGGACCGCTGCGCCCGAACGTTCCTCGCGGTCCCGCGTGCGTCCGGAGGGTGCAGATGGGTACGAACTGCCTGCCGGAGGGAGGCAGACATGTACCGGGAAGCGAACGACAGCGCTTCGGCGCCCGCGCCTGCCGCGCGGGCTGGCGCGTCCGAGACGTCGACGACGCCGGAGGCGGCGACCGACGAGCGCGGACTCGAGACGACGCTCGACGCGCTCCACGCCATGCACCTGCACCACGCCCCCGACCAGGACGTCGTCCGGGCCATGGAGCTCATGGTGACGCACGCCGAGTTCCCGTGCCTCGGGGCGAAGTCGGTGTTCCGCCGGGGCAACTTCGAGCACGCCGTCCTCGACGACATGGACGGCCCGGACACCCCGCAGCTGCTGCTCGAGCGGCTCACGCGGTTCGCCGACGGCATCGCCGGCGAGGACGGCTTCCACTCCTTCATCGTCACCTTCCGCCGACCCGCGCACGACGACGAGGGCGCGTTCGAGTCCTCGCTGTTCAGGCTGCTCCAGCGCCTCCACGACGCCGACGACGAGACGTGGGCGCGGGGCGTCGGGGCCGACCCCACCGACCCGCACTTCGCCTTCAGCGTCGCAGGCACGGCGTACTTCATCGTCGGCCTGCACCCGGCGGCGTCCCGCGTCGCGCGTCGGGCCCCGCTCGCGACCCTGGTCTTCAACCCCCACGACCAGTTCGAGCAGCTGCGCGCCGACGGCCGGTTCGACGGCATGCGCTCGACGATCCGGCGCCGCGACGTCGACCTGCAGGGCTCGGTCAACCCGATGGTGGCCGACCACGGCGAGAGCAGCGAGGCGCTCCAGTACTCCGGTCGCGCGCACGACCCCGGCTGGGAACCGCCGCTCGAGGTGCACCCGACCCCATCCACCCCCGCCGACGAGGAGGACCGCCGATGACCATCGCCAAGGACGCCCCGACCACGACGAGCGCTCCGCCCACGCAGCCATCGACGGCACCGACGCCGATCCCGGGCCAGGGCCGGCACTTCGGGGCGGGAGGCCCGGTCTTCGTCCCGGCGTACGGTGGCGACGTGGAGCTCACCCGACTCGCCCCCCAGACCGGCGCCGCCTTCCTCCTGCGCGCCGGCGAGCGCCTCGTCGTCGTGGACCCGACGGGCGAGCAGGTCAGCGACTTCTTCGCCGTGATGGCCGAGGACCACGACGAGTGGCTCAGCTCCGGACGCACCATCGACTACGCGAACTCGACGATCGTCACGACGGGAACGGTGCTCTACAGCAACCGCAGCACGCCGATGGCCACCGTCGTCGAGGACACGTGCGGCCGCCACGACCTGCTGCTCACGCCGTGCAGCCAGCAGACGTTCGACCTGCTCTACCCCGAGCTCGGGGGCGCCTACCACCCGAGCTGCTTCGAGAACCTCGCCTCGAACATGAGCCGCTTCGGCGTCGCGTCCGACCGCATCGGCACGACGCTCAACATCTTCATGAACGTGTGGGCCGAGCGGAACGGCGAGCTCCACATCGACCCGCCGACGTCGCGTGCCGGCGACCGGTTCGTCGTGCGCGCAGAGGCAGACCTCGTCGTCGGTCTCACCGCGTGCTCCGCCGAGAAGTCGAACAACGGAGTCTGCAAGCCGATCGACTACCGCATCGAGGCGTGAGCGGGCGCCGTCGACGACGTGACGGTGCTCGCGACGGATGGCGGCGCGAGCACGGAGGCGACGTGGCACACTGACCCCGTGGATCTCGACGTGGTGCGGCGCGCCCCCCTGTTCAAGGCTCTCGACGACGAGGCGGCCTCGGCGCTGCTGTCGGAGATGAGCCGCTCGCACATGGAGCGCGGCGACGTGCTCTTCCACGAGGGCGACCGCGGCGACACGCTCTACGTCATCGCCGAGGGCAAGATCAAGCTCGGCCGCACGAGCCCCGACGGGCGCGAGAACCTCGTCGCCATCCTCGGCCCGGGCGAGATGTTCGGCGAGCTCAGCCTCTTCGACCCGGGCCCGCGCACGATGACGGCCACGGCGGTCGCCGAGACGCAGCTGCTCGGGGTCGGCAACGAGTCGTTGACGGGCCTGCTGTCCGGCCGCCCCGAGGTGTCCAAGGCGCTGCTCGCGGCCCTGGCCCAGCGTCTGCGCCGCACCAACGCCCACCTCGCCGACCTCGTCTTCACCGACGTGCCGGGTCGCGTCGCGAAGGCGCTGCTCGACCTGTCCGAGCGCTTCGGCCGTCCGGTCGAGGGCGGAATCATGGTCTCGCACGACCTCACGCAGGAGGAGCTCGCCCAGCTCGTCGGCGCCTCGCGCGAGACGGTCAACAAGGCGCTCGCCGACTTCGCGACGCGCGGCTGGCTGCGCCTGGAGGCACGAGCCGTCCTGCTCCAGGACGTCGAGCGCCTCAAGCGCCGCGCGCGCTGACCCGCCCACGCCGCCGGATGCGGCGGCCGGCGCATCCGTCTGCCCACCAGCTCAGCTCGCGAACGACCAGCCGTCCGGCCCGTTGACGACCACGCGGTCGGCGGCGCCTGCGGCCGCGGCGATGCGTGCGGCGTTGACCTCGTCGGTCTGCTCGACCCAGGCGGCCGCGGCGTCCGGCGACTTGCCGAACGTCACGTGCCGCTCGACGAGCCTCGAGCGCCTGAGGTCGTCGTCACCCGTGACGTACCAGACCTCGGCGATGGCGGATCGTGCTGCGTGCCAGCGCGGTTCGGGCAGCAGCAGGTAGTTGCCCTCGGTGACGACGAGGCGAGCGCTCGGGGGCACCACCACGGCAGCGGCGATCGGCTGCTCGAGGGTGCGCTCGAAGCCGGGCGCGTAGGCCCACGAGTCGGGCTCGTCGACGAGGCGGCGCAGCAGGTGCGCGTAGCCTTCGGCGTCGAACGTGTCAGGAGCACCCTTGCGGGACAACGCTCCCAGACGCTCGAGCTGCACGTCGGCGAGGTGGTAGCCGTCCATCGGCACGTGCGCCACCCAGTCCTCGCCCCGAGCCGCGGCCACCGCGGCGACGAGGGCGTCGGCGAGCGTCGACTTGCCGGCACCCGGCACCCCGGCGATGCCGAGCACTACCCGGCGGTGGTCACCGACGAGGTCGAGAGCCGCCCTCGCGAGCGTCGCGACGCTCAACCGTGCTCGCGGAGGTACTCGAGCTGCGCCTGCACCGACAGCTCGGCGGCAGGCCACACGCTGCGCGGCACGTCGGCATACACGCGCTCGACGACCTCGTATGCCGTCTGCGCGCCCCGGGCGACCGCCTGACGCACCTGGTCGAGGCGCTCCGCGCGGTGCTCGAGGTAGAAGGTGACCGTCGCCGCGGCGTCGGCGACGAACGGCCCGTGCCCCGGCAGCAGGCTCGTCACCGTGCCGGCACGCGTCAGTGACTCGATGCGCTCGAGCGACGCGAGGTAGGCCTCGAGGCTGCCGTCGGGCCAGGCGACGACGGTGGTGCCGCGACCGAGGACGGTGTCGCCGGTGACCAGCGTGTTGTCGGCGGGCAGCACGAAGGAGAAGGAGTCGCTCGTGTGGCCGGGCGTCTCGACGGCGAGGATCTCGAGGCCACCGACCCGGATGGTCTCGCCGGCCCACAGGTCGTCGTGACCCCGACCGAAGGCGCGGACCGGGGCGCCGGTCAGCTCGTGGAAGCGGTCGGCGCTCTCGGCGTGGTCGTCGTGGCCGTGGGTGAGCAGGGTCAGCGCGACCCGCCGCCCGGTCGAGGCCACCCGGTCGAGCACGTGCTGGAGGTGCCGCTCGTCGAGGGGCCCCGGGTCGACGACGACGACCTCGCCGGAGCCGGGCTCGGCGAGCAGCCAGGTGTTCGTGCCGTCGAGGGTCATCGGCCCCGGGTTGGGGCAGAGCACGCACTCGGCACGCTCGCTCGTGACGCCGCCGGTCCAGGCCGGGTCGGCTGCGGTGCCGTTCACGGCCGCACCTCCCGGCCACGGACCGGCGACGCCACGACGGTCACCGCTCGACGATCTCCATGGCGGCGCCGGACGGGCCGGCGACGACCTCGGGCATGACGAGCGGCAGCGACTCGCTGTGCACCACGAAGTCCGCGGCCGACGACGCCTCACGCACCTGCTCCACCCAGATGACGGTGGGCGGCAGCATGAGCGCGGAGCCTGCGGCATACTCGCGCAGCAGCTCCTCGGGCACCACCCAGCCCGCCTGGTCGGCCTCGGTGGTCTCGCCGTCGGCCACCTGGAACGGCGGCATCAGCGCGGCGAAGAACCACGTGTCGTAGCGCCGCGGCTCGAAGACGGGCGTCACCCAGTGGGCCTTCGCCACGATGAGGTCCGACCTCAGCACGAGGCCCTTGTCGCGCAGCACGTCGGCGAGCGCCACCTGCCGGCTCACCAGCTGGCGGCGCACCTCGAGCCACTCGGGGTCGTCGACCCGGGCGAGGGGTCCGCTGGCTGACGGGCCGGCCAGCAGCACGCCGCACTCCTCGAACACCTCACGGATCGCGGCCGCGACGTACATCTGCGCCTCGGCCGGCGAGCAGCCGAGGCGCTCGGCCCACTCCGACGGCGAGGGTCCCGCCCAAGGCAGGCCCACCTCGCCGTCGCGGTCGTCGACGCCGCCACCGGGGAAGACCATCGTGCTGGGCGCGAACTCCATCTCGGAGACGCGCCGCAGCATGAAGACCTCGGGGCCGGAGTCGCCGTCGCGCAGGAGCATGACGGTGCTCGCGGGTCGCGGCTCGGCCTCGTCCCAGCGCTCGCCGGCGAGCCACCGGGTGGCGGCGTCGGAGATGCTCGGGGTGGTGGTCAGCGGGAACTGTCGTCCCGCGGTCATGGGTTCGCCGACGCTCATCGGGCGACGGAGACGATGACCTCGACCTCGACGGGTGCGTCCAGCGGGAGCGCACTGACACCGACGGCCGAACGGGCGTGGATCCCCTTGTCACCGAACGCCTTCACGAGCAGCTCGCTCGCGCCGTTGATGACCCCGGGCTGGCCGGTGAAGCCCGGGTCGGAGGCGACGAAACCGACGACCTTGACGACACGGCTCACCGTGTCGAGGTCGCCGACCTCGCTCTTGATCGCCGCGATCGCGTTGAGGGCGCACGTCTCGGCGAGGGACTTCGCGGTCTCGGCGTCGACCTCGGCGCCGACCTTGCCGGTCGCGGCGAGGGAGCCGTCGACCATGGGCAGCTGACCGGAGGTGAAGACGAGGTCGCCCTCACGGACGACGGGGACGTAGGCGGCGACGGGCGGCACGACCTCGGGAACGGTGAGGCCGAGCTCGGACAGGCGGTCTTCGACAGCAGACATCGGCTTCGCTCCTCAGGACTTCGGGCGCTTGAAGTAGGCGACGAGGCTCGTACCATCGGGACCGTTGACGATCTGGACGAGCTCCCAACCGTCTGCCCCGAAGTTGTCGAGGATCTGCTTGGTGTTGTGGATCAGGAGTGGTGCGGTGAGGTATTCCCACTGGGTCATGGCCATCACCCTACTCAGTGTCACCTCGGCCCTCGCGACCCTCTCCGCGTGCTCGGGTGGCGCCGACCACGCCCCGGCGAGCACGATGTCGACCACCATGACGAGACCTCCCACCAGCACCCCGACGGGCCCGGTCGGTGACGCGAGCGCCACCCGTTCCTACGGCGCCGACCCCGCACAGGTCTACGACGTCTACCCGCCCGCCGGCGCCACAGCGAAGGCGACGGTGGTCGTCGTCCACGGCGGGTTCTGGCGCGCGCAGTACGACCGCGAGCACGCCGTCCCCGAGGCGAAGGCCTTTGCGGCAGCCGGCTACCACGTCGCTCTCGTCGAGTACCGCCGAGCAGGTATGCCGGGTGGCGGCGTCCCCGGCACCCTCGACGACGTGCGTGACGTCCTCGCGTCCATCGCGGCGCAGCCGGACCTGCCCAAGCCGCTCGTGCTCGTCGGCCACTCGGCCGGCGGCCACCTCGTCACGTGGGTGGCCGGACAGCCGTGGGCCCGCGAGCGCGGCATCGCCGGCGTCGTGTCGCTCGCCGGCGTCGTCGACCTCGGCGCGGCCGACCGGCTGCACCTCGGCGACGACGCCGCGCGCGCCTTCGTCGGCTCGGGCCCGGGCACCGCGGCGTGGGCGTCGGCGGACCCCATGAGCACGCTCCCGCCCACCGTGCCCGTACGCCTCGTCGACGGCTCGGACGACGACACGGTGCCGCTCGGGGTCGCAGACGCGTACGTGAAGGAGGCGACGGCTGCAGGCGGCGACGTCACCGAGGACGTCGTGGAGGGCGCCGACCACTTCGCCGTCATCGACCCGGCCGCCCCGGCCTTCGCCCACGTGCTCGCCGCGGTGCGCTCACTGGCCGAGCGGTCGACGCCCTGACACGCTCCGGCGTACGTCACTGTTGCGCCCGGTGGAACAGTGACGTAGTGGAACAGTGACGTGGCCGCCGGCCACGCCGCCCTGCGCAGCCCTACGTCACTGTTGCGGCCCGCGGAACAGTGACGCAGCCAACGGCCCGGGACGGGGCGACCGCCGGGGGCTCCCGCGCGCGGCGCCATAGGGTGGGAGCGTGACGACCCGCCATACCGACCCACCCTGGGCGAACGCGCGGCTGCACGTCGTCACGGGCAAGGGCGGCACCGGCAAGACGACCGTCGCGTCGGCCCTCGCGCTCGCCCTCGCCTCCAAGCCCGGACGCGTGCTGCTGAGCGAGGTCGAGGGGCGCCAGGGCATCAGCCAGACCTTCGACGTGCCCCCGCTCGGCACCGACGAGACCCGCGTCGTGCGCCTGTCCGGCGGCGGAGAGGTCGTCGGTCTCTCGGTCGAGCCGAAGGCGGCCCTGCTCGAGTACCTCCAGCTCTTCTACAAGCTGGGCCGTGCCGGGCGGCTGCTGGAGAAGTTCGGCGCGATCGACTTCGCCACGACGATCGCGCCCGGTGTGCGGGACGTCCTGCTCATCGGCAAGATCTACGAGGCCAACCGCCGACGCCGCGACGGCCGGCACAAGGGCGACGCCGCACCGGTCTACGACGCGCTCGTGCTGGACGCCCCGCCGACCGGGCGGATCGGCCGGTTCCTCTCGGTCAACTCCGAGGTCGCCGACCTGGCCCGCGTCGGCCCCATCCACTCGCAGGCGGGCGCGATCACCCGCCTGCTGCAGTCCGAGCAGACCGTCGTCCACCTCGTCACCCTGCTCGAGGAGATGCCGGTCCAGGAGACCCTCGAGGCGGTGGACGAGCTGCGGTCCAAGGGGCTGCGCCCCGGCGCCATCGTCGTCAACATGGTGCGCGACCCCCTCCTCGACGACATCGCCCTCGACCAGGCGCGAGCCGGCCGACTGCACAAGGCCTCGATCCGCACGCAGCTCGCCGACGCCGGGCTCCAGGCCACCACCGAGCTCGTCGACGGCCTCCTCGAGGAGGCGCGCGACCACGCGCAGCGGATCGACCTCGAACGCGAGCAGATGGGGATGCTCGAGGCGACCGGTCTACCGATCGTCCAGCTGCCGGCGCTACCGGGCGGGGTCGACTCGGGCTCGGTGCGCGAGCTCGCCGACCTGCTGGTGCCGGCCTTCGTGACGCCCCTCGTGACGCCCCTCGAAGGAGTCGAGCCGTGAGCCCGGGCCCCGTCGCGAAGGAGGCGCCGGCGCTCGACGTCGACGCCCTGCTCGCCGACCCCGAGACCTCGATCATCGTGTGCTGCGGCGCGGGCGGCGTCGGCAAGACGACCACCGCGGCCGCCCTCGGGCTGCGCGCCGCCGAGGCAGGCCGGCGTGTGGTCGTGCTCACCATCGACCCCGCCCGCCGACTCGCACAGTCCCTCGGCCTGACCGAGCTCGACAACACGCCACGCCCCGTGACCGACATCGACGGCTCGGCGGGCGGCAGCCTCCACGCGATGATGCTCGACATGAAGCGGACCTTCGACGAGGTCGTGCTCGCCCACGCCGACCCCGACAAGGCGGAGCAGATCCTCGCGAACCCGTTCTACCTCGCGGTCAGCAGCTCGTTCGCCGGCACGCAGGAGTACATGGCGATGGAGAAGCTCGGGCAGCTCAAGGCAGCGGCCGGCACCGCGGACGCGCCCTGGGACCTCATCGTCGTCGACACGCCGCCGTCCCGCTCGGCCCTCGACTTCCTCGACGCCCCGAACCGCCTCGGCAGCTTCCTCGACGGCCGCTTCATCCGGCTGCTCACCGCGCCGGCCAAGGCCGGCGGGCGTGCCGGGCTCAAGGTCTTCGGCGTCGGCGTGCAGCTGGTCACCTCGACCATGACGAAGATCCTCGGCGGGCAGCTGCTCACCGACGTGCAGACCTTCGTCAACGCGCTCGACACGATGTTCGGCGGCTTCCGCGAACGTGCCGACGAGACCTACCGGCTCCTCTCGGAGCACGGCACCGCCTTCCTCGTGGTCGCGGCCCCCGAACGGGACGCGCTGCGTGAGGCGTCCTACTTCGTCGATCGCCTCGAGGCGGACCGGATGCCGCTCGCCGGGCTCGTCGTCAACCGCATCGGCCGCGTCGAGGCAACGGGCCTCACGCCGTCGCGGGCGCTGTCCGTCGCCGAGGCGCTCGAGGACGGCGGTGGGCCGAAGTCGGCGACCAATGCGGCCGCCCTGCTCCGGCTCCACGCCACCCTCGTCCGCACGGCCGAGCGACAGCGTGAGCTCGCGGAGCGCTTCTCGCGGTCACACCCCGGCATACCCGTGGTCCAGGTGCCCGCGCTGGGGCGCGACGTCCACGACCTCGACAGCCTGCGCCAGGTTGGGCACGCGTTAGCGGGGTCGTGACACCACCGAGTGGCCACGGCCCCGCTCACGTGTGACGTTGTGTCGGACTCGAGCCGCCGGACCCCACATCCGGACGTCTCGGAGGCTCAGACGGACTTGGCCTGAGCGGCCATGCCCGCGCGGAGCGCCGACTTCCACGAGGTGATATCGGGCCGCTTGCGCAGCAGGGCCCGGCGCTCACGCTCGGTCATGCCTCCCCAGACACCGAACTCGGTCCTGTTGTCGAGGGCCTCGGCCAGGCACTGCGCGAGAACCGGGCACGTCTTGCAGACGGCCTTCGCGTCGTGCTGGGCCTTGCCCCGGACGAACAGCGCGTCGGGGTCCTGGCCCGAACAGTTGGCCTGCGTGGCCCACTCGTCGACCCACGGATCCACGATTGCGACTGCACTCATGATGTTTCCCCTCCCCGCTCGGCACCTCCCATGACACCGAGCAGACCCGGACCGTCCCACCGGTCCTGGTCAAGCGGACCCCCCTAAGGCCCAAACGAGACATTACGAGTGGTGAGCGCCGTCGGACATAGGCCCTATGGACCATTTCGTTGGCCCGGTGACTAGTCACCCTCACACCGTCCCCATGGTCATCCAGAGTCGTGAATCGTCCGTTTGAGACATCCGCGTACCGTTGATCGTGCGTAGGACGGGTGGCCATAGGGTGAGCAGTTACCCTTGCCGCATGTCTTCACGCACTACCTCGATCGGCGGCGTCATCAGCCTGCTCGGCGCGTTCCTCGCGTCCGCGCTGGTGCTCGGACTACTCGCCGCCGGCCTGGTGATGCCCGCGGTGGGCGCCACAGGCGCCCTCGCCCGCAGCGGCGTCGACGTGTTCAACGAGCTCCCGAGCGAGTTCACGACCGACCCGCTGGCCCAGACCTCGCGCATCCTCGCGGCCGACGGTTCCGTCATCGCGACCCCGCAGGAGCAGAACCGCACCATCGTGCCGCTCAAGTCGATCGCACCCATCATGCGCGAGGCGCAGATCGCGATCGAGGACCACCGGTTCTACGAGCACGGCGGCATCGACATCCAGGGCACCATGCGCGCGGTCATCTCCAACCTGCGTAGCGGCTCGTCGGTCGGCGCCTCGTCGCTCACCCAGCAGTTCGTGAAGATCTCGCTCCAGTACTCCGCCCTCAGCGCAGGCAACGAGGAGGCGGCCCAGGCGGCCGTCAAGAAGGACTACATGCGCAAGCTGAAGGAGCTGAAGTACGCCATCACCCTGGAGAAGAAGCTCACCAAGGACAAGATCCTCGAGGGCTACCTCAACCTCGTCTACTACGGCGACCGTGCGTACGGCGTCGAGGCCGCCGCCCAGCACTACTTCAGCGTCCCGGCCAGCAAGCTGAGCCTGTCGCAGGCCGCCCTGCTCGCCGGCCTGACGCAGAACCCGGGCACCACCGACCCGGTCAACTTCCCGAAGAAGGCCATCGCCCGCCGCAACGTCGTGCTCGACCGCATGCACTCCCTGAACCGCATCACCACCAAACAGTGGACGGCCGCGAAGAAGCGCACGCTCAAGCAGGACATGAAGGTCACGAACCCGAAGAGCACGTGCCTTGCGTCCGAGTACCCGTACTGGTGCGACTTCGTCATCAACTACGCGCTGGCCATGCCCCAGCTCGGCAAGACGCTCGAGGAGCGCAAGCGCACCCTCTACCGCGGCGGCGTGACCATCACGACGACCCTCGACCCGCGCATCCAGCGCATCGCGCAGCGTGAGGTCACCAAGAACGTGCCGATCGGCGACAGGTCCGCGGTCGGCGCCGCGGCCTACGTGACCGACCCGCGCACCGGGCAGGTCAAGGCCTTCGCCCAGAACACCCAGTACACCGTCGGCAAGCAGACCCTCGGCAAGACCGGCATCAACTGGGCGCTCGACAAGAAGTACGGCGGCTCCGGCGGCTTCCAGTTCGGCTCGACGGCCAAGGCGTTCGCGCTCGTGACCGCCATGGAGTCCGGCATGAACACGAAGTCGAGCGTCAACGCCAAGGCCGCCGGCGGCAACTCCCAGGCCACCTACACCCCGAAGGAGTGGCCGGGCGGCGTCGCGAACTGCGGACCCGGCGGCCCGTGGAAGGTCTTCAACGACAGCCCGTTCAAGGGTGGTCGCATCTCGCTCATGGAGGCGACGGCGCTGTCGACCAACACCGCGTTCATCGCCCTCGCCGAGCAGCTCGGCGGCTGCAAGGTGCGCAACACGATGCTTCGTCTCGGGCTCCACCAGGCAGACGGCCAGCCGGTCGGCAAGTACGCCCCCCAGTACATCCTCGGCGCCTCCGAGGTGTCGCCGCAGGGCGTGGCGCAGGCGTACGGCGTGCTCGCGGCTGACGGCAAGAAGTGCCCCCTCGTGGCGATCACGAAGCTCACCCGCGGCACCCAGAACATCGCCCTCCCGGCGACCCAGTGCTCGCAGGTCGTCGAGCCCGACGTCGTGCGCGCCACGGACAAGTTCCTCGAGTACAACATGACCAACGGCTCCGGCCGCCGCAACCAGCTCGAGGGCGGACGCCAGTCCGCCGGCAAGACCGGTACGGCCAACCGCAACAACGAGTCGTGGTTCGTCGGCTACACGCCGCAGCTGACGACGGCCGTGTGGGTCGGGACGCCCGACGACGGCAACAAGCGCGTCATGACGAACCTCCGCATCGGTGACCGCTTCGTCCCGGTCATGCACGGCGCCTCGGTCGCCGCTCCGATCTGGAAGGGCATCATGAACGGCGCCCTCGAGGGTGAGCCCCGGATGAGGTTCGGTGAGCCCTCGGCGAAGCTGACGCAGGGCGACAAGGTCGACGTGCCGAGCGTGACGGGCCTCTCGGTGTCCGAGGCCATGGCGCGGCTGAAGGGCGCAGGCTTCTCCGCCGGCGTCGGCGGCACGATGGGCTCCTCGGTCCCCCGGGGCCTCGTCGCCGGCACCTCGCCCTACGGGCAGGCCGCGAGCGGCAGCTTCGTGACGATCTACACCTCGCGCGGCGGCGGCGACCGCCAGCCGGTCCCGCAGCAGCCACAGGTGGTGCAGCCGCCCCCGGCCGGTGGCGGTGGCGGCGGTGGCGGTGGCGGTGGCGGCAACGGTCGGGGCCGCGGCGGAGGCGGCGGCGGTCGCGGCTGAGCCGCCCGCCCACCGGCCCCGGCCGCACGGCTGGACCCAGGCACGACGAAGGCCCGACGCACGATTCGCGTCGGGCCTTCTGTCGTCTCCGGCCGTGTCGAGCGGGCCGTGTCGGCGTCAGCCGGCGAGCACGCCGCGCACGACGGCCGCGACCCGGCCGCCCTCGGCGCGACCGGCCACGGCAGCGTTGGCCGCCTTCATCGCGAGGCCCATCTGCGGCATACCGGTGGCGCCCGAGGAGGTGACGGCCTCACGGACGACCGCCTCGAGCTCGTCGTCGCCGAGCTGCTTCGGCAGGTAGGTCTCGAGGACGGCGAGCTCGGCCTCCTCCTTGGCCGCGAGCTCGGCGCGCCCCGCGCCGGTGTAGGCCTCTGCGGCCTCGCGGCGCTTCTTGGCCTCCTTGGTGAGCACCTTGAGCACGTCGTCGTCGCTGAGCTCGCGGTGCTCCTTGCCGGCGACCTCCTCGTTCGTGACTGCCGTCAGGGCCATGCGGATCGAGCCGGCACGCACCTGGTCGCGCTCGCGCATCGCGGACGTCAGGTCGGCCTTCAGCTGCTCCTTCAGGGTGCTCATGGGCCCAGTCTGTCAGGTCGGCGACACGGCCCCCGACGTGCTGGTGAGGGGTCTGGCGCACCAGTGCGAGGATGGGGCCCATGCGTGCCGTGACCAAGACAGTGCTCGGCCTGGGCCTCGCCGGCGCCGGGGTGCTCGGCTGGGCTTCGCTCGTCGAGCGGAATGCCTTCGTGCTGCGCCGCTTCGAGGTGCCGGTGCTGCCCGAGGGAGCCGAGCCCCTCCGCGTGCTGCATCTCTCGGACCTGCACCTGCTCCCTCGACAGCGCGCGAAGCGGAGCTGGGTGCACAGCCTCGCGTCGCTCGACCCCGACCTCGTCATCACGACGGGCGACAACATCGCGGCGCCCGACGCGGTGCCGTCGCTGCTCGACGCGTACGAGCTGCTGCTGCCGCTGCCGGGCGTCTTCGTGCTGGGCTCCAACGACTACTTCGCGCCCAAGCTGAAGAACCCGCTGGGCTACCTCACCAAGGACCACGCCAAGGGCGTCGGCACGACGCAGCGGCTCCCGACGGCCGACCTGGTGCGGGGTTTCCGATCGGGCGGATGGGTCGACCTCACGAACCGCCGCGATTCGATCAGCGTGCGGGGCCTGCGCATCGACCTCGTCGGCGTCGACGACCCGCACCTCGGCTACGACCGCCTCGACCTCGTGCGGGGCGCGGCATCACCGGACGCCGATCTCACCCTCGCCGTCACGCACGCGCCCTACCAGCGGGTGCTCGACGCGTATGCCGCCGACGGCGCGGACCTCATCGTCGCCGGTCACACCCACGGCGGACAGGTGTGCGTGCCCGGCTACGGCGCCCTCGTGACCAACTGCGACCTCGACACCTCACGGGTCAAGGGGCTCTCCCGGTGGTGGCCGGGGGCCGGCTCGACGCCCTCGTCGCAGGCGCCGGCCGACGCCGCCTGGCTGGAGGTCTCGGCCGGTCTCGGCACGGCTCCCACCGCTCCCGTACGCCTGGCCTGCCGCCCCGAGGCCACCCTCCTCACGCTCGTCCCCCGCTCCCGCGGCTGAGGGCCGCACGGGCCCTGGAAGGGGCGGCCGGGCCCGATTCGGAGATGGGCGGGGGGCTGCGCTAAAGTCTCTCCTTGCTGCCTCCGATCCACGGGTGACACCACCGATCAGGGGCAGGTGCAGCACCGGGGTGTGGCGCAGCTTGGTAGCGCGCTTCGTTCGGGACGAAGAGGTCGCAGGTTCAAATCCTGTCACCCCGACCATGCGGAACTGCAGCTCAGGACCCCCTGCCCACGGCAGGGGGTCCTCGCTTTTGCCTGTGCTCCGACCGTGCCGGCACGACACTGGATGGCGAGGGTCGTCGGCCGAACCGCGGCGCGGCCCGCCCCGGAGGGAGGCCACCGTGAGCCCGGACCCCAGGACGAACGAGCCCGCCCCGACCCCGCCCGAGGGAGGCGCCTCCCCGGCGCTGCCGGTCTTCCTGTCCACCGAGCACTGGAGCCTGCTCGGCACCCGGTCCCTGACGTGGGCCGAGGTGATGAGCCGCATCACGATCCACCTGACCGTGGTCTCGGCCTTTCTGGTCGTGCTGGTCCTGACGGCGCAGAGGACCGGCTTCGGCACCCCCTTCCGGGTCATGGCGATCGGCTTCGCGTCGGCGGCGCTCGTCATGGGCACGCTCACGGCGATCCGGGTCAACATGGCGAGCCAGGAGGATGCGGGACTCGTCACGGCGATGAACCGGCTGCGCCACGCCTACGTCGACCTGGCGCCCGAGATCGAGCCCTACCTCACGGCCTCGATCCACGACGACACGCGCGGGCTCATGTACTCGTACTCCGTCGGCCAGCGACGCAACCCGGTCCTGCACGTCATGGGCAGCACGTCCTTCTTCCTCATGACCGTCAACGCGATCGTGGCCGGCGCGCTGGGCGCCTTGGTCGCGAGCGCCGTCGACGCGAGCACGGGGACGGTCGCCGTCGTCGGGGTCCTCGCCGGCCTGGCCTACGTCCTCGCGCACCTCGAGATCGCGCGGCGCGTGTTCAGGGACAAGCCCTTCGACGTGCGCTTCCCCACCCCGGAGTGAGCGCCAGAGCGGCGCGAGCGGCCCGAGGCGCCGTCAGGGCGTGACCGTGATCAGCAGGCCCGAGACCGTCGTCCCGCGGCTGGTGGTGACCGTGACGGCGTTCGAGGCGTCCGGAGCCACGGGCGAGCCCTTGACCCGCACCGCCCACGCCCCCGTCGTGTCGACGGCAGCCGACCCCACGAGCGTCCCCGAGGCGGTGAGCCGCACCGTGACGAGGTCGGGGACGGGGGCCGTGGCCGTGCCCACGACCCGCCACTCCCGCGTGGACCGGCGGAAGGACACCTGGGTGACCGCGACGTGGTCGACGAGCGGGGTCACCGTCACGGTGGCCGAGGCCGAGCCGCCGGGTCCGGTGGTGCGCACCGTGAAGACGAGCGGCACGTCGGACACCGGCATGGTGAACGTGGCGCGCGCGGTGCTGCCTCCTTGGAGCGCGACCAGCGGGCCGGCGGTCTGGGTCCAGCTGTAGCCGTCGACGCCGGCGGACGTCGACGCGTCGAGCGTCACGAGGTCGCCGGGGTATGCCGTCTGGGCACCGCCCACGACGGCCGTGGGCGGCGCGACGCCGGCGACGGTGACGACGACGTCGTCCGTGGTCGGGCCTCCGGGACCGGTCGCCGTCAGCCGGAACGTCAGGGCGCCGTCCTGGGTCGGCGCGGTGAACGTGACGGTGGGCGCGGTGCCGCTGAGCACGACGGGAGAGCCCGCCGTCTGGGCCCACGACAGCGCGGTGGCGTTGAGCGAGGCCGAGGCGTCGAGGGTGACCTTCTGGCCCTGACGCACGGCCTGGTCGGGGCCGGCGTTGGCGATGACGGGGTTGGGCAGGTTGGCGCTGCCACCGACCGCGACCGGGGCCGCGTCGGTGCCGCCCGCGCTCGAGGTGACCACGACGTCCTGGGGCGGCGCGACGACGCCGGCGAAGACCTGCTGCCCGGCCGCGTCCAGGGCCCCGAAACCCCGGGCCGTGAGCGTGGGCGGGGTCGCGGACGTGTCGCTGGACGTCGCCCGCACGGTGAGGTTGTGGGTGGCCGTGTCGTACGTCGCCGACGTGACGATGACCCGGTCGGTCACCGTGGCTGCCACCGCGGTGGCGGGGTTGTCGCTCGTGTTCGTCACCGTGACCCGCGCGGGTGGCGTGGCTCCGGTGAAGGCCACGCGGGCGAAGTACTGCCCCTTGCCGTCCGTCCCCAGCGTCGTCGGGGTGCCCCCCGGCAGGGTCGCAGTGATCACCTCTCCCGGCACCGACGTGGCGAAGACGTCGACGAAGCCGCCGGTGGCGGAGGTTCGGGTGTACGTGGGGCGGCCGGCGTCGACGCCGAAGTTCTTGGCGACCTTCCCGGAGAGGGCGAACAGGTCGGTGGAGATGCTGTTGACCCCGGGGCCGCCGATGTCGGGGCCGTCGACGCGGAAGACGTTGGTGCCGAGGGTGCTTCCGGTGACCTTGTGCAGGACGGCCGGGTCACCGACGTACTTGTCGCCGTTGGGCCCGGTGACCTGACCGGTGTCCCACGTGAGGATCGGGTTGACCCGGGAGGTGAGCGCGCCCGTGAAGCTGCCGGGGGCGACGCCGACGTCCTCCGTGAAGTTGATCGACCGCGTACCGCCCTGCGCGACGTCGAACTCGTCGACACCGTAGGGGTGGGTGACGGTGTAGTGGCCGGCACTCGGGGTGTCGATCCTGATCCTGACCCGACCGAAGGTGACCTGCTGGCCCGGCGCCGGCCCGGCCTTCGTCGCGAAGGACGACTCGAGACCGGCCGTGTAGTCGGCGCTCGCGCCCCCGCCGAGCTGGATCCTCGAGGCGGCCAGCATGTAGAACGTCTCCATCGGGAAGTTCGTGGGGAAGACGACCGGCGCCGCCGGGTCGAAACCGGCGTTGGCGACGATCCCGCAGAGCGGGTCCTTCGGGTCGAGGCACTGGCCCACGGCCAGGCCGTTCGAGTCCCGGGACCAGGTCGGGAAGCCGTTGTCGGGAGCGACCGGGCCGACTGCTGACAGGAACGACGGCGGGACCGTTGTCGGCACCGCGCCGGAGACCAGTGCCGAGAAGGCGATCGCAGCAGCCGCCACGACCACCGTGGTGACGAGCCGCGGGAACCGTCGCGTGAGCGGCCACGCCGGGACGACAGGGGTGGGGACGGCGCCGGCGGGGCGTCGGTGCGGCCACGGGTTGCGGTTCATGGTGCTCTCCAGGTTCGGTGCTGCTGGACGTCAGCAGGTCGCGCCGGGTGTGGCGCAGGTCGGGCCCTTGCTGGTGGGGAGGGGCGCACCGAGTGGGCGGAGGTCGGCCTGTGGTGTGCCCTCGACGCGCATGACGAACCAGAGACCGGCGTTGACCTGGTTGAGCATCAGGCCGTCACGCACGAGGTAGTCGCCAGGGGTGTGGCTGGGGCCGCCGGCGCCGCCGAGGAGGTCGAAGGTCCAGCCGGTCTCCGGCAGCAGCATCCCGGCGGCACTGCGGATCGTGCTCTGCGGGTCCTTCGCCTGGTAGTGCCAGCCGTGACCCGACACGACGACGGTGTGGGCGCGCCCACGGTCGGCGCCCTGCAGCACGCGCAGCCAGACGGGGTCGCCCGGGTAGGCCCGGAACACCCCGGTGGCCGGGTCGCCGTGCAGCGCCGAGCTCATGGCGTATGCCGGGTCGCCGCCCTGCGCCAGCCGGGGGGCCAGCCGTTCGGTGCGGTAGTTGATGCCACGGTTGCCGCGTTCGTACGGGTCGAGGTCGAGGGCCGTGTGGCCCGGCGGCAGCGCCGGCGGCACGATCGCCCCCGACCGGTCGCGCAGGGTGAGCCCGTCCTGCCACATGGCCACGAACTCCCTTGCGGCATATGAGGTCCTGTTCTCCGTCCACCGCACCTCGGCCTGCAGTCCCGTCGCGGGCGCGCCCGTAGCCGGGTCGAGCCACGTCGCGCCTGCCGGCTCGATGAGGAGGGCGCCGAAGAGGCCGTGGTGCCGGTTGCCGACCCGGTCGCCGAAGTCGACGAGCGGGATCGAGGCCGTCCCGATGTCGGTCGGCACCACCCAGGTCATCGTCGTGCTCTCACCCGGCCCGACCGTCGAGTCGTAGTTGTAGCCGACCGCGGCGCCGTCTCCCTGGATGATCGGGGTGTCGACGAGCCCTGCGTGCAGCGAGACCCGGCTCCCCCGCGGGAACACCTCGGCAGCAGGCGGGGGCACGTCGCCACCGTGCTGCGGGGGACCGGTGGCCGGCAGGTGGTTGGTCAGCCGCACGGTGATGCAGTCCCCCGACGTGGCCCGGAGCACCAGGGGTGTCGGCGCCCGTGTCCCTGCGCGCACGGCGGCCTCGTCGGCGGCGAGCGTGTAGAGCAGGCCGTCCGGGTCGTTGTCGCCGGTCGTGCCGTTGTAGACGATGGGGTGGTCCAGGGCGACCACGTCGAAAGACCTCACGACCGCGCCCTTGGGGCACGCCGCCGCAGCAGGCGCTTTCAGAAGCGACGCACCGGGCTGCACTGCGGTCCAAGGGTTTCCGATGGTGGGGGCCGGCCGGTCCGGCAGCGGGGTGAGGTCGGGGAGCAGCTTGTCGGCGGTGCGGAAGATCCCCCACATCCCCAGCCACTGGTCGTCCAGCGCGGTCGAGCCGTAGAGGTAGTCGCCCGGCCGGCCCGCTCCCCCGCTCACGAGCGACGGGCCGCCGTTGTCGCTGCCGACGCGTGCGTCCTCGAGCTTCTCCTTGGGCGTCTTCTTCCCCTTCTTGGGCCGGCTCGAGCCGGACCCCGAGACCAGCTCGAAGTTGAAGTACTCGGCGAGGGCGGCGCCCTGGATGTCGGTCATCGTGCTCAGCGGGTTGTCCGGCTCGTTGAGCCACCGGTGACCGTGCAGGGTGAAGCTGTGCACCTCCTCGTGCGCACCCGTCACCTGCCGGATCACGACGGGGTCGCCCGTGTAGGCGCGCAGGACGGGCGTCGACGGGTCGCCGTGGACCACCGACGAGTACACGTACGCCGGGTCGCCCGCGGGACCTGCCGCCCCCGGGGTGATGCGGGTCGCCAGGGGCGCGTTGCGGTAGTTGATCGCGTAGCCGCCCTGGTCCGCCCCGTAGTCGTCGACCCGAGGCGGGGGCGCGATGGCGTTGCCGTAGCCGCCGTCCTTCCACATGGGCACGCGGTCGGAGTAGAAGAGCGTGAACTCCCGGAAGCTGGGGCCGAGCGAGGACCGGATGTCGGCCATCGGCCCGGTTCCGTCGGTCGGCTGCCCCGTCGCCGGGTCGCTCCACGTCGCGTCGACGGGCTCGACGTTCATCGCCGAGAAGAGGCCCTTCTGCTGGTGCAGGTTGGCGTACTGGTGGTCGTGGAAGAAGACCGTGCGGAGCGGCTGGTCGACGAACCACCGGTAGCCGTAGGTCTGCCCGGGCATCGCGGCCTGCACGTAGTTCCAGCCGACCGACGTGCCGTCGGAGCCGAGCTCGTCGAACCTGACGAGGTGCACGTGCGCCGAGACCTCGCTCGTCGTCGTCTCGCTCTGGTAGACGCCGTCGTTGCGGTTCAGGTGGTCGACGGGCACCGAGGGGTCCTCGTCGAGGTTGAGGTCGTTCGTCAGGTAGAGCTGGACGCAGTCACCCTGCCGCGAGCGGATCGTGTACGGCTGCGGCGGTTCTCGCCCGGCGAGCACGTCCTTCTGGTGCGACTCCTCGATGTAGATGCGCCCCTGCCGGTCGGTCCAGCCGGCCGAGTTGTAGGTGATGGGCAGGTCGGTGGCGTGCGGGCGGTACACCCGTATCGGCGCGTCGGTGGGGCACGGGTCGATGGCACCGGCGCCCGGCTTGTCCTTGGCGAGCGCCGGCAGGTTGGCCGCCTCCAGCGCGGTCGGCTCGCGCACCGTGTCCCCGGGTCGACGGATCGCCGAGAACGGGTCGCGCACGACGGCATACGGGATCCGGTAGGCGCGCTGGCCCACGGCACCCCTGACGAAGAGCGGGAAGCCCGGGTGTGCCGCGTCCGCAGCCGGGGTCCTGCCGAGGCGGTCGGGCAGCTCCTGCAGCGCCTCCAGGCGGGTGCCGTCCGGATAGCGCTGGGTGCCGTCGCGCAGCCGGTCGAAGATGCGCTCGTGGCCCCAGAAGCCCTGCGCGAAGTGCGGGTACAGGTGGCAGTGGAAGATCGAGTCGCCGATGGCGCCCTGCAACCCTCCGGCGCCACCCTCGATGTCGAACTCGTACGCCTCCCCCGGGCCGATGCTCTGGACGTCCTTGCGCGGTGACGTCGGGTTGCGGGGGTCGGCGAACCACCGCTGCGTGTGCTGGTGCCAGGGGTGGGTCTCCTTGGCACCGGGGTGCACGAGGTGGAAGTGGATGGGGTCGCCCCGGTAGGCCTTGGCGATCATGACGTCGGTGTCGGTCACGAGCGCGCCGCTCGCGTCACGGTGAACCAGCTTGCCCTCGTCGCCGAAGACCCACGACTGCAGGTGCGACTCCTCGCTCATGCACTTCGCGCCCGGGTCGGCCACGACCTTCGCCAGCTCCGGCACCCAGCCGTCGCAGAAGTGGTCGCCCGGCGCGTACGTCGTGCCGTTGGGAAGGGTGATCGAGCTCGCGACGCCCTTCGGGTTCTCGACGGTCTTCGTGCCGCGGTGCTCGAGGACGGCGCGGAGACGGTTGCGCAGCGGCTCGGACCGGTAGTTGATGCCGAACGTCGAGTCGGCCAGGCCTGAGTCGGGCGCCGTCGGGTTGTTGTGCGTGCTGTCCTTCACGCCCTCGATCTCGTCCATGATGATCGCGGCGAAGCTGCGGAAGCTCGTGCCGCCGGGGACGTGCACGTCGGCGTTGACGTGGGTCTCGAGCGCGCGGCCGGTCCCCGGGTCGAGCATGTCCCTGCCGGTCACCTGGTTGTGCCAGCTCGACCCGGCCGGGTGCACGATGAGGGCGCCGAAGAGCCCGTGCTGCACGGTGTTCCCGTCGTTGCCGGTGCTGTCGATGTTCGCGACGTCGACGAGCGGCGCCTGACCCTCGTGGTCGGCGTACCACGTGTAGGTCCGCTCCTCGCCGCGTCCGACGGTCGTGTCCGGGTTGCGACCGATGCGCGCGCCGTCCGACGTCGCGGGGTCGAACTGGACGAGCCCGTCCGGGTGGATGCCGACGCGGGCCGGGGGCACGGCCGGCGCCCCGTGCGTGCCTGCCGCGCCCGCGTCCCCGGGCTTGGGGACGGTCGGCTCGGGCTCGGGCGGGAAGGCCGTGGGCAGGTCGTTGTGCAGGACGACCTTGATGCAGTCACCGACGGCGGCACGGATGACGACGGGCTCGGCGAGCTGCGGGTTGGCGCGCAGCTGGGCCTCACCGACCCGAGCATCCGGGCCGCGCAGCGCGTAGAGCATCCCCTCAGGCAGGTGGTCGCCCCACCCATTGAGCGGGATGTCCAGCGCCATCGCGCCGATGTCGTAGGTGATCGTGCGCGCACCCGTGGGACAGATGGCCGTCCCACCCGCCAGTGGAGCCGCGGCCGACGTGCGCGTCTGCGCTGTCGCGGCCAGCGCGGGTGAGGTCGTGGCGAGGACCGCTGGGATGCACACGAGGGCGACGACGGCCGCGGTCACGGGGCCGCGCGGCCGTGCCGGACGTCGTCGCGCCGCGGAACGACCGTCGAGCACGAGGGTCGCGGCGGCGGACACGACCAGCGCGACGGGGACGAGGCTCGACGCGGTCCTGACCGCGTCGGCGACAGAGCCAGGGGCCTCGGACCCCCACAGCGCCTGGGCGAACGGGTGGTTGAGCAGGTACGCGACGACGACCGCCAGCGTCATCGCGGTCGAACGCTGCACCCACCGACCGACCACCGCGCGGTCTCCCGCGGCGGCGAGCAGCCGCTCGGCGACCTGGAGACCCAGCGCTCCGAGCAGCGCGGCCACCGCCAGGAATGTGGACGCCTCGCCGAGCGGGGTGGGGGTGGCGTCCCGACCGACGCCCGTCAGCCAGCCCGTCATGACCAGCCCGACGAGCAGGCTCGTCACCAGCCGCGCGCCCGGGGCCCGGGACGTCCCCGGCGTCTCGCGGGTCATCGGGACACCGCCACGGTCAGGACGCGGTCGTCGGGCCCGTCGGGCACGACGACGCGGACCGTCGGGGACGACAGGTCGGCGAAGTGGAGCCGCTCCTCGGCGGTCGCGTGCGGTCGCAGCAGGAGATCCCCCTGGAGGCCCTGCGTCGGCCTGGCCGCGGACCCGTCGGAGCGCTCGAGGTGCACTCTGGAGAAGGGCACTGTTACGGGGGCGTCGGTCTCGTTGCCAAGCCGGAGCACGACCTGGAGCTCGTCGCCGTGGTCGCCGCTCTCGGCCATCGGCATCATCATCTGGCTCGCGGGCGGCATCGGCAGCGCCACCACCTGCGCGGTGACGGGGCCGAAGGACAGTCGCGCAGAGCTTCCGGAGTCGGGGCTCGGCATGAGCTGCCCGACCAGCAGCACGCCGGCCACGGCGAGTGGCATCGGCAGCAACGCGGCCCAGCCGAAGCGCAGCCGGTCGCGAACGATGGCGTCCCTCCGCACCGTCCCCCTCCTGACCCCCCAGTCGTCTGAGCCGATGGTAGATCGCGGGAGTCAGGACGTGAGGTGGAACCCGATATCTCGGATTAGCCTGTGCCGCAATCGATTCGCGTTCTGCGGGCTTCGATCCGGTTCGTCCGGAATCGCCCGCCGAGCGCAGCGGCCGATCCAGCGGCTCCCCGGACGGCCGTCCGGTCAGGAGATGGGAACGGCCTGCGAGAGCGACGTGGCGATAGGGTCGCCGGTCTGCACCGTGAGCTGCAGCGTCCACGTCCCACGGGTCGGGACGGAGCCCCGCAACGAGGTCTCACCGGTGGTCGACCCACCGTTCCGGCTGGTCGGCTCGAGCGGAAGTCGCGGGCCACCGGGTGCGGAACCGGTCATCGTGGCGCGCATCGACACGACGGGCAGCACACCGCCATCGGGACGACGGACCCGCACCTCGACGAGAACGTCGCCGGCGCGTGGGTCGGGCACCTCGACGTCGATGCGCATCGACGAGGCCGCCAGGGTCGCATGGAAGGGTGCGACGTAGTCCTGACGGGCAGGGACGATCACGACGAGCGCGGACGTCAGGCCCAGGACGGCGAGACCCACCGCCAGCTCCCCCACGACTCCCCGGCGCAGCCGCCGGACCGCGCTCTCGTCGACGTCCTCGACCTGGGCGCTGCTCGCGACGGGGTCCAGGCCGGCGCCCCCGACCCCGGACCGCGCCGTCCCCGTCACAGCGGCGGGGTGCGCGTGGCGGCGCACCCAGCGCCGCCCGAGGTTGCCGAGGGCCACCAGCGCGACCACGCCGACGAGCTTGACGAGGAGCGTCCGCCCGTAGTCCGTGCCGGTCAGGGCGGGCAAGGTGGCGACCTCGCGCCACGCGAGGAAGGTGCCGGTGCCGACCAGGAGACAGACGCAGCCGAACGCCAGCCGCGAGAAGTGCGGCAGGACGACCGCGAGATCCGCGGCGCGACCCGAGGCCGTCAGGCACACTGCGACCAGGGTGAGCCCCCCGAGCCACAGACACATGGCCAGCAGGTGGGCGATCGTGGCCGAGACGGCCAAGGGCATGAGGTCGCCGATGGCCGCGTGGCCGGCCAGGGCCCACGTGGCGAGCAGGCCGACGCTCAGCACGGCGGAAGCGGCCACCAGCGGAGACGAGGTGCGGTGGCGACGATCTGCCGTCCCCGTGGAGACGAGGGCCGATGCCAGCACCGCGGCAAACCCGACGACGAGGTAGAAACGCACACCCATGAGCAGGTCGAAGCGGCGGGAGTGTGAGTCGAGGGCAGTCGGCGACGACCAGACCGAGCTCAGGGACGTGCCGCTGGCCCAGACCCCCTGCAGCAGGCGGCCGCCCAGCGTGCTCACCAGCAGCAGTGCCAGGCCCGCCCACAGCAGCTTGCGGGTGCGACGGTCACGGACGCCGGCCGGCCAGAGCGCGAGCACGGCGAGCAGGAGCCCCGGCGCCAGCGCGAGCCCGACGAAGCCCAGGTCGCGCGAGATGCCCAGGAGCACACCGGCCGCATCGTTCACCCGGTCCGGGAGCTCGGCGGTCACCGTGCTCGGTGCTCCCACCGAGAAGCGGAAGGTCCCCGACACCGGGTGGGTGTCGGCGGAGCTGACGCTCCAGCTCACCGTGTAGGTCCCGGGTGCGAGGGCCGCCGGCAGCGAAACCGCCAGGGCGGTGCCGTCCCTCCCCGCGGCGCTCACAGCCCCCACCGACAGCCTCCGGAGGTGGTCGTCGAAGACCGCGATCGAGCTGGAGGACCGGTCGACGGGCTCGCCGAAGGTCAGCGTCACCGCCGCCGGTGACGTGGCGCGAACATCTCCGGAGCTCGGGTCGCTGTGCACCAGCTGGGCGTGCGCGGCGGCTCGACCGGCCGCTCCGACCACGACGAGCAGCAGGAGCAGCAGCGTCGCCGCTGCGCGTCCCGCCCTCGATCTGGCCCCCACCTTCGACCTGCCCTTCGCGTCGCCGGGCTCTGGACCGACGCTCCGAGGCGACACGACGAGATTCGCACGACGTGGTGCGACCCTGCGGGCGATCCCGTCAGATCGGGGTCGCGCCTCCGTCAGACCCGGGGGCCGGGCCGGGCCGGGTCGATGTCGCTGTCGCTGTTGCGCATGGGTTTCGTGACCTACGCCTTCTCGTGAACTCCGTCGGTGGCGGCCGCCCACTGGGAGGTCTCGCGCACGGCCTCGGCGACGACGTCGACGAGGTTGCCGGTCCTTACCAGCATCGCCCGCTGCCGCATCGCACCGTTCCCCTCCTCGCGCAGCCGGGCGAGCCCGTCCTGGACGACCCCGAGGTCGCCCGCCTCCTCGAGGGCCGGCCCCACGAACTCGACGAGAGCGTCGACGACCTGCCAGGCGGGGCGCGGCTGCCCCGAGCGCCAGTCCACGAGGTTGCCCTCGATCCCCTCGCGCCCGGCCTGCCAGGTCGCCAGGCGCAGCAACGCCGTCGGGATGTCGGGCGCGGGGCACCCGGCCGCCCACTCCCGCGCCGTCGTCTCCACGAGGCCACGGCACAGGGCCGCGACGACCACGGCTTCCTCGACCGTGAAGCACACGTCGGCGGCCCGGATCTCGACCGTCGGGTAGTGGGCGGCGAGACGCGCGTCGAAGTAGACCATCCCCTCGTCGAGGATCACCGACGTGAGGACCATCTCGCGCACCCTGCGGCGGTACGCCTGAGGCGAGCCGAACACGTCTGGCGGTCCCCAGGACGGCCAGCGGGACAGCACCTGGGAGCGGTAGCTCGCGTACCCCGAGTCCTCCCCACGCCAGAACGGGGAGTTGGCGCTGAGGGCGAGGATCACCGGCATCCACACGCGCACCCGGTCGATGACCCCCACTCCCTCGTCGTCACCGTCGACGCAGACGTGCACGTGGCAGCCGCAGATGAGGTGCTCGCGGGCGTTGAGCTGGTAGCGGTCCTCCAACCACGCGTACCGGGGTGACCGGGCGGGAAGAGGGGTGACGGGCAGGGGCGACGTGCCCAGTGCCGCGACGCTCGAGCCGGTCTCGCGCGCTGCCGTGACCGCCGCGCCGCGCCACGTCCGCAGCTCGTCCCGCAAGCTCGCGAGGTCCGCTGCCGGCGCCGTGTGCGTCTCGATCTGCTGCTGCTGGAACTCACCCTCCAGCGCGCCGTGGACGCCGACCCCGGCGACCTCGGGCGGGTGGTGCGCGGCGCGCACGAGCAGCTGCCCCGAGACCGACCGCGCCCTGCCGTTGCGCACGTCGACCAGGAGCATCTCCTCCTCGACCCCGAGGGTGCGCACCATGACCGTCCCTTACCCACGCGACCAGGCACCCGAGCGGAACCGGAGTCCCTCGCGTGCGTCGCGCCGTATACCGGGAATGATCCGCGGCCGACCGCGTTGTCACAAGATGTCGCCCTGAAGCCCAGTGAAGCCAGCAGGAGGAGCATGTCGACCTCGTCCACTGTCGGGTTCCGCTCGGACCGCGGCCCCGTGCTCATCGCCCTCATGCTGTCGACGTCGCTCATCGCGCTCGACTCGACGATCCTCGCCACCGCCGTCCCCTCGATCGTCGACGACCTCGGCGGGCTGGGACAGTTCCCCTGGCTGTTCTCCGTCTACCTGCTCGCGCAGGCGGTGTCGGTGCCGGTCTACTCGAAGCTCGCCGACACCATCGGGCGCAAGCCGGTCATCCTCTTCGGGGTGGCCCTCTTCCTCGTCGGGTCGGTCATGTGCGGCATCGCCTGGGACATGACCTCGCTCATCGTCATGCGGGCGGTCCAGGGGCTCGGCGCCGGCGCGGTGCTTCCGGTGACGGTCACCATCGCCGGCGACATCTACACGGTGGCCGAGCGGGCCAAGGCCCAGGGCTACCTCGCGAGCGTCTGGGCGACCTCCTCGGTCGTCGGCCCGACCCTCGGCGGCGTCTTCTCCCAGTTCGTCTCGTGGCGCTGGATCTTCTTCGTCAACATCCCGCTCTGCCTGCTCGCCGCGGCGATGCTGTGGCGCAGCTACTCGGAGTCGCTCGAACGACGCGAGCACCGCATCGACTACGCCGGCGCGGCCGTGCTGACGGTGGCGCTGACCCTGCTCATCCTCGCCGTCCTCGAAGGCGGCCAGGCGTGGGCCTGGGGCTCGTGGCAGAGCATCACGTCGTTCGCGGTGGGTGCGGCGCTGCTCGCGATCTTCGTCGCCATCGAGCGCCGGGCCGCCGAGCCGGTGATCCCCTTCGAGATCTTCTCGCGGCGGCTCATCGTCGCCACCAGCCTCGTCTCGATCGGCATCGGCGCCGTGCTCGTCGGGCTGACGTCGTACGTGCCCACCTTCCTCGAGCGCACCACCGGAGCCACCCCGATCGTCGCCGGCCTCGCCGTCGCCGCGCTCACGGTCGGCTGGCCGATCTCGGCCTCGCAGTCGGGCCGGCTCTACCTGCGCATCGGCTTCCGGCCCACTGCGCTCATCGGCCTCTCGCTCGCCGCCCTCGGCTCGCTCGGGCTGTGGCTGGCGTCGGCGACCCCCGACGCGTGGACGGCCGCAGCGGCGAGCTTCGTCGTCGGGCTGGGGCTCGGTTTCGTGGCGACCCCGACCCTCGTCGCGGCCCAGGCCTCGGTGCCCTGGCACGAGCGGGCCGTCGTCACCGGGACCAACATGTTCATGCGGTCGGTGGGCAGCGCCGTCGGCGTCGCGATCTTCGGCGCCATCGCCAACGCGGTCATCGCGACGCGGGGTGGCGACGCGTCGGCCACGGCCATCCAGGACGGGTCGCGCGCGGTCTTCCTCGCGGTGCTGGTCGCCGCTGCGGTCAGCATCGTCGCGGGTCTGCTCATGCCCGCGACACGGGCCGAGGACGTCGAGCAGACCGCCGCCGAACCCGACGTGCCCGAGACCGAGCCCTCCCCCGCCTGAGCGTCCGTCGCCGTATGCCGCACCGACGGACCGCCACGAACGCGCCGTCGACGCTCAGCCCGGCGGCATACGCCCTCTCGTGGCGGTCCGTGTGAGCGGTCGCCCGGCTCGGCTCAGGAGGCTCCCTTGACGAGGCGCATCACGGCGCGCTCGAGGGCGTCGCGGTCGCGCACGCGGACGAGCTCGCCGAGCTCGAGGCGGGCGCGGTCGGCCTTGGTGAGCCGCGACAGGCTCGGGGCGATGGTGCGGCCCACCGCGAACTCGTCGAGCACGCGCGGGTCGACGTACGAGCGGCGCGCCACGGCAGGGGTGTTACCGAGGTGCTCGGAGACGACCTTCATGGCGTCCTTCTCGGCGCGCTTGAGGTCCCGCTCGCTCTCCGCGGGACCGTTGCGAGCCAAGGCGACGGCCGCCGTCACGGTCGCGGCCCACGTGCGGAGGTCCTTGACGGTGTACTCGTCGCCGACGAGCTCCTTGAACGCGACGTTGAGGTCGCTCGAGCTGAGCTCGTGCCACCCCGTCGAGTTGCGGTGCACGAGCAGCCGCTCGCCCTGGTAGCCGCTCCGCTTGAGCGACAGGACGATCCGCGCCAGCAGCTGGTCGGTCATCACGGCCTCACGGGTGACGCCCGACTTGGCGGGGAACTCGAAGGTGACGTCCTCACCGCTCACGGTCACGTGCGAGCGCAGCAGCGTGGCGACGCCGTGCGAGCCGTGCTCGGCCTCGTACTCGTCGCCACCGCTGCGGAACAGGCCCGCGTCGAGCATCCGCAGCCCCGCCGCGGTGACGCGCCGCTTCGTCAGGCCGCTGGTGCGCAGGTCGGCGGCGACCTGCTTGCGCGCCGCCGGCAGCTTGCGCGCGAGCGTGAGCACGCGGTCGTGCTTCTCGCGGTCGCGGGCCTCGTGCCACTTCTCGTGGTAGAGGTACTGCCGCCGCCCGGCGTCGTCGGTGCCGACCGCCTGGATGTGCCCGTTGGGGTAGGGGCTGATCCAGACGTCCTGCCAGGCAGGCGGGATCACGAGAGCCTTGGCGCGCTCTCGCGTGTCGAGGTCGACCGCGCGCCCGTCCGGGTCGACGTAGCCGAAGCCCTTGCCGCGCCGCACGCGCCGGACACCCGGCTTGTCGATGTCGCTCCGTCGCAGTCGCACACGGGGGTACTACCCGCTGGCCACTGCGACGCAATCAGCCGGCGGGGGGCTACTCCGGCTTCACCCCGGCCACCTCCGACGTCGCGTCGGTGGTCTCGCGCGAGGAGACTGCCCGGTCAGGGCCGTCCGGAGTGGAGACGGGCACGATGTCGGGCACGTCGATCTCCGGGAGGCCGGGAGGTTGCGGCGGGTCGGGAGTGACCGGCGGGAAGACCGATCCGTCGCTCTGCAGGTGGGATTCGTGAGGGGTCACGTCGTTGTTACCTATCGCCCCGAGTAGCGGTTGTGTCTGGCTCTTTCGACCATACCCGCGCCCTCCCGGACCGAACCCCTTGTTGTCCGACGCGAATCAGACTGCGCGCGAGACGCTCTGAGAGACAAGGCGGTCACGCACGGACACAGAGGGGAACGAACATGCACGAAACACCCGGGCCCGGCGAGACCGGCGAGACCGGCGACGGCAGCGGGCCGGACGAGCCGCGACGGGGCTGGGTGCCCGACGACACGACGCCCCACACGTACGCGGTGCCGTCCGGCGGCTCGCTGGCGCCGGAGGCTCCACTTCCGCCCGTCTACGGCCACCCGATGCCGTCCCTGAGCCGCCGGAAGAGGCCGCACGGCGACGCCGGTCGCGACGGTCCGTGGCGGCGGCTGCGGAGCGCGCTCGGCCGTGTCCTCCCCGCGTTCGATGCATCCGACGACCACAGGTGACCGCCGGACACATCGAACCGACCGTAGGTGACGGCAGGGCCAGCGGGGCTCAGCGGTCGAGCACGCCGACCCGCCCCTGCTCTCCGGACGCCCAGCACGCCCCGTCGCTGGTGCACTCGACCGAGTCGAAGCTGCCAGTGTCGAACGTCGCCCACGTGCGGCCGCCGTCGGTCGAGACGTCCGAGCCAGACGGCCCGACGGCGAGAACGGTCCTCGACGTGCGGGGCACCCACGCCGACCCGGACCGGTAGCCGGCCGGGTTCACGGTCGACGCGGTCCACGTGGCGCCGCCGTCGTCGGTCCAGGCAGCGTTGTCGACCGCACCGGTCGGGGCCGCGAAGTCACCACCGACGACGACGCCGCGACGCGCGTCGCGGAAGGTGACCGAGAAGATGCCGGCCGACTCCCCGCCCGCCACCGGGCTGTCCGCCACCGTCCACGTGCGGCCGTGGTCGGTCGACGTGAAGACCCGCGCCGGGTCGACGCCGCCACTCGCCAGGTAGGCGCGTCCGCCGACGCCCGTCGTGAGGCACGTGCCCGACGCGGCGAAGGCGAACTCGCCGTCCTTCGCGGCAGGCATCCCCGCGGGGTCGACGGGCGACCAGGACCGCCCACCGTCGGAGGTCTCGACGAGCCGGAACTTCCCACCCACGGGGTCGCTCATCGCGAGGCCGCGGCGCGGCGAGCTGAACGCCAGACAGTCGTAGAACGCGGACGGGTCGGCATTGCGGAACGTCTCCGTCCAGCTCGCGCCGCCGTCGTCGGTGACGAGGATGCGCGAGTCCCCGCCGCTGCCGATCGAGAGGATCACCGCGTGCCGGGCGTCGAACGCCTCGATGTCACGGAACTGGAGGGTGGCGGTGCCCAGCCCGTGCGGGCTGACGTTGCTCCACGAGGCGCCGCCGTCGGTCGTGCGCAGGACGGTGCCGCCGCTGCCACTGACCCAGGCGACGTCCCGCGAGACGGGCGCGAGGCCGCGGAACCGCTCGGTCGAGCCGGTGGGCGTGAGCGTCCAGCCGTATGCCGTCGCGTGCGCCCCGCTGGGACGGTCGGTGCCGCCGCGGGGCGACGAGCCGGCATACGTGCTCGAGGAGGTGACGAGGGCGGCGGTGGCCGCGACGACCAGGACAGGGACGAGGACGGATCGGGTGCGAGCTCTCATACCCCGCGAAACTAGCGCTGCGGGGCCGATCCGGCGCGTCCAGAGCTGCGCGGCCGGGGGCAGGGCCTCAGCGGCCGGTGCCTCCGTAGACGATGGCCTCGTCGGCGGAGTCGAGCCCGAACGCCGTGTGGACGGCGCGGACGGCGTCGTCGAGCTGCTCGGCCCGCGTCACCGCCGAGACACGGATCTCGGAGGTCGAGATCATCTCGATGTTGATGCCGGCCTCGGCGAGGGCCCCGAAGAACTTCGCCGAGACGCCGGGGTGGCTCTTCATTCCGGCTCCGACCAGGGCGATCTTGCCGATCTTGTCGTCGAGGCGGAGGTCCTGGTACTCGACCTCGTGCTTGATCGACTGGAGCACCTGCATGCCGCGGGCGCCGTCGGCCTGCGGCAGCGTGAAGGAGATGTCGGTCTTGGCGGTCTCGGCGGCCGACACGTTCTGCACGATCATGTCGATGTTGATGCCGGCCTCGGCGATGGCGCCGAAGATCTTCGCGGCGATGCCGACGCGGTCGGGCACCCCGACGATGGTGATCTTGGCCTCGCTGCGGTCGTGGGCGATGCCGGCGATGATCGGAGCTTCCACAGCACCTTCTCCTTCGTAGGGGTTGTCCTTGATCCAGGTGCCGGGCTTCTGCGACCACGACGAGCGCACGTGGATCGGGATGCCGTAGCGGCGGGCGTACTCGACGCAGCGCAGGTGCAGGATCTTGCTGCCGTTGGCGGCGAGGTCGAGCATCTCCTCCATCGACAGCACGTCGAGCTTGCGCGCGCTCGGCAGCACGCGCGGGTCGGCGGTGAAGACGCCGTCGACGTCGGTGTAGATCTCGCAGACGTCGGCCTCGAGCGCCGCGGCGAGCGCGACGGCCGTCGTGTCGGAACCACCGCGGCCGAGGGTCGTGATGTCCTTCGTCGTCTGGCTGACGCCCTGGAAGCCGGCGACGATGGCGATGTGGCCGGCGTCGAGGGCGCTCTGGATGCGGCCCGGCGTGACGTCGATGATGCGGGCCGCGCCGTGCGCGTCGTCGGTGATGACGCCGGCCTGGCTGCCCGTGAAGGAGCGGGCCTCGGCGCCGAGCTGGGCGATCGCCATCGCGACGAGGGCCATCGAGATGCGCTCGCCCGAGGTGAGCAGCATGTCGAGCTCACGAGCCGGCGGCGCGGGCGTCACCTGCTCGGCGAGGTCCATCAGCTCGTCGGTCGTGTCGCCCATGGCGGAGACGACGACGCACACCGAGTGGCCGGCGCGCTGCGTCTCGACGATGCGCCGGGCCACGCGCTTGATGGCCTCGGCGTCGGACACGGACGACCCGCCGTACTTCTGGACGACGATGCTCACGGTGGCTCCGGATCTGCTCGGGGTTCGGGACGGTCGGGTGTGACCGCTCGGGCTGCGGTGCCCCCGAGTCTAGGCTCGCCCTCATGGGCCCCACTGGGGCGTCGCGATGGTGAGATGTGCGCCGATTCGTCCCCGGCGCCGCACGTTCTTGCGCGGGCTACGGGTGCAGCGCGTCGAACTCCGCCTCGCCGACGGCCTCCTCGTCGGCGTCGAGCCGCAGGTGGCTGAGGATCGACAGCAGCGCGCGCAGCGCCATGAGCGCGCGGTCGCCCCAGTCGGAGAGGTAGCTGAACTGCCACCACCAGAGCGCCTCGGTCTTGTCGCCCGCGGCGTAGTGCTTGAGGCCGTGGGTCAGGGCGACCGCGACGTCGACGAGGTCGTTGGTGATCGAGCCGTCGGCCCGGTCGGACGAGGTGATCGGGTCGATGACGTAGACGTAGTCGTCGATGCCCGCGAAGACGTTCGCGAGGCCTGCGCGCAGCGGGTCGGCGTCGTCGTCGGCGGCGTCGGGCTCGAAGCGCTGCACCGGCACGACGTCCTGGATCGCGCCGAGCCGCGCGCCGGCGACGAGCACCTGCGAGAGCGCGAGCGTGAGGATCGGCAGGGCGGTGTCGGGCGCGCTGCCCGACGCCACCTCCGTCACCGACGTGAGGAAGGCGCTCGCCTCCGCCGCGGTCAGGTCGGCGAGTCCCGACAGGTCGTCGACCTCGCTTGCATGCTCGTCGAGCTCGGTCGCGTGGTCGCCGGGCCCCTGCTCGTCAGTCATGGGTCCCAGCATGCCGTATGCCGTCGGGCCGGGTCGCCGGGGACGTGGCCTCTCGACCCGGCCGGACGGCATACGTGCTCGGGTGCCTGGCGGGTGCCTGGCGGGTGCCCGTCGGGTCAGGCGTCGACGCGGCGGCGGCCCTCGAAGGCGCGCCCGAGGGTGACCTCGTCGGCGTACTCGAGATCGCCGCCCACCGGCAGCCCGGAGGCGAGGCGCGTCACGGTCAGACCGACGTCGCGCAGCAGACGGCTGAGGTAGGTGGCGGTCGCCTCGCCCTCGAGGTTGGGGTCGGTCGCGATGATGACCTCCTGCACCTCGCCGGAGGCCAGGCGGGTCATCAGCTCGCGCACGCGAAGGTCGTCGGGGCCGATGCCGTCGATGGGGCTGATCGCGCCGCCGAGAACGTGGTAGGTGCCGCGGAACTCACGGGTGCGCTCGATCGCCACGACGTCCTTGGGCTCCTCGACGACGCAGATGGAGGTCTGGTCGCGGCGCGCGTCGGCGCAGATGCGGCACCGCTCGGCCTCGGCGACGTTGCCGCACTGCTCGCAGAACCGCACCTTCGCCTTGACCTCGGTGAGCGCCGTGACGAGCCGCGTCACGTCGTCGGAGTCGGTCTGGAGCAGGTGGAAGGCGATGCGCTGCGCGCTCTTGGGGCCGATCCCGGGGAGTCGTCCGAGCTCGTCGATCAGGTCCTGCACCGCGCCTTCGTACACACCGCAACCCTAAGCCTGGAAAACCCCTGCTGCGGACCGCCGCACCGGTCTAGCGTGACGAGGAAGGAGGCACTGTGGCCGAGCAGCAGGCTGGACGGGTCGTGTCACGGCGGAGCGAGCGGATCCAGGACGCCGTGCCGTTCCGGATGATGTTCGGCTTCCGCATGCACTCCGGCTACGCGGAGGCCCGGCTCCGGCCGGGCGTGCTCGACCTCACCTTCGGCGACCCGCACGAGGTGGCGATGCCGGAGTACGTCGAGGCACTCCGCTCGGCAGCCCTGCCGCAGGACGAGCTGTGGTTCGCCTACAAGCAGAGCGAGGGGCCCGCCCAGGACGCCGCGGCCGCCTCGCTCGAACGTGTCGTGCCCCTCGGCTGGAGCGGCGACGACGTGCGGATGACAACCGGTGGCTTCGGCGCGATCACCGTCGCGATGAAGGTGCTCGCCGACCCCGGTGACGAGGTCGTCTACACGCTGCCACCGTGGTTCCTCTACGAGCCGCTCGCGCTCGAGGCGGGGCTCGTGCCCGTCAAGGTGAGAGCGGCCGAACCGAGCTTCGACCTCGACCTCGAGGCGATCGCGGCCGCCCTCACCGAGCGCACCCGCATCGTCGTGGTGAACTCGCCCAACAACCCGACGGGCCGCATCTACCCACCGGACCTCCTGCTCGGGCTCGCCGGCCTGCTCGCCGAGGCGTCGGCGCGCTTCGGGCACCGCATCTGGATCGTCTCGGACGAGCCGTACAACCGGATCGTGTTCTCCGGCAACGAGTTCCACAGCCCTGCGGAGTTCTACCCGCACACGCTGATCTGCTACTCCTACGGCAAGACGTTGCTCGCGCCGGGCCAGCGCCTGGGCTACATCGCCGTGCCGCCAGGCCTCGAGGGACGCGACGAGCTGCTCGAGGCGATCGACATGATGCAGATCGCCGCCGGCTGGCTCTTCCCCAACGCCGTCATGCAGCACGCCACGCCCCGGCTCGAGCAGCTCAGCCTCGACGTCGGCGCCCTCGAGGCCAAGCGTGACCGGCTCGTCGGGGCGATGCGCGAGATCGGCTACGAGGTCGCGGCACCCCAGGGCACCTTCTACCTGTGGCCCCGCTCCCCGCTGCCCGACGACGAGGCGTTCGTCGCCGACCTGGCGCAGCGGGGCGTGCTCGTCATGCCCGGTGCGCTGTTCGAGACGCCCGGCTGGTTCCGCATCTGCCTCACGGCGACGGCGGAGACGATCGAGGCCACGATCCCGCACCTGCGCGACGCCTTCGAGGCCGCACGCCGACGACGCCCCGGCGGGGTTGTCGAGGCGAAGGCGGGCCGGATCACCCACTGACTCCGCCCCGGCGGAGCTCCTGCGCGGTCAGCGCGCGGGGCCGTCGGCGAGGGCGCTCTCCCACCGCTGCTCGACCCGGCCGAGCCTCCAGACGGCGACCGCGACGAGCCAGGTGACGACGAAGAGCCCGACGATCCAGAAGCCGACGTCGGCGAGGTCGACCGACCCGATCCAGGCGACGGGTCCGCTGGTCACCCCGAGCTTGTCACCGAGCAGCCCGACGAGCTCGATGACGCCGACGACGAGGGCGACCGCGACCGACAGCGACGTGACGGTGATGTTGTAGTAGATCTTGCGCACCGGCCGGCTGAACGCCCAGCCGTAGGCGACGTTCATGAACGAGCCGTCGAGGCTGTCGAGGAGCGACATGCCCGCGGCGAAGAGCACGGGCAGCACGAGCACGGCATACCAGGGCAGGTCGGCGGCGGCCGCGCCACCGGCGATGACGAGCAGGCCCACCTCGGTGACGGTGTCGAAGCCGAGGCCGAAGAGCAGCCCGACCGGGTACATGTGCCACGGCTTGCGCACCGTCCGCGTGACCCGGCCGAGGATGCGGTTGAGGAAGCCGCGCTTGTCGAGCTGCCGCTCGAGCTCGGCCTCGTCGAAGTGGCCCGCGCGCATCCGGCGGAAGACCTTGAGGATGCCGACGAGGGCGGCGAGGTTGATCAGACCGATGAGCACGAGGAAGACGCCCGAGACGGTGGTGCCCCAGACCCCGGTGACCTGCTGCAGCGTCGACCCGTCGTCCTCGATCGCGCCGGCGAGCGCCCGGATGCCGAGGGCGAGCAGCATCACCATGACGAAGACGACCGAGCTGTGGCCGAGGCTGAACCAGAAGCCGACGCTCATCGGCTTCTGGCCCTCGCCCATCAGCTTGCGGGTCGTGTTGTCGATGGCGGCGATGTGGTCGGCGTCGAACGCGTGCCGCATCCCGAGGGTGTATGCCGTCACGCCGAGTCCCACGCCGAAGAGCTGGCCGGCGACGCGGTACTCCGCAGGGGCGACGACGAGGACGAGCAGGCCCCAGCCGAAGACGTGCAGCAGCGCGACGACGGCGGCCATGCCGCCGAGGCTGCGACGCTCCTCGCGGGTCAGCCGCGCGAGGCGCGACCCCTTCGCGGGTCGCGCGTCGGTCGCGAGGGGAGCGGTCACCACCCCACGCTAGATGCGACCCAGTCGCATCTGCAAGACGCGGGTGCGCGCTCAGGACGTCAGGCGGACGGCTCGCCCGCGGGCACCTCGTTGTAGGTGTCGGCACGCTCCTGGCCGCTCAGCGCGGCGATGGCGTCCATGACGCGGTCGGTCAGCAGGCGACGCGCCTTGCCGGCCGGCATACCGGCGTACTCCTCGACCCCGATCGGCTCACCGAACCGCACGGTCACCTTCGCCAGCTTCGGGAAGCGCGCCCCGACCGGCTGGATGTTCTCCGTGCCGATGAGCCCCACGGGCACGACCGGCACCTGCGCCGTGAGCGCGAGCCACGCCACGCCCGTGCGGCCGCGGTAGAGCCGACCGTCGCGCGAGCGCGTGCCCTCGGGGTAGATGCCGAAGGCGTCACCGGCCTTGAGCACCTCGAGTGCGGTGTCGAGGCTCTCCTGCGCCGCCGTCGCCGAGTGACGGTTGACGGGCACCATGCCCACCGCGCTGAAGAAGCCCTTGCGCAGCAGGCCGCCGACACCGGGGCCGGTCCAGTACTCCTCCTTGGCGAGGAAGCGCACCTGCCGCGGCGAGGCGAGCGGGATGGCGAACGAGTCGATGAACGACAGGTGGTTGCTCGCGACGATGACTCCCCCTTCGCGGGGGATGTTCTCCTTGCCCTCGATCGTCGGGCGGTACAGCGCATGGGACAGGGGGTACAGGAGGTTCCGCCCGAGGCTGTAGAACATGGCCCACAGCCTAGGGGCGAGCTCCGGTGCGCGGGTGAGGCGTCCGAGATCGCAGCAGCTCAGGCCCGCGCCCGCACCGTCCACGCGCTCGCGGTCACGGTGAACGGCGCCGCGGGCAGCAGCGCGCGGCACCGCTCGCGCAGCGCGGCCCGGCCGGCGTCGTCGAGCGCCTGCACGTGCGCGCCGGCCGGACCCACACCGAGCGTGTACGGCTCCCACCAGTCCTCGAAGCTCGCATGCTCGACGCTGACCGTGAGCGTCGTCTGCTCGATCTTGGTGAGACCGGCCTCGTCGCAGAGCCGGGCCAGTTCGCCCTCGTTGACGCCGGGCAGCCGCGACTCGTCGACGACGTCCGGGTCGAGATCGCGGGCCGCCTGCCAGAACGTCGTGAGCGGCCCGCTGCCGCCGCCCAGGTCCCAGACGCAGGCGGCGACCGTGCCGCCGGGCCGGGTGACCCGGCCCATCTCGTGCAAGCCGCCGACCGGGTCGGTGAGGAAGTGGACGACGAGCTGGGCGAGCGTCTGGTCGAAGAGGTCGTCGGGATAGGGCAGCCGCTCCGCCGTGCCCGTCTGCACGTCGAGAGTGGGGAACGCCTGGCGCAGGGCCGCCAGGAAGTGCTGGGACGGGTCGATCGCCGAGACGCCGTCGACACCGAGCCGCTCGACCAGCACCCGCGTCAGGGCTCCGGGACCGCAGCCGACGTCGAGCGCGCGGCTGGGCGCGGACACTCCGGCCCAGTCGGCGAACTGCTCGGCCAGCAGGTGCGAGTACCGCCCCATGAAGCGGTTGTACGAGCCCGCTGCCACCTCGAAGGTCACCCTGTGAACGTACCGCCGGCAGGGTCGGTGCGAGCCCCGAATCCGCAACGCTCACAACGGCAGTCGGCGCTCGCCGCGGTCGCGCCCGGGACGCGACGCCTGCTGCGGTGGTGCCGCGACCGACTCGCGGCACGGGCCGGCTCGCTGACGGCGGAGGGTCAGTCCTCGAGCTCCTGCACGACGCGGCCTCCGAGCACCTTCTCGATGACGGCTCGCCCGATGTCGTTGGACTGCTCGATGTCCTCGTCGTCGTCGCTCACGGCCGAGTCGTCGGTGACCGGCTGACGTGGCTCGTCGTCGTCCGACGAACGTGACGACGCCGAACGCGAACGAGCCTGGGCGAACGACTCCCGCACGGCGCTCGCTCCGCGCAGCGCCGAGTCGGTGGGAGCCCCGTCGACCGACCCGCTCGCGGCGCCCGCAGGTGCCGGAGCTGCCGGCGCCGCAGATCCCGAGGTTCGAGAGTCCGGCGGCCGGACCGTGCCCGCGCCGACCGCCGATGCGGGTCCGGGACCCCCGGACGAGGACGAGCCGGGGGCACCGGGGCTCGGCCGTGTGTCGTTTGCCGGCTCCGGCGTCGAAGGTCCGGTCGCCCAGTCGGGTGCCGGCCCCGTGGGGGCGCCCCAGCCGGCGTTCTCCTCGTGAGAGCGGCCCGAGGTCGGGCTCAGCCCCGAGTCGGCGAGTGCCGAGGCGCCGCGTCCGGTGCTGCCGGGTGCTGAGCCGCCGCCTTGCTGCTCGCCCGCTGCGCGGGCGGACTCATGACCCGCGCCGGCATCACCCCACGACCCGCGCGAGGCGTCGCTGCCGGCCGGATCGGCCGCTGTGGGAGCGGCCGGCTCGGCCGACGGCTCGGGATCGGGGGGCCCGGTCGGGACGGACCCCGGAGGCGGCGCCACGGGGGCCTGCTGGGCGGCCTCGACGTGGACGCCGTCGACGACGGCATCGACGCCGAGCTCGTCGATGAGCGCCTGTCGCACGATGTCGGCGTGGTTGCCGGCCCGGAAGGTCTGGGTCAGGCCCGCGGTCGCGATGCCGAGCGTCAGGGTGCGGCCGTCGAACGAGGTGACCTGGGCGTTCTGCGAGACGAACGTCCAGGTGAGGCGGCGCATCGTGAAGATGCGGCCCAGCACGTTGGGCCAGGCCCGGCGGATCGCGTCGGTGTCCATGCCGCCGCCGGAACCCGCCGGCGCCGCGGCTGACCCGGGCGCGCCGGACGCGCCGGACGCACCGGACGCACCGGGAGAGCCTGCTGCGGCACCGGACCCGCCCTCGGTGGGCGCAGCCACCCCGGCGCCGGGCGCCGGAGCACCTGCCGAGGCCGCTCCCCCTCCGGCGTCTCCGCTCGTACCGGACAGGTGCTGGGACCCAGACGCGCCGGAGTCGGCGGCGGACGGACCGCCGACGGACTCCTGCGGCGCCACGACGGGCGGGGCCCCGGCCTCTGCGCGTGCCGCGTCGACCCGTCCGGCGTCACCGGGCCCGGACCCCGCCGATGCAGCGGCGCCGGCGCCCGTGGACGCACGCCCGACCACGGCCTCGACGTTCGACCGCCCGCCACCGCCCATGCCGCCGGCCGCGTGGGACGGGCCACCGGTGGCGCCGCTCGAGGGCGGCGTGTAGTCGGAGACGGTGCGAGCAGGAGCGCTCACCCCCGCCGGCGCCGAACCCGAGGACGCAGGAACCGGCTGCGACGCAGGCGCCGGGCCGGACGGCATACCGAAGCCGCCGGAGGCGCTCGGGACGCCACCGACGTCGAGGCGGCGCTCGAGCCGGTCGAGGCGGGCGGCATACCCCTGCTCGCCCGAGGAGCCGGGCAGCAGGATGCGGGCGCAGATGAGCTCGAGCTGAAGGCGCGGCGCGGTGGCGCCGGTCATCTCGGTGAGCCCCGTGTTGACGATGTCGGCCGCGCGTGACAGGGCACCCGGGCCGAAGGCCGCCTGCTGGACGCGCATGCGCTCGAGCTGGTCCTCGGGCACGCCGCGGAGAACCTGGGAGACGCCGTCGGGGATGGCCGCGACGATGATGAGGTCCCGCAGGCGCTCGAGGAGGTCCTCGATGAAGCGGCGCGGGTCGTGGCCCGACTCGATGACCTTGTCGATCTGGCGGAACGTGGCTGCGCCGTCGCCTGCCGCGAGCGCGTCGACGGTGCTGTCGAGCAGCTCGCCGTCGGTGAAGCCCAGCAGCGACACCGCCCCGTCGTAGGTCAGGCCCTCGGCGCCCGAACCCGCGATGAGCTGGTCGAGCACCGACAACGAGTCACGCACCGAACCGCCCCCCGCGCGTGTGACGAAGCTGAGCACCCCCGGCTGGACGGCGACGTGCTCGGACTCGAGCAGCCGCTCCATGTACGCGGAGAGCTTGGCCGGCGGCACGAGGCGGAACGGGTAGTGGTGCGTGCGCGAGCGGATGGTGCCGATGACCTTCTCGGGCTCGGTCGTCGCGAAGACGAACTTCACGTGCTCGGGCGGCTCCTCGACGATCTTGAGCAGGGCGTTGAAGCCCTGCGGCGTCACCATGTGCGCCTCGTCGATGATGTAGATCTTGTAGCGGCTCTGCGCGGGGCCGTAGGAGGCGCGTTCGCGCAGGTCACGGGCGTCGTCGACGCCGCCGTGGCTGGCCGCGTCGATCTCGATCACGTCGACCGAGCCGGGGCCGCCGCGCGCCAGGGCCGTGCACGACTGGCACGTGCCGCATGGCTCGGGCGTGGGCCCCTGCTCGCAGTTGAGGCAGCGGGCGAGGATGCGGGCGCTCGTCGTCTTGCCACAGCCACGCGGACCGCTGAAGAGGTAGGCGTGGTTGACCCGTCCCGTGCGCAGCGCCTGCATCAGCGGCTCGGTCACGTGCTCCTGCCCGATGACGTCGGCGAAGCTCTCGGGCCGGTAGCGGCGGTACAGGGCGGTGGCCATGCCGGAACCCTAACCGTCCGGGCCGACGCCGGTCTGCCCGGTGAATCCGGCCGGTGAACACGACCCGACGGTTCGTGGTCGAGCCGCGAATCGGGTGGTGACTGTCGGCGGGCCGACCTAGGGTCGGAAACACTGCGGCCCGGGTGCGACGCGCACCGTCAGCGACCGCCTGGAGGAGGTCCCGATGCCCGATCCGCTGTTCCCCGCCACACCCTCGAGCTGGGACGCCGACACCCTGGTGGCTCGCTACGACGAGGTGCGCACCCACACCGAACGCCTCGCAGCCCCGCTGTCTCCCGAGGACCAGACCGTCCAGTCGATGCCCGACGTGTCGCCGACGAAGTGGCACCGCGCGCACGTGACGTGGTTCTTCGAGACGTTCGTGCTCGCCGACAACGAGCCGTCGTTCACGCCCTACCAGGACCGGTACTGGTTCCTCTTCAACAGCTACTACGAAGGCGTCGGACCCCGCTACTCCCGCGCCGAGCGTGGCCACATCACGCGTCCCGGCGCCCACGACGTCGGCCTCTACCGCGACAACGTCGACTCCCGCATGCGCGAAATCGTCACCCGCCTCGACGGCGGCGCTCTGGAGAAGCTCGTCTCCACGATCGAGCTCGGCTTCCACCACGAGCAGCAGCACCAGGAGCTGCTTCTCATGGACATCAAGCACGTGCTCTCGGTCAACCCGCTCCAGCCCGCGTATGCCGGCACCCCCCTCACGCCGTCCGAGCCCGACTCGCTCGGCTGGGTCGACGTCGAGGGCGGCCTCGTCGAGGTCGGGCACCGCGGCGGCGGGTTCTCCTTCGACAACGAGCTGCCGCTGCACCAGCAGTGGCTCGAGCCCTACCGGCTCGCCGACCGTCTCGTCACCAACGGCGAGTGGCTCGAGTTCATGGCCGACCGCGGCTACGAGCGGCACGAGCTGTGGCTCTCCGACGGCTGGGCCCGCGTCGGCGCCGAGGGCTGGCGCGCACCGTTCTACTGGCGCGAGCACGACGGCGTCTGGTTCGAGCACACCTTGAGCGGCACGCGCCCGGTCGACCCCGGGCTGCCGGTGAGCCACGTCAGCCACTACGAGGCCGACGCGTACGCCACGTGGGCCGGCAAGCGGCTGCCCACCGAGGGCGAGTGGGAGCACGGGGTGATCGCCGACGGGCAGGCCGAGCCGCCCTCGAGCGGCGCCAACCTCGCCGACCTGCAGAGCTTCCACCCCCGCCCGGCCGGTCCCGCGACCGGGCACTTGCGCCAGGTCTACGGCGACTGCTGGGAGTGGACGTCCTCGGCGTACCTCGCCTACCCCGGCTACCACCCACCGGCAGGCGCCATCGGCGAGTACAACGGCAAGTTCATGTCCGGCCAGATGGTGCTGCGCGGCGGCTGCGCGCTGACGCCTGCCGGCCACGCCCGGGCCAGCTACCGCAACTTCTTCCCACCGGGCTCGCGATGGGCGCTGTCCGGGGTGCGTCTCGCCGACGGCGGGGTGCGGTCGTGACGCGCCGCGAGCCGGTCGTGACGGTGGCGCTCGACCCCGACTGGGCCGCAGGCTCACTGGTTTCCGACGTACGCCGCGGGCTCGGGTCGCAGCCGCGCACCCTGCCGCCGAAGTGGCTCTACGACGACGCGGGCTCCGACCTCTTCGACGAGATCACCCGCCTGCCCGAGTACTACCCGACCGAGCGCGAGCGGGCCATCCTGCGGTCGCACGCCGACGACATCGTGGCGGCGTGCGACGCGACGACCTTCGTCGAGCTCGGCAGCGGCACGAGCGACAAGACGCGCACCCTGCTCGACGCGTTCACCTCGACGGGCCGCCTGGAGCGGTTCGTCCCGGTCGACGTCTCCGAGCAGACCCTGCGTGACGCCGCGGCCATGCTCTCCGAGCGCTACCCGTCGTTGAGGGTCGAGGCCCTCGTCGGCGACTTCACGCTGCACCTCGGGCACCTGCCGCGGGGCGACCGGCGCCTCGTGGCGTTCCTCGGCGGCACCATTGGCAACTTCTACGTCGAGGAGCGGGCGGCCTTCCTCGGGGCCCTGCACGACAGCCTCGAGCCGGGCGACTGGTTCCTGCTCGGCACCGACCTCGTCAAGAGCGCCGACCGGCTCATCGCCGCCTACGACGACAGCCGCGGTGTCACGGCACAGTTCGTGACCAACTGCCTGCGGGTGCTCAACCGCGAGCTGGGCGCCGACTTCGACGTCGACGCCTTCTCCTACGTGCCGTTCTGGGACCCCCGGCAGGAGCGCATGGACCTCCGGCTGCGCGCCGACATGCCGCAGCGCGTCACGATCCCGGGCGCCGACCTGGTCTTCGACCTCGCGCACGGCGAGGAGATCCGGGTCGAGATCTCGACGAAGTTCCGGCCCGAGAGCCTGCGCGACGAGCTCGGCGCCGCGGGCTTCACGGTCGAGCGCGGGTGGACCGACCCCGACGGCGACTTCGCCCTCACCCTCGCCCGCCGCGACGGCTGAGGGCCGATTGGGCGATCCGGCGGGGCGTGGGTGAGACTGGGGCCTCGAGTACGACACGACGTAGGAGACGCCCCGCATGACCCCTCGCACCCTGTACCGCCGCCTCGCCGCCGCGGAGGTGGTCACCTGGGCGTTGCTGCTGCTCGGCATGGTCCTCAAGTACGTCACGAAGACGACCGAGCTCGGCGTCAAGGTCTTCGGCCTGGCCCACGGCGTCGTCTTCATCGCCTACTGCCTGGTCACGCTCCTGCTCTGGGTCAACCAGCGCTGGACCGCTCGCGAGGGCGTGCTCGGCCTGCTCAGCGCCGTGCCCCCGTTCCTCACCGTCTGGTGGGAGCGCAGCCTCGAGCGGCGAGGCCGGCTCGAGGGCGGCTGGCGCCTCGGCCGCGACGGCGAGACGCCGTCCAACCCGGCAGAGCGCGCGGTCGCGGCCCTGCTCGCCCGGCCGCTCGTGGCGGTGGGTGTCGGTGTGGTCGCCGTCCTCGCCCTCACCGGCGTGGCCCTGGTCGTGGGGCCGCCCGTCGGCACGCAGGGCTGACACTCCCCACCCAGCCAGACGGCATACGGTGTCGTGAGCCTGGCACCGAGCCACGGCTGGACGGCGAGGAGACGAGATGGCCGCGGTCGCGGTGCTGAGTGGCGAGGTCCGCGCGGAGGGCGTCGGCAAGACGATCGACGAGACCGCCCTGCTGCTGCCCACCGACGTGCGAGCCGACCCCGGCGAGTGCGTCGTGCTGCGCGGCCCCAACGGGTCGGGCAAGACGACGCTGCTGCGCATCATCGGCGGCCTGCTCGTGCCCACCACGGGGACCGCGACGATCGGTGGCCGCGAGGCCGACGAGCGCGACCGGGCGGTGCGCGCCGCCGTGGCCGCCCTGCTGGGCGCCCCGACGACCTACCGCGACCTCACCCTCATCGACCACCTCGTCCTCATCGACTCGACGTGGGGCGGCGAGCCGGCGACGTCCGACGACCGCGGACTCGCGCTGCTCGACCGGCTCGGCATCGCCCACCTCGACGACCGCTTCCCGCACGAGCTCTCGTCGGGCCAGGAGCAGCTCTTCCGCCTCGCCCTGACCTTCTCGCGGCCCTCGTCCGTCGTGCTGCTCGACGAGCCGGAGCAGCGGCTCGACACGACGAAGCGCCAGGTCGTCGCCGAGCTCATCCGCGAGCGCACGTCGGGCGGCACGACGGTCGTCATGGCCTGCCACGACCCGGACCTCACGGCGAGCCTCGCCGACCACGTCGTCGACGTCGTCCCCGCGCGCTGATGCCGGCGGACGCACGCGACGGGGCCGAGCACCTCGACGTCGACTACGACGACCACGAGCTGCTGGGGCAGGCCGACTGGGTGATCGGCGGCGGGGCCGCGCGCAAGGCCCGACGGCAGGGCCTGTATGCCGGCTACGTCCTCTTCCTCGGCGCCCTCGTCTACGGGTTCCCCATCGCGCAGACGGTGTTCCGCACGTCAGATGCCGCCCGGCTGGGGCAGCAGCTGCGCTCCCCCGTCGCGGTGGCCCTGCTCGTCGCGTCGGTGCTCGCGCTCCTCGGGGCGGTCGTCTTCGCGGGGCGGTTCCGCGGCCCGGTGGTGCCGCCGATGCCGTGGATCGATCTCGTGCTGGGTGCGCCCCTCGACCGCGCCCTGGCACTGAGACGGTGGTGGCGGTACGCCGCCGCCGGCGGGCTCTTCGTCGGAGCCCTGAGCGGGCTGACCATCGGGGCCGGGCTCGCGTTCGCCGGCGTCGCCGGGCTCGTGACGATGGCGGCGACGACCGTGGCCGGCACGGCCCTCGGGGTGCTCGCGAGCCGCCTGTGGCTGTGGTCGCAGGTGCGTTCCTGGCCCGGGCCGGACCGCAGCCTCAGCCTGCTCTGGCGGGTTCCCGACGCGCTGCGCGAGCTGCACGCCGAGTCGCTGCGCGCCCACTCGGCGAACACGTCGACCCTCGCGGGGTCGGCGCTCACCGGCAACCTGCGCACCGCACGACTGGCCCTCACCCGGCCGGTGCACCACGGGCGTACGGCGAGGCTGCGCGCCGGCCGACCCTTCGGGGTGCTGGTGCGTCGGGACGTGCTCGGGCTGCGCCGCACCCCCGGCGCCTTCCTCTCGGGGCTCGGGCTCACCGCCCTCGGCGGCGCCATCGTCACCTGGGCCTTCGTCCAGCCGGCCGCGCCGAGCATCGCCGCGACGATCGGTCTCCTGCCGCTCTACCTCGGCTTCGGCGCGTGGGCCGAGGGGCTGCGGCTGCAGGCCGACAACGTCGGTGTCCCCTCCCTGCTCGGCGCCAACGAGGTCATCGAGGCGGCGGCGCACGCTGTCACGCCGACCGCGCTGACCGCGGTCGTGCTCGGGGTCTGGGCGGGTGTGGCGGCGTTCCTCGGACCGGTGCCGGCGAGCGCCGGGCTCTCCCTGCTGCTCGTCCTCGTGCTGGTCGTGGCCGGCAACGTCATGGCCGCGTTCCGAGGGTCGCCGACGTTCTCCCTGCAGCCGCAGATGGTCGTCGCCTGGTACGCCATGCCGGCCCTCGTCGTGGTCGTCATGGGCTCGCTCGTGGCGGTGCTCACCAAGGCCGGCCGCTACTCCTGGCTGGCCGTCATCAGCTGGGTCGCCTACGGGCTGCTGGCGTGGGCGTTCTCCAGGGTGCGGCGCCTCACCTACCTGCACCGGGCCTGAGCGGCAACGGCTCGCGGCCGCCCCTCGTGTGTGGTTGGGTTCGGGCCCATGAGCCAGCTGCGCACCCGTGACGTCGTCGAGGCGGACCTGCCTGCCATCCTCTCGATCCGCAACCGGTCGTTCGGTCCGCTCGGCATCGGCGGCGAGGACTGGTGGCGGCGCGTCTCGGCCGAGACGCTGGGCGGCCGCATGCTCGCGGTGGTCGACGAGTCCGACCGGGTGCTCGGCGCCGGTCGCATCCGGCCCTTCGAGCAGGCCTGGGGCGGCCGCCACCTGCGCATGGGCGGCGTCGCCGGGGTCTACGTCGAGCCGAGCGCCCGCGGCGCCGGCGTGGCGACCACCCTCACCCGGGCCCTGGTCACGCGCATGGGCGAGCTCGGCGACGTGGTGTCGTGCCTCTTCCCGACGACCGCGACGCTCTACCGCCGCTCGGGCTACGAGATCGGCGGCACCCAGACGAGGACCACGTATGCCGGCCACCTCCTCCGCGACGTCGGCTCGGCAGCTGCCGGGCGGTCCACCGGCACAGGCGCATCCGCGGTGCGCCCGGCGACGCCCGACGATGCCGAGCTGATGGAGGGCCTCACGCGCGAGGCCCAGGTGCGGCACGGCGCCAGCGGCCCGATGGTCCCGTCCGCGGAGACGTTCCGCGGCATGCTCGAGCGCGACGAGCTCATCAGCTATGTCGCCGACGACGGCTTCGTCGTCTACGAGCTGTCCGACGGCGCCGTCACCGTCGAGCACCTCGTGGCCGGCTCGGTCGAGTCCGCAGCGGCGCTCTGGGGCATCGTGGGATCGGGGTCGTCCGCGGCCCCGACGGTGCACACCTACCTCGACCCGCGTGACCCGGTGACGCTCGCCGTCGGCGGGATGGCGGCGAGCGAGGTGCGCCAGACGCCGTGGATGGGCCGGGTCGTCGACCTGACCGCAGCGTTCGGGGCCCGGGGCTTCGCGGCCCACGCCGCGGTCGAGGCCGCGCTCGTCGTCGACGACACCGAGGCTCCGGTCAACTCCGGCGCGTGGACGCTGTCGGTGGCTGCCGGGCGCGGCACGGCCACGTGCGACGAGGCGGCCGATGCCTCCGCGCTGCGGGTCGGCGCCCGGGGACTCTCGGCACTGTGGTGCGGGTGGTCGGTGTCGCGCCTGCGCCAGGCCGGCCTCGCCTCGGGCGGCTCCCCGGACGGTGACGCCGCCCTCGACGCCGTCTTCGCCTCGACGCCCTACATCACCGAGTACTTCTGAACCCACCCACCATCGAGAAAGCGATCAGGGCCTCGGTGACGAGGCGTTCTCTGGATCGAAGACGCACGCACACCCTCCCGATCGAGAGAACGCTCCGTACGCCTGCCGGCGCTCACACGCAGCCCCCAGCCCGATCGAGAGAACGCCCCGTCACCGCGTGCAGCAGTGACGGAGCGTTCTCTCGATCGGGCTGGGTGGGCGGGTCAGGCGGGGCGGGTCGTCTTCTCGGGCGAGGCCGCGGCCGGCTCGGGCTCGCGGACGGCCGGCAGGGCCAGCAGGGCGATGACGGCCATCGCCCCCACGACGAGCAGCGAGCGCAGCACCCCGACGTGGTCGCCGAGGAAGCCGAGCAGGGGTGGTCCGGCGAGGAACGCGGTGTAGCCGATCGTCGAGACGACGCTCATGCGAGCGGCGGCGCGTGCCGGGTCGTCCGCGGCCGCGCTCATGCCGACCGGGAAGCCGAGGCTCGCGCCGACGCCCCAGACGGCCGCACCGACGAAGGCCAGCACCGGGCCGCCGAAGACGACGAGCACGCAGCCGACGACGGCCGAGACGAAGAGGACCCGCAGCACGGGGATGCGGCCGCGTTGGTCGAGCAGCCGGGTGCCGAGCAGGCGACCGGCGGTCATGGCGGTGAGGAACACCGCGAAGCCGACGACGCCGAGCCAGCGCTCGAGGCCGTAACCGTCGGACAGCGCGACGGCCACCCAGTCGTTCGCGGTGCCCTCGGTGAAGGCCGCCGCGAGCACGACGACGCCGATGAGCAGCGTGCGCGGCTCGCGCCAGGCGGCGCCGATGCCGGCCTTCTGCTTGACCTCGCTGCCCTCCTCGTCGACCTCGACCGAGCGGGGCAGGAACGCCTTGAGGAACCACGGCGTGACGAGCAGGAGCATCACGACGACCCCGACCAGATGAGCAGCGATCGACACCTGCAGCGCCGACAGCCCGGCTCCGACGAGGGCGCTGACGACGGTGCCGCCGCTGAAAGCCGCGTGGAAGTGCGGCATGATCGCGCGACCGAAGAGCCGCTCGACGGAGGCACCCTCGAGGTTCATGCCGACGTCAAACACACCCGTGCCGATGCCGACGAGGAAGAGCCCGGCCATGACGACGCCGCGGTTCTGCAGCTCGGTGACGCCGATGCCCACGGCGACGAGGCCGGCGCCCTGGGTCAGGGCCGCCCCGAGCAGCGTGCGAGCCGCGCCGAGGTGGTGCACGATCCAGCCGGAGAGAGGCAGTCCGAGCACCGAGCCGAGCGATGCCGCGAGCAGGGTGACACCGAGCTCTCCGGCGGACAGCGCCAGCTCGTGCTTGAGGTCGGGCACGCGGGACGCGAAGGCCGCGAAGGCGGCGCCGTTGATGGCGAACGCCGTGAAGACGGCAGTCCGGGCGGTCCGGGCGGTGCGGACGGTGGTGGCCGGCGGGGCGCTGGCGGCGGACATGCGACAAGCCTCTCAGGTACGGTCTGCACGACTCTCGAATCGTTTCGACTCGAATCGTTTCGATAGCATGCCCCCATGGTCGCCGCAGGTCAAGCCCGCCCCACGCTCCGCGACGTCGCCGAGCGGTCCGGCGTCTCGGTGTCGACGGCCTCGCTCGTGTTCAGCGGCAAGGGGCCCGTCGCCGCGGCCACCGCCGAGCGCGTCCGGGCCGCCGCGGCCGAGCTCGGCTTCACCGGTCCGAACCCCCTCGGCTCCTCGCTGCGACAGGGCCGGGCCGGCGCCGTCGCCGTGCTCGTCGAGGGCCGCCTCCAGCAGGCGTTCCGCGACCCGTTCGCGGTCGCCGTGCTCGACGGCCTCGCCGAGGAGCTCGAGCGGGTGCCGACCGGCATGCTGCTGCTCGCCCAGCCGAGCGGCGACCCGGCATCCGTCGTCCCCCAGCTCGCCGGACTGGCCCTCGACGCCCTCGTGTTCTCGCTCTGCGGTCCCGGCGAGCAGCCCGCCGTCGAGCACCTCGCAGCACGCGGCATACCGATGTTCAGCACCGGTGTGCCCGCCGACCGCCGGATCACCCAGGTGCGCATCGACGAGCGCGGCTCGTTCGCCGAGGTGTCGCGACACGTCCAGGCGCTGGGGCACCGGCGGGTCGCGTCGGTGGCCATGCCGCTGGCCGGCACCGGCGAGCCCGGCCCGGTCCGCGAGGAGCTCGCGGTCGAGAAGGACGCCGGCATCCCGTCGATCGGACGCCTGCTCGGCTTCAGGGACGTGTTCGGGCCGGACGCCACCGTCGTCCAGACGAGCGACGGCTCCTCGGTCGAAGGCGGCATCGTCGCCGGCCGGGCCCTGCTCGACGTGCCCGAGTCGCGCCGGCCCACGGCGATCGTCGCCCAGTCCGACGTCATCGCGGCGGGAGTCATCATCGCCGCGGAGGAGCTGGGTCTCCGCGTCCCCGACGACCTCAGCGTGACCGGCTTCGACGGCGTCGACCTGCCGTGGCTGCCGCACCGCATCACCACGGTGGACCAGCGGGGCCGCGAGCGGGGCCGGATGATCGGCCGGCTCGTGCGCCGCCGCCTCGACGGCGCGCGACCGCGCAGCGCCACCGCTCCCGTCTCGCTGCGTGAAGGCACGACGACGGGCCCTCCCCCCTGACGAGGGTGACCCCCCGGGAAAAGGGACACCCCGCGTACCTGGAAGAGCTCTCCTACCCTTGCTGCATTCCTGCCCTGGGGGAGTTCGGAGAGGTACCACCACGCGGGGTGCCGACAGCGAGTGTATGCCGCCGCCTTGGTCAGCCGGAAATCCGGCCCCTGCTCGGGCCGAGGACCTTGGCCTCTGGCGCCGTCCCGAGGAGGTCGGCGAGCGTGGAGGCACCGAAGGAGGTCGTCATGTCGACCGTCGAGCACCGCCCCGAGCCCCGCAACGAGCCCCGCAACGAGCCCGGCAACAAGCCCCGCAACGAGCCACTCAGCCCGGACCCGCCCTCGCCTCCCCGACAGCGTCGGGAGCGCCGAGCTGCGATCGGGCTGGGGGTCGCCGGCCTCGTCGTGGCGGCCGTCGCCCTCCTGGTGCCGGACTCCACCGCGGCCGAGGTGTGCTGGACGGCCGGCTTCGCGCTCCTCTTCCTGGCCCTGGTCATGGTGGTCGTCCGCGTCGTCCACGCCCGGGGAGAACGGCTCAGCGTGCTGCCCAGCAGCGTTGCCGGCTGGGCAGCGTTGGCCTGCGTCGTCGTCGGCGTCGCGCTGATCCTCACGCCCGTCGGCGAGGTCAGCCTCCTGCTCGGTGTGGCGGCCGCGGCCCTCGGAGTCGGGGCCGTGACGGTGCGCCGTGAGCGCGCGCTGCCGGTCATCATGCTCCCGCTGTTCGCCGGCAGCTTCGTGCTGGCGTTCCTGCTGGGCGAGCTGCTCCTCGGCCACGAGTGACCGAGGCCCCTCCCCGGACCGGGAGCCTTCACAACGCAACAGCCCCGCCGCGCGGGGCGCGGCGGGGCTGTTGCGTTGGCGGAGGATGGGGGATTTGAACCCCCGAGGGTTTTATCCCAACACGATTTCCAATCGTGCGCACTAGGCCACTATGCGAATCCTCCGTCGGGCAGGCTACCGGAGGCTGACCCCGCACAAGAAATCGGCGTCGCCGACGACGTCGGGCAGGAGCAGAATCACGGCCATGCCCCCTCGCGAACGGGTCCCCGTCGACACCGACGTCCGATGGATCCACGGCGCCCCGTCCCCGCGGCGCCGCCACGACCCGCCGCTGCAGGTCCACGAGCTCTCACCCGGCACGTGCCTCGTCCGCCAGAGCAAGGACCTCACCTTCGAGGCACCGTTCATCCTCCTGCTCCTCGGGACCGAGCGGGCGCTGCTGCTCGACACCGGTGCCGTCGACGGCACCGAGCTGCGGCGCACGGTCGACCGGCTCATCGAGGGCCACGCGCCCGCCGGAGCCCGCGACACGGCATACGGCCTCGTCGTCGCCCACACCCACGGGCACGGCGACCACGTCGCGGGCGACGCGGCGTTCGCCGACCGGCCCCACACGACCGTCGTCGGGCACGACGTCGCAGCCGTGCGCGCGCACTTCGGCTTCACCGACTGGCCGGCGGAGGTGGTCACGTTCGACCTGGGCGACCGGGTGCTCGAGGTGTTCGGCATCCCCGGCCACCACGCGGCCTCGATCGCCGTCCTCGACCCGACGACCGGCCTGCTGCACACCGGCGACACCGTCTACCCGGGGCGCATCTACGTCGAGGACTCCGACGCCCTCCTCGACACCCTCGACCGCCTCGTCGCCTTCGCCCGCGATCGGGAGGTCACGCACGTGCTCGGCTGCCACGTCGAGATGACCGGCCGGCCGGGGCGTGACTACGCCCTCGGCTCCCGCTACCAGCCCGACGAACCGCCGCCCTTGATGACCGTCGCCCAGCTGGCGGCCGTCCGCGACGCCTTCCGGACCGTCGCCCACCGCCCGGGCATCCACCGGTTCGACGACGTCGTGTTCTGCATCGGGGACGGTCCTCGGGTGGTCGTGCCGCTCCGGGCGCGCGCCCTGCTCGAGCGGGCGCGCTGGCTGCTGGGCCGGTCCCGTTGAGACCGGATTGCCGCGCGCGCCCCGCGGCTGAAAGCATCGGCCGATGACCGCCGTCACCGCCCTCTCGGGGCTGCACCGCCGCAACCTGCTCAAGGAGATCGACCTCACCGCCGACGAGTTCCGGGCACTGCTCGACCTCGCCGCCGAGCTGAAGGCAGCCAAGCGCGAGGGTCGCGAGCAGCGACGACTGGCCGGCAAGAACATCGCGCTCGTCTTCGAGAAGACCTCGACGCGCACCCGCTGCGCCTTCGAGGTGGCCGCCGCCGACCAGGGCGCCAGCACCACCTACCTCGACCCGAGCGGCTCGCAGATCGGCCACAAGGAGTCCGCCAAGGACACCGCCCGCGTGCTGGGGCGCTTCTACGACGGCATCCAGTACCGCGGCGCGGGCCACGACGTCGTCGAGACGCTCGGCGCCTTCGCCGGCGTCCCCGTCTGGAACGGCCTCACCGACGACTGGCACCCCACGCAGTCGCTCTGCGACGCCCTGACGATGCGCGAGCACGCGGGCAAGCCCGACGACCAGATCGCCTACGCGTACGTCGGCGACGCGCGCTTCAACATGGGCAACTCCCTCCTCGTCACGGGCGCGATCCTCGGCATGGACGTGCGCATCGTCGCGCCCCGGTCGCTGTGGCCGACCGACGCCGTGGTCGCCATCGCGAGGAGGTATGCCGCCGAGTCGGGTGCGCGGGTCACCCTCACCGAGGACGTGGCCGAGGGCGTACGCGGCGTCGACTTCGTGCACACCGACGTGTGGGTGTCGATGGGCGAGGCCAAGGAGGTCTGGGCCGAGCGCATCGAGACGCTCACCCCATACCAGGTGAACGCGGAAATGCTTGCGGCGACAGGGAACCCGCGGGTGAAGTTCATGCACTGCCTGCCCGCCTTCCACGACCTCGAGACGAAGGTCGGGCAGGACGTGCACGAGCAGTTCGGCCTCAAGGAGCTCGAGGTGACCGACGACGTGTTCGAGTCCGACGCCTCGGTCGTCTTCGACCAGGCCGAGAACCGCATGCACACCATCAAGGCCCTCATGGTGGCGACCATGACCCTGCTCTGACGGAAGGCGTTCACCCGGCCACCCCCTCCCCGTTCACCCGCGTGCGGCAGAACTGGGTGCATGCGCATCCTTCGCACCTCTGCCCTCGCGGCCACGGCTGCCGCTCTCCTCACCCTGCCGGCGCTGGCTGCGGGCACCGCGGCCGCGGCCGAGGCGCCCGGTCAGGCCAGGGAGGGGCACTTCGCGTTCGCCGTCATCGGCGACGTGCCCTACGGCGCAGCCGAGGTGGCAGCGTTCCCGTCGAAGGTCGACCGGATCAACGCCGAGCCCGAGTTGGGCTTCGCGGTCCACGTCGGCGACATCAAGAACGGCTCGTCGCCGTGCACCGACGAGTACAACGCGATGATCCGGGCCCAGTTCGACCGGTTCGTCGCACCACTGGTCTACGCGCCCGGTGACAACGAGTGGACCGACTGCCATCGTCCGGCCGCCGGCCGCTACCACCCGCTCGAGCGGCTCCAAGCCGTGCGCAGCACGTTCTTCGCCTCTCCCGGGCAGACCCTCGGCTCCAGGCCGATGAAGGTGGAATCTCAAGCAGCTCAAGGCTTTCCGGAGAACGTGTCCTTCCGGCGCCAAGGCCTGTCGATCGCGGCCCTGCACGTCGTGGGCAGCAACAACGACCTCATGCCGTGGTCCGGCATCGGCGAGACCAGCCCGACACCCGAGCAGGTCGCCGAGGAACGCTCCCGCATGGACGCGTCGATCGCCCTCGTGCGCTCGACCTTCGCGGCTGCCCGGCAGAAGCACGACCGGGCGGTCGTGCTCTTCCAGCAGGCCGACATGTTCGACCCGACCTTCACTCCGACTCCCGAGGGCAGCTCCGCGTTCAACCGGCTCGTGCAGGCGATCGCCGATGAGTCCGGGCGGTTCGACGGCGAGGTCTACCTCTTTGATGGCGACAGCCACCGCTACAACGTCGACCATCCCCTCGCCTCAGGCTCGCCGTGGCTCACCTTCTACGGCGTGCGTGGCTCGGCCGACAACCTGACGCGGGTCACCGTCGACGGCGAGGCGAACGCGACGAACTTCCTCGAGGTCACCGTGAACCGGCCCGGGGCCGAGCGGACCCTCTCCTGGAAGCGAATCCCCTACGCCCCCTGAAGTCCCCATCCCCTCCTCCGCCCAACCGTCAGGGCTCGACGGTGACGGTCGGGCACTGGCGCAGCGTCTGCGTCGGTTCGGCCTCGACCGGTACCTTGCCGAAGGACTTCCACGCCTGACCCACGACCAGGTCGACGGTGTCACCCTTGCGCTTGTCGTTGACGAAGACGCCGCCGGGCACGTGGGCTCTGACCAGTCGCGCCGACGCCGCCCCCTCGGGGCCGTAGCGGATCTGGGCGACCTGCTTGACCGTGGCCTTCTTCGGGTCGTTGGCCACGGCCTTGACCTTGAAGCCACGGTCGGCGGCAGCATTGGCCACGGTCCGCGCCAGTCCGGCACGGTTCGTCGAGTTGTAGACGTTGAGACTGACGTCGAGCGGCCTGAGCGGCTGCTGCGGCGGCACCGTCGTGCACGGGCCGGGTTTGGGCGTGGTGTCGCGGAAGTAGGTGGAGGCGTAGTAGAACGCCCCCGCCATGCTGAGCAGGACGAGCGCGATGACGATCGCCGACCGGCGCTGCCGGCGCACGTGGTACGTGCGGTCAGCGTCCTGGCCGGCGTCCCTGGCCGCGTCCGGCATCCGCCCTCCTTCGCTCATCGGCGCCCCCGTCGAGCGGCCGTGTCAGGAGAGTACGAGGACTCGGGCGTGGAGGACAGGTCTCTGCTGCAGCGCGGCGCGCAAGGCTCGATGGAGGCCGTCCTCGAGGTAGAGCTGGCCCTCCCACTCGACGCAGTGCGGGAACAGGTCGCCGTAGAACGTCGAGTCGTCGGCGAGGAGGTTGCGCAGGTCGAGCGTGCTCTTCGTGGTGATGAGCTCGCCAAGCTGCACCACCCGGGGTGGGACGTTCGACCAGTCCTTGGTCGTCTCGAATCCGTGGTCGGGGTACGGTCGGGAGTCGCCGACGGCCTTGAAAATCACCGGGTCAGCATAGACATCGAAGATGTCAGGGTGACGGCTAGAGTTCGACAGGTGACCCAGACACCGGCCTCGGAGTCCACCGACAGCAGCCAGCTCGACGAGATCCGCGCGGGGTACGCGTTCGAGGGCGGGGTGCTCAAGCTGGGGGCCGCGGTCGTCGACGGGCAGGCCCACGCCGACGCGCCGGTGCAGATCCCGCTCAGCGTGCTCAACCGGCACGGGCTCGTCGCCGGCGCCACAGGCACCGGCAAGACGAAGACGCTCCAGCTGATGGCCGAGCAGCTCGCCGACCAGGGTGTCCCGGTCTTCCTCGCGGACATGAAGGGCGACCTGTCGGGCCTCGCCACGCCCGGTGAGGGAGGTGACAAGATCACGGCCCGCGCGACGGACGTCGGCATGCCGTGGGCCGCGACGGCATACCCGACCGAGTTCTACACGCTCGGCGGCAAGGGCAGCGGCATCGCCATCCGCGCCACCATCACCGGCTTCGGCCCGACCCTGCTCAGCAAGGTGCTCGGTCTCAACGACACGCAGGAGAGCAGCCTCGGGCTGATCTTCCACTACGCCGACAAGAACGGCCTGGCGCTGCTCGACCTCAAGGACCTCCGCGCCGTCATCAGCCACCTCACCTCCGACGAGGGCAAGGCCGACCTCAAGGAGCTCGGCGGCCTCTCGAGCGCGACGGCCGGCGTCATCCTGCGCAACCTCATCACCTTCGAGGACCAGGGCGCGGGCGCCTTCTTCGGGGAGCCCGAGTTCGAGACGAGCGACCTGCTGCGCACCGCCCCCGACGGCAAGGGGATCATCTCCTGCCTCGAGCTGCCGCAGGTGCAGGACCGTCCGCAGCTGTTCTCGACGTTCCTCATGTGGCTGCTCGCCGACCTCTTCCACGACCTGCCCGAGGAAGGCGACGTCGACAAGCCGAAGCTCGTCTTCTTCTTCGACGAGGCGCACCTGCTCTTCAACGACGCGAGCAAGGCGTTCCTCGACGCGATCGAGCAGACCGTGCGCCTCATCCGCTCCAAGGGCATCGGCGTCTTCTTCGTCACCCAGTCGCCCAAGGACGTGCCGTCCGGCGTGCTCGCGCAGCTCGGCAACCGCGTGCAGCACGCCCTGCGGGCCTTCACGCCGGACGACGCCAAGGCGCTCAAGCAGGCCATCGCGACCTACCCGCACACGGCATACGACATGGAGAAGCTCCTGACGAGCCTCGGCATCGGCGAGGCCGTCGTCACGGTGCTCTCCGACAAGGGTGTGCCGACGCCGGTCGCGTGGACGCGGATGAAGGCGCCCAACTCGCTCATGGACCCCTCGCCGCAGGCGACCATGGACGCCGTCATCAACGCCTCGCAGCTCAAGACGAAGTATGCCGCCGTCGTCGACCGCGAGTCCGCGTACGAGCTGCTCGCCAAGCGTCTCCAGGCGGCGCCCGCTCCCCAGCAGGCCGCGCCGGCGCCCGCTCAGGCCCCGGCTCCCGCTCCCGCGCCGAGGCAGCGCACCCCCAAGGAGGAGCCCAGCCTCATCCAGCAGGTCACCGGCAGCTCGGCGTTCAGGTCGATGCTCCGCTCGGCCGGCACCGTCATCGGCCGCGAGATCACCCGCAGCATCTTCGGCACCCGCCGCCGCTGAGCGGGGGCCCCACGGGGCCGCCGCTGTGCGCGGTCGCGGCACGTCTGCGTCGGCGCACGGGCCGCTGGTGACCGTGAGCGCGCACGCTGCGGTGCGGGCTACAGGTCGAGCTCGATGTCGTCGAGGTCGCCGTCGACGTCGGCGAAGTAGCTGATGACGCGGATGTCGGGCTCGTCGGCGACCGAGAGCACGAGCTGTCGCAGCTGGATGACCTGACCGGTGTCGAGGCGAATCCGCTTGGTGCGGCCGCGAGTCGGGTCGGTGTCGTGGCGCTCCCACCACTCGACGGTGGCCGGGTTGGCCTTGAAGACCTCGTCGAGCACGCGCTTGAACGAGGGGTCGTCGGGGTGACGGGCGTACGCCTCGCGGAAGAGCGCCAGCTGGTCGGCGGCCTCCTGCTCCCAGTCGACGAAGAGGCTGCGCGCCGCCGGGTCGCAGCAGTAGAACCACAGCAGGTTGCGCTCGCGCTTGCTCCGCTTGCTCTCCCAGTCGGTGAAGAGCTGGCAGGCCGTGTGGTTGGCGCCGAGCACGTCCCAGCGGGCGCCGACGACGTATGCCGGGTTGGGGTCGATCGAGTCGAGCAGCTCCTCGAGCTCCTCGGTGAGCTCCTCAGGCGCCTGGGGTCGGCGCGACGGGGTGCCGGAGGCGAGGGCGTGCAGGTGGGAGCGTCCGTCGGTGGTGAGCTTGAGCGCGCGGGCGAGACCGTCGATGACGCTCTTGCTCGGGCGCAGGTCGCGGCCCCGCTCGATGAGGTCGTAGTACGCGACGGAGATGTTCGCGAGCTCGGCCACCTCGGTGCGGCTGAGCCCCACCCGACGGCGTCCCTTGGCACGCTTGATACCGACGTCCTCGGGCGCCAGCTCCTTGCGGCGAGCGCGCAGGAACTCGCCCAGGGGTGACGGGGTGCGCACGCTCAGGGGGACGTCCGTGGTCATGGCGGCCATCCTGCCAGTGGGGCGGGTGATCGGGGACCGGACGCCGGTGCCGCGTCGGGCGGGCTGCGGACGGCAGACGGCAGACGGCAGACGGCAGACGGCGGACGGCGGACGCGAGCAGGGCTGCCGGTCCGTGACGGACCGACAGCCCTCCCCCGCGCTCGGGTGCCGGGTCAGACCCTCCGGGGACTCAGGCCCTCGCGTTGCTCGGGCGCGCCCACGGACCGGTGATGGCGAAGACGTAGCCGGGTGACTGGATGTTCGCGAAGAGCACCCGTCCGTCGGCGCTGAAGGCCGGCCCGGTGAACTCGCTGCCGTTGAGCTCGTTGCGCGCCAGCGGGTACGACTTGCCCTCGTCGGTCACCCCGACGAGGTGCTGGATGCCCTCACCGTCCTCGGCGAGGATGATGCCGCCGTAGGGCGAGAGGGTCATGTTGTCGGGGCCGTCGTAGTTGTCGGTGTCGACGTCGGGGTCGGGGTTCACCGCGAAGATCGTCTTCAGCGTGACGGTCTCGGTCTTCGGGTCGTAGAACCAGACCTGGCCGTCGTGCTCGTTCGTGCTGCCGTCGCTGTTGCGGGCGAAGCTGGCGACGAAGTACGCGCCACCGTCGCCCCACCAGGCACCCTCGAGCTTGCGGCTGCGGGTGATCTCGTCGTCGGCGAACTGCTTGCGCACCGAGGTCGTGCGCGCGTCGCGGTCGGGGACGGGCTTCCACACGACGCTGTAGCGGGTGCCGGCCTGCGTCGCGAGCGACAGGTCGGGGATGTGCCGGTCACCGCGGTAGCAGCTCATGGCCTCGAGCTGACCGGCGGTGTCGCCGCCCTCGGAGAGGGCGAGCTCCCGAAGCGCGTTCTTGCCACCGACGAAACCTGCGGGCGGCGTCCAGCGGAGGTAGAGGCCGTTGGGGCCGCCGGCGTCCTCCGTCTCGTAGATCGCGCTGGTCTGGGGGTCGACGGCGACGGCCTCGTGCGAGAAGCGGCCCAGGAACTTGAGCGGGACCGGGCTCTTGCCGACGTTCGCCTCCTGGCTGCTCGGGTCGACCTCGAATACGTAGCCGTGGTCCTTGCGGTAGCGGCCGCCGGCGCGCTGCTCGGTCTCCTCGCACGTCAGCCACGTGCCCCACGGGGTCTCGCCGCCGGCGCAGTTGTTGTGGGTGCCGGCAACGCTCGTGTACTCGCGTACGCGGTTGCCGTCGGCGTCGACGTCGATGTTGGACGTGCCGCCGCGGGCGCCTTCGTCGTAGGTGAGGCCGGCGAGGACCGGGACCGGGAAGGGCTCGCTGCCGCCGATCTCGTGGTTGTTGACGAGCGTGGAACCAGTGCCGCGTGCGAAGACGCCGGTGCCGTCCGGGTCGCTCGCGGCCGGGATGCCGTCGGCGGTGGGCGTCACGCCGCTCTGGGTGACGATCTTGTAGGAGAAGCCCGCCGGCAGGGCGAGCAGGCCCTTGGGGTCGGGCACGAGCGGGCCGTAGCCGACCGACGAGCGCGGCGCCGCGAGGGCGCTGCCGCCACCGGCGAGGACGTCGATGCTGCCGGTGATCGCGATGCCGAGGCCAGTGGCGGCGGCACCGCCCAGGAAGCCGCGGCGGTTGAGGGAGGAGGTCATGGGGCGCGCCTTTCAGACGTTCGATGGTCGAGCCCCAGTCCATGCTGGATCGCTTCACGTCGCGCCAACTCCGGATGGCGGGCCGGTGAACGATTCGCGGCCTACGACCTGGCCGCCCGGCCGGGCGCGGGGTAAGTTGATGACTCAACCATCTTTGTCGAGCATGGAGGTCCTGATGGCAACGGTCGTCGTTTTCGGGGGCACGGGCTACACGGGCGGCAACGTCGTCCGCGAGGCATCGGCACGCGGTCACCGGGTCGTGTCGGTGAGCCGGTCGGAGCCGAAGGACCCGGTCGAGGGCGTCCACTACGAGACCGGTCCCGTCGAGCAGGTCGCGGGTCAGGTGATCCCCGGGGCCGACGCGGTCGTGGCGGCGCTGTCGCCGCGCGGTGACATGTCCGGGCGTCTCGTGGACGTCTACCGCGAACTGGCCCAGCAGTCTGCCGCGGCGGGTGCGCGGTACATCCAGGTCGGCGGGTACAGCTCTCTGCGCCCCGAGCCGGGGGCGCCGCGCTTCGTGGACGGAGAGATCCCGGAGCAGTTCCGCGACGAGGCACTCGAAGGGGAGGCGACCCGCGTCCTGCTCGCCGAGGAAGCCCCCGAAGGTCTCGACTGGGTCTTCGTCAGCCCCGCCGCCGGGTACGGCGCCTGGGCAGCCGGTGAGCGGACCGACCGCTACAGGGTCGGCGACGACGTCGCGCTCGTCGACGAGGACGGCGGCTCGAACATCTCCGGAGCGGACTTCGCTGCGGCGATCGTCGACGAGATCGACCGCCCGACCCGGCACCGTGCGCACATGAGCGTCGCCTACTGATCGCAGCCATCGGCCCCCGACCAGCAGCGTGCTCGCAGTCAGCGGGTTCGCCTGTGCCAGTGGACCACCCGGATGCTGCAGCTACGCGGCGAGGACGGCGGCGAGGGCGTCCGGGTCGGTGACTGTCACCGTCGCTCCCGGGTGGCGGAGGACCCCTGTGGGCTCGATGGCGGGAACGGCATCGTGGAACGCGATGCACAGCCCTCGCCTCGAGTTCGTCGCGAACGTGACCCCGCGGTCGGTCAGCGACAGGTGCGCGGGCCCCGCCGTGCGGTGGAAGGCGTAGCCACCACTGACCTGCGTGCCGGCGATGTTGGCCCGCTGCGTGCGGAGCAGCCATGGCCCGAAACGCACGAGGAGCTCGTCCTCGTCGACGACGACTCGCGCCGTCGCAGGCGTGACGCCGAAGGCGAGCGCCGGCAACCGGTAGCGGCCCTCGAAGGAGAACTCGAACTCGTGCTTCATGACCGTCGCCTCACGGTCGACGGCGCGTCCAGCAACCCTGCTGCTCCACGCTGCTGCTCGCCCAGCAGGGCGTCGAGCACGAGCAGGCCGCTGGTGGCCGCGGGAGTGGCCCACTGCAACCAGCTCATCCGCTTCGCCAGGGCGCGCGCCTTGGCCGCGGCGGTTGCATCCGTCTGCGCGCGCTCCGTCGCCTGGCCGAGCTCGGCACCCGAGCGGTAGGCCTCCGCGCTGACGAGGATCGCGGTCCCGGTCAGCGCCGTCTTGAGGATGACCGCCGCCGTCGTGGGTTTGTGCTCGAGGACTCGTCGCCGGTTGTCGGCCAGGATCGCCACGCCGCTCAGCAGGTGCAGCGCGATCGCGGCCCCTTGCACGGGCCCCCACCGTCGCCACCCCTCGTCGGCGATCTCGGCCCGTTCGCGTGCGTCGTCGCCCTGGCGTGCGGCCGGGTTCAGCGCGACCGCTCCTGCCAGGGAGCCGCCGAACCAGGCCGCGTTCGTGAGGACGTGCGTCGCACGCACGATCGTGCTGTATGCCGTCATGGTCGTCCCTGTGGCTCCTGGCGCCGCCGCGGGTGGCGCGTTCCGGTGAGGACTGTGCCGTACCCGCTCGCCTTGCCCGCGACACCCCGAGACCCGCAACGTGCAACGAAGAAGGACCCGACGGCACGCGTCGGGTCCTTCTTCGTCTGGCGGTGGCGGTGGGATTTGAACCCACGGTGGAGTCACCCCCACACACGCTTTCGAGGCGTGCTCCTTAGGCCGCTCGGACACGCCACCGGGAGAGACCTTACCCGAGCCTGCGCCCCTCGAAGAAATCGACCAGGAGGGCGGCCGACTCCTCGGCCCTCACGCCTCCGACGACGTCGACGACGTGCGTGGCGAGCGGGTCGCGGGTCAGGTCCCAGACCGAGCCGCACGCCCCTGCCTTGGGGTCCCAGGCCCCGAAGACGACTCGGTCCACCCGGGCCGCCATGGCCCCGCCGGCGCACATGACGCACGGCTCCAGCGTCACGACGAGTGTGCAGCCGTCGAGCCGCCAGCCGTCCACGGACCGGGCCGCCTCGCGCAGCGCCACCATCTCCGCGTGTCCCGTCGGGTCGCCGAGCTCCTCGCGTACGTTCCGTCCGCGGCCGACCACCTTGCCGGCGGCGTCGACCACGAGGGCTCCGACGGGCACGTCCTCGGACCCGGCCGCAGCCGCGGCGAGCTCGAGCGCCTGGCCCATCCAGGCGGCATACGTCTCGGGCGAGGGGACGGGGCTCTTGCCGGGGGTCTCGGATCGCTTGGCCACGCGCTAAGTTTCCACCCATGGACGTCCACGTCGCAGACCACCCGCTCATCGCCCACAAGCTCACGTATCTGCGCGACAAGCGGACCGACAGCCCCACCTTCCGCCGGCTCGCCGAGGAGCTCATGACGCTCCTGGCCTACGAGGCGACGCGTGACGTCCGGGTCGAGCCCTTCGAGATCGAGACGCCGGTCGCGCCGACGACGGGCATCAAGCTGAGCAACCCGAAGCCGCTCATCGTGCCGATCCTGCGCGCCGGTCTCGGCATGCTCGAGGGCATGGTCAACCTGCTGCCAAGCGCCGAGGTGGGCTTCCTCGGGATGCAGCGCAACGAGGAGACCCTCGAGCCGGTGACCTACGCGAACCGCCTGCCCGACGACCTCACCGGCCGGCAGGTCTTCGTGCTCGACCCGATGCTCGCCACGGGCGGCTCGATGGCCGACGCGATCACGTTCCTCGTCGACCGCGGCGCCGACGACATCACCGCCGTCTGCCTGCTCGCGGCCCCCGAGGGCGTCGAGCACCTCCGCACCGAGACCGAGAAGCTCAACGTCCCGGTCAAGGTCGTGCTCGGCACGGTCGACGAGCGGCTGAACGAGAAGGGCTACATCGTGCCCGGGCTCGGCGACGCGGGCGACCGTCTCTACGGCGTCGTCTGAGGGCTCCTTGCGTATGCCGCCGGGCCGGCTCAGCGGTCAGGGAAGCGTGTCGCCCCACTCGGCATCGCGAGCGGCGCGGTAGCGCTCACCCGCCTTCTTCGACACGACCTCACGCCCAGCCGTGCCATCGGGTCTGCAGACCTGGAACTCGACGAAACCCTTGCGCTTCAACGGGTGACGCAGAATTCGGGCCGAATTCGCCTGTCCCGCTTTGGTTTCCAGCACGCCGGGGCGCGCCGCAGCGACCCACGAGAACTTCTCGTCCTCGTAGGACAGGTCGGCGCCCTTGAGCCGCCGATGCGCTGCCGACCGGTTGACGCGGGCGGCGAAGTGGCACCAGTCGGTGCCCACGAGCGGGCACCCGTCCTCGTGCGGACACGGTCCGAGGACCGTCCACCCCGCGGCGATCATCGCGGCCCGCGCGCGGAGCACGCGCGCGTAGCCGTCGGGAGTGCCCGGCTCGGCGACGACGACAACGCGCCCTCGCTGCATGGCGTCCGCCACGAGAGTCTCCTGCGCGCGCTCCTCGAGCTCGCTGAGCACGTAGGAGACGGTGACGAGGTCGGCCTCGAGCTGCGGCCAGTCACCGGCGACGGCGCGTGCGAAGGCCGCACGGGTCAGCACCTCCGACGGGGCCTCCCGCACGAGATCGCGACCGAGGGCGAGCGCCGCCTCGACCTGGTCGAGCACCGTCACCGACTCGAGACTGTCGAAGGCGCCGGCAGCCGCCCAGGCCGCCGCGCCGGTGCCTCCGCCGAGGTCGAGCAGTGACCGCGGCTCGAGGCCACGTGCGGCCAGGTCACGCAGCACGCGTGAGAGCGCCGCGTGCGTGGCCGGCATCCGGTAGGCGGCATACGCGGCGACGTGCACGTCCGAGGCGAGGATCGGGGCGGTGGCCGGGGCCACCGATCGGTAGCGCGAGACCAGAGCCTCGGTCGCACGGGCCAGGTCGCGCTCACTCACCCCACGGACGGCGCGCGTCAGCGCATCTCGCAGCTCGGCGGCATACGCTGGCGTTCGCGACACCCGAGGAGGATAGCCGCGGACACGCGGGGTCACAGCCCCTCCGGCACCCCACCTGCCACGTGCGGCACACTGGTCCCACCCCTGTGCCGTGGGGCTGTCAGGGCAGCCTGCGCCACCTTCCCTCCAAGGAGCGACACACCATGGGCCCCAAGGCCAAGAAGGTCATCCTGATCATCATCCTGGCGTTCTTCGTGTATGCCGTCTTCACCTCCCCTGACAAGGCTGCCGACATCGTCAGCAACATCTGGGGCGTGCTGGTCGACGGCTTCAACGCCATCCTCCGGTTCTTCAGCTCACTGCTGAACCGGTGATGCGAGCAGACTGAGGCCATGTCAGCGCGACGCAGCACCGAGGTCCCGGCGGGGCTCGCGCCGATCCTGCTCCCGGGCGAGAACCTGGTCACCGCCGTTCGTGCGCACTGGGCCAAGCTCGCCGAGCCTGCCGTCACCACCCTGCTCGGCTTCGTCGCCGCGGTGTGGGTCGACTCCAACGTCACGAAGTCGACCCAGGCCCTCGGCACGATCTTCTGGTGGCTCTTCTTCGTCCTCTTCGCGCGGCTGCTGTGGTGCATCCTCGACTGGCACCACAACTGGTTCGTCGCGACCGACAAGCGGCTGCTGCTGCGCTTCGGGCTCATCACGCACAAGGTCGCGATGATGCCGCTGCTCAAGGTCACCGACATGAGCTACGTGCGCTCCATCCCAGGCCAGTTCCTCGGCTACGGCAAGTTCGTCCTCGAGAGCGCCGGCCAGGACCAGGCCCTGCGCGAGGTCAAGTGGGTGCCCGACCCCGACCAGACCTACCGCGACATCTGCGCCGAGATCTTCCACATCGTCCCGCCCCCCGGCGACGAGGACTTCCAGGAGCTCGACGACGAGTTCCCCGACGACACGACCGGCCCGGGCAGCCCCACGCCACCGTCGAGCCCGATCACCCCCGGCAGCACGAGCTACCCCGACGTCCACCGCACCCACAACCCGATCCAGGACCGCCTCGACTCCTACTCGCGGGCGGTGCCCATCCAGCGTCCGACGACCCGCCCCGAGACCGTCTACGAGAGCGACGACCTCAGGCGCCGCCGGCGGGGGGCCGACACCGGCCCCATCTGGCCCCAGTCGGACACGTGACGGTCGGGGCTCGCAGGCCGCGGCTCGTCCCGCTAGTTTGAGATGATCCGCCCGCCACTGACACGTCGGAGGTCACCATGAGCCTGTTTCGCACCAAGACGATTGAGGCCTCGATGGCTGCAGCGGACGAGGCAGATCACCACCTCAAACGCAGACTCTCGGCGCTCGACCTGGTCGTTTTCGGCATCGGTGTCATTATCGGCGCCGGCATCTTCACGGTGACCGGCCGGGCAGCACAGCAGTACGCCGGCCCCGCTGTCATCTACTCGTTCATCCTCGGCGCGGTCGTCTGTGGGCTCGCGGCACTGTGCTACGCGGAGTTCGCCTCCACCGTTCCTGTGTCGGGCTCCGCGTACACCTTCTCGTACGCGACGCTCGGCGAGATCGTCGCGTGGGCCATCGGGTGGGACCTCCTCCTGGAGCTGATGCTCGGCGCCAGCGTCGTGGCTCAGGGGTGGTCGACCTACTTCGTCACGCTCCTCGACCAGCTCGGCGTCACCTGGCCAGCCTCCCTTGGGCCCGCAGAGGGGTGGCACTTCGACCTCCCGGCGTTCGTGCTCGTCGTCGCCCTGACGCTCCTGGTGGCCAAGGGCATCAAGGAGTCGCTGCGCGTCAATCTCGTACTCGTCGGCCTCAAGCTGTTCATCGTGCTCTTCGTGATCTTCGCGGGCATCGGCTTCGTCAACCGAGACAACTGGACCCCGTTCATCCCACCGTCCGCCCCGGGTGCGAAGGGCTCCGAGGGCATTCACGCGCCGGTACTGCAGCTCGTCACCGGCATGACGCCGGCCACGTTCGGCGTGCTGGGCATCATGTCGGCGGCGGCTCTCGTCTTCTTCGCCTACATCGGGTTCGACGTCGTCGCGACGACGGCCGAAGAGGCCAAGAACCCCCAGCGCGACCTGCCTCGCGGCATCATCGGTTCGCTGGTGATCTGCACGATCCTCTACGTCGCCGTCGCGCTGGTCATCACTGGCATGCAGAAGTACAGCGAGATCGACCCGAAGGCCGCCCTGGCGAACGCGTTCACCGCCGTCGGCAAGGACGGCTACGCCACGTTGATCTCCGCGGGAGCCGTGGCGGGCCTCACCACGGTGGTGATGACGCTGATCATCGGAGCCACCCGTGTCACGTTCGCGATGAGCCGCGACCGCCTGCTGCCCCCCGCTCTGGGAGTGACGAACCCCAGCACCGGCACCCCGGTGAAGCTGACGCTCATCATCGGCTCCGTGATCGCGGTGGCTGCGAGCGTCACACCGATCGGCACGCTCGAAGAGATGGTCAACATCGGCACCCTCGCAGCGTTCATCCTGGTGTCGCTCGCCGTGCCGATCCTGCGCAAGCGGCGGCCCGACCTGCGCCGGGCGTTCAAGGTGCCGGGCAACCCGTGGATCCCGTGGCTGTCCGCCGCCTTCTGCTTCTACCTGATCCTCAACCTCAGCCTCGAGACGTGGATCCGCTTCCTCGTCTGGATGGCACTGGGCTTCATCATCTACTTCGCCTACTCGCGCAAGCACAGCCGGCTTGCAACGAACGATCAGTCCGCGCTCTCCGAATCCCCCGGGATGCTCAGCGAGCGCTGACCCCTCCCGCCGCCCACCCCCTTTTCGGCGCCGAACGCGGCGTTCGATCTCGAACTCAGTGTTAGAACACGGTTTTCGCGATCGAACGCCGCGTTCGGTCGTTGGTGGGGACCTTTGTCCACAGGGGCAGAACGCCATGGGGGCGTATGCCGTCAGCATGGCTCCATGAACCTGCGCCATCTCGCTCCTTCCGGAGTCTTCTCAGCCGCCGCTGCCAGAGCGAGTGGCATCAGCGGAGCAGTGCTGCGCTCCCTGGTCGCCAACGGTTCCTGCCACCCCCTCCACCGAGGCTGGTACTCGGTGGAGAAGCCGACGTCGCAGCGGCATCGACACCTGCTGCGCGTCACGGCACTGCTCGAGGAGTACGACGGCCAGGTGATGGCGTCGCACGCTTCGGCGGTCGCCCTGTTGGGCCTTCCGGACGAGGAGATCGACTGGGGCACGGTTCACCTCATGTGGCGGTCCGCGGACGCGAAGTTCCGCGCCTTCAGCCGGGTCCACATCCACGAGCTGGTCGAGCACCCGCTCCTTCGACACGGCATCACCGCGGTCGACCCCGCCCTGGCCGCGGTTCAGGTCGGTCTTCGCAGCCAGCCCGCCATGCTCGTCGCGGCCGATCACTGCCTCCACCATGCGTTGACCACCGTCCACAACCTGCGTGCCGCGGCGTCCGTCCTCACCGGGCAACGTGGCGTGACCCGCGCGAAGGCAGCTCTGCCCTGGTGCGACAGCCGCCACGAAACGCCGGGTGAGACCCTCACGGCGCTGACGTTGCGTCGGCTCGGCTACGCCTTCAGCCCTCAGCACGAGATCCCGCGTGTGGAGCAGCCGGGCAGGCACTTCCGCGCCGACTTCATCATCGACGGCACGAACGTCCTCGTCGAGTTCGACGGCAGGACGAAGTACGACCCTGACTCGAACCCCGAAGCGGCCCGGGCCAACTTCGACGAGAAGCAACGTGAGGACGAGATCCGACGACTCGGCTACCGCGTCGTCCGGGTGACCCGTGCCGACCTCGCACGTCCGGCGCTGGTCAAGGCTCGCATCGAAGCCGCACTGCGCGACGCACGACTCGACGCAGGCTGACCCCACCGGCCCGCCCCGCCGGCCCCGCCCCGCCGGCCCCGCCCCGCGGCCCCGGCCCCGGCCCCGGCCGCGAACGCCGCGTTCGATCGCGAACTCAGTGTTAGAACACAGCTTTCGAGACCGAACGCGGCGTTCGGCGAGCAAAGGGGCAAGGGGAGCAAGAGCCGAGGAGGTGGGGCGGGACCGGCAGGGTCAGAGGGCCTTGATGATGTCCTCGACGCGCTCCTTGGCGTCGCCGAAGAGCATGGCCGAGTTGTCGCGGAAGAAGAGCGGGTTCTGCACGCCCGCGTAGCCGGCGTTCATCGAGCGCTTGAAGACGACGACCTCCTTGGCGTTCCAGACCTCGAGCACGGGCATGCCCGCGATCGGCGAGGTCGGGTCCTCCGCCGCAGCCGGGTTGACCGTGTCGTTGGCGCCGATGACGAGCACGACGTCGGTCTCGGGGAAGTCGTCGTTGATCTCGTCCATCTCGAGCACGATGTCGTAGGGCACCTTGGCCTCGGCGAGGAGCACGTTCATGTGCCCCGGGAGGCGCCCGGCGACCGGGTGGATGCCGAAGCGGACGTCGACGCCACGCTCGCGCAGCTTGGCGGTGAGGTCGGCAACGGGGTACTGCGCCTGGGCCACCGCCATCCCGTAGCCGGGCGTGATGACGACTGACGACGCGTGGGTCAGCAGGTCGGCGACCTCGTCGGCGTTCGTCTCGCGGTGGTCGCCGTAGTCGACGTCGGTGTTGCTCACCGCGCCGTCGGAGCCGAAGCCGCCGGCGATGACCGACACGAACGACCGGTTCATCGCCTTGCACATGATGTACGACAGGTAGGCACCGGAGGAGCCGACCAGGGCGCCGGTGACGATGAGCAGGTCGTTCCCGAGCATGAAGCCGGCGGCGGCCGCAGCCCACCCGGAGTAGCTGTTGAGCATCGACACGACGACCGGCATGTCGCCCCCGCCGATCGAGGCGACGAGGTGCCAGCCGAACGCCAGCGCGATCGCGGTCATGACGGCGAGCGGCACGATCGAGTGCGACGCGACGAACCACACGAGCAGGGCGGCGGACACGACGAGGGCGGCCAGGTTGAGCCAGTGCCGGGCCGGCAGCATCAGCGGCTTGCTCGAGATCCGCGCCGACAGCTTGAGGAACGCGACGATCGACCCGGTGAAGGTGACGGCACCGATGAACACCCCGAGGAAGATCTCGACGAGGTGCACCCCGTCGGAACCCCCTGAGCCGTCCGAGCCGGTGGCCAGATAGGTGTTGAAGCCGACGAGCACCGCGGCCGCACCGACGAAGCTGTGCAGCATCGCGATGAGCTCGGGCATCCCGGTCATCTCGACGATGCGTGCGCGCCAGATGCCGATCGCAGCACCGATCGCCATGGCGACGGCGATGAGCAGCCAGTTGAGGGCGCTCGACCCGCGCAGCGCCAGCCACAGCGTGGCGACGAGCGCCAGCCCCATGCCGATCATGCCGAGGACGTTGCCGTCGCGGGCCGTCTCGTGCTTCGACAGACCCGCCAGAGAAAGGATGAAGAGCAGGGCAGCGACGATGTATGCCGCGCTGATGAGTGCGATGTCCATGTGCGGTCAGCCCTTCCGGAACATCGTGAGCATGCGGCGCGTGACGAGGAAGCCACCGAAGATGTTGATGCTGGCGATGAGCGTCGCGAGGAAGGCGAGCACGAGGATCGCCCCGGACATCCCGCCGCCCCACTGGCCGAGCTGGATCAGCGCACCGACCACGATGATGCCGCTGATCGCGTTCGTCACCGACATGAGCGGCGTGTGCAGGGCGTGGTGCACGTGGCCGATGACGTAGTAGCCGACGACGACCGCCAGGGCGAAGACGGTGAAGTGCCCGAGGAAGCTGGCCGGCGAGAACGCGGCGACGAGTGCGAACACCACGGCGCTGATCGCCATCCCGACGTACCGTCGTCGCGGGTCCTTCGGTGGCTCAGGCTCTTTCGCGACCTTCTTGGTCGAGGCGGGCGAGGCCGCGACCGGGGCCGCGCTGACCTGGATCGCCGGTGGCGGCCACAACAGCTCCCCGTCGCGGGCGACGGTCATGTTGCGCTGGACCACGTCGTCGAAGTCGAGCACGAGCTGCCCGTCCTTGCCCGGCGTCAGCAGCTTCATGAGGTTGACGAGGTTGGTGCCGTAGAGCTGCGAGGCCTGAGTGGGCAGCCGCGCCGCGAGGTCGGTGTAGCCGATGATCTTGACGCCGTTCGCCGTGACGACGAGCTCGTCGGCGACGGAGCCCTCGACGTTGCCGCCGTTGCTCGCTGCCATGTCGACGACGACCGAGCCGGGCTTCATGGTCGCCACCATGTCGGCGGTGATGAGCCGCGGCGCCGGTCGGCCCGGGATCAGAGCAGTCGTGACGATGATGTCGACGTCGGGAGCCTGCGCGGCATACAGCTCGGCGGCCCGGCGGTTGTACTCCTCTCCCATCTCCTTGGCGTAGCCGTCGCTGGACGCGGCGGCCTCGTCGACCTCGGGCATCACGACCGGGAGGAAGTCGGCGCCCATCGACTCGACCTGCTCGGCGACCTCCGCCCGCGCGTCGGTCGCGCGCACGATGGCGCCGAGCGAGCGGGCCGTGCCGATGGCGGCGAGCCCGGCGACGCCGGCCCCGGCGACGAGCACCTTGGCGGGAGGCACCTTCCCGGCCGCCGTCACCTGGCCGGTGAAGAACGAGCCGAACTCGTGCGCGGCCTCGACCACGGCGCGGTAGCCGGCGATGTTGGCCATCGACGACAGCACGTCGAGCGACTGGGCGCGGCTGATGCGGGGCACCGCGTCCATCGCCATGGCCGTCACCCCGGAGGCGCGCAGCTTCTCGACGAGGTCGGGGCTGATCGCCGGCGCCATGAGCGACACGAGGACCGTGCCCGGGCGCAGGAACGGGATCTCGTCGTCGGACGGGGCGTTGACCTTGTGGACGATGTCCGAGCCCCACGCCTCGGCGCGGTCGACCACGCGAGCCCCCGCGGCGGCATACGCCTCGTCCGAGAAGCTCGCCCTGTCACCCGCCCCCGTCTCGACGGCGACGTCGTAGCCGAGACCGACGAGCGCCTCGACGGTCTTGGGCGTCGCGGCAACCCGCGTCTCGCGGGCACGCGTCTCGCGGGGGACACCGATCTGCACGCTGGGCTCCTTCGCACTCGGTCAGAGGGCACTGGTTCACGAACCTACGGCACGACGCACGGGTGGCGGCTGCTCTGCCAGCCACATCACACCAGAGCGACGCCCGGCGAGCGGGGACGTCTCCGACAGTGAGGGGGCGCGCCGTCAGGGCGACGGCGCGCGCCGGTTGAGGCTGAACACCTCGGGCGGCGGCTTCTGGTCGGACTCGAGCCTCCGGTAGGCCGTCGGAGTCGTGCCGACCTCGGCGAGGAACTGCCGGTTGAAGTTCGCCATGTTGTTGTAGCCGCTCAGAGCGGCCACCTGGGCGACGGAGTCCTCGGTGGTGTCGAGCAGCCTTCGCGCATAGGCGATGCGCAGCTTCTTGACCATGCTCGAGAAGGTCATGCCGGTCGCGGTCTTGAAGTACTTGGAGAACGTCGGCTCGGACATGTAGGCCAGTCGAGCGGCCGTCGACAGGCGGATGTCACCGGTGAGGTTGTCGAAGATGTAGCTGAGCCCAGCCTCGCCCGCGTCGCGCGAGGCGGCGTCGGTCGGACGGCCCATCCACTCGCTCGCGACGAGCTCGTACTCGTCCGTGGGCGCGTGCGCGAAGAGGGCCAGCAGCTTGAGCAGGTGACCGATCTGCTCGGTGCCGTGGCTGTGCACGCACGCGAGGATCGTCTCGGCGCCACGCCAGGCGGTGGCGCCGGAGAAGACCAGCCCCCGCGTGGACCGCTGCAGCATCTCCGAGACCTCGGCCAGCTCGGGGATGAGCCCCATGACCGCCCGGATCCACTCGTCGCTGAACTGGATCACGGCGTCCCGGTCGACGGCGACCTGGCCCTCGTCGAGGTCGCTGACCCAGTCGTGGGGCAGGTTGGGCCCGATCAGGCTCACGTGGCCGGGTGCGAAGGTGCCGATGTGGTCGCCGGCGATGAAGCTGCCCCGGGTCTTGGTGATGAGGTGGATCTCGTACTCGGGGTGCGCGCCCCAGCCGCAGATCTCGCTCGGGAAGTCGTGGGTCAGCACCCGGATCGAGGCCTGGGGGTGGTGCGGGATGTACTCGCGCCGCACCGCTTGGCCCAGGATCGCCTCCGACGTCAGGGAGCGCGCGGCCTCCGCGTCGCGCCGACCGGCATCAGCAGCGTGGGATTCCCGGTCCGATCGATACGAAATCTTCGCCTCCTGCGCCGCGCGGGACCTCATCGTCTCCACCTCATGCGGGGTCGTGACCGATGTGTCCCATGCTGCCACCACCCTCGCGAAAAATCGTATCAATGACTGAGGGCTGACGGCGTTGTTGAGCACGAGTCCGCCTCATTACCGTTCCGGCAAGTTCTCGTCAAGAACGCCAGCGGATCTCACATCCGCTCGGGGCGCGCCTGCCCCACCGGACTCGCAGACCGGGCTGACGGAACGAGAAATGCCTACCAAAGGAGTTGGGAATGCTTGCGAACAAGCGCATGCTCGCGCTGGGGACGGGCGCCGTGGCAGTGGCCATGACGGTGGCGGCCTGTTCGTCCGGGGCGGTGCAGTCCGGTGGCGGGTCCACCGGGGCCGGCGGCGGATCCGTCACCCTCAACGTGGCCACCGTGAACAACGGCCAGATGAAGGACATGGAGAAGCTCAAGACCGAGTACGAGAAGGCCAACCCCGGCACGAAGGTCAACTTCCAGGTCATGGAGGAGGGAGACCTCCGCGCCGCCGTGACGGCGGACGTCGCGAGCGGCGCCGGCCAGTACGACATCGTGACCATCGGTGCCTACGAGACGCCCCAGTGGGGATCCAACGGGTGGCTCGTCGACCTCACCCCCGAGCTGCAGTCGGACGCGTCATACGACGTGAACGACCTGCTCCCGCCGGTGCGCGACGTCAACACCTTCGACGGCAAGCTCTTCGCGGTGCCGTTCTACGGCGAGTCCTCGATCCTCATGTACAACAAGGAGGTTCTCGACAAGGCCGGCGTCAAGCTGTCCCAGAACCCGACGTGGCAAGAGGTCGCCGACGCGGCCAAGAAGGTCAACACCCCTGACAGGGCGGGCATCTGCATGCGCGGCAAGCCCGGCTGGGGAGACCTCTTCGCCCCCCTCACCACCGTCGTGCAGACGTTCGGTGGCAGCTGGTACGACAGCAGCTGGAAGGCCACGGTGAACACCCCGGAGTGGAAGGAAGCCGTCAGCTTCTACAAGAAGATGCTCGACGACTCGGGCGAGAAGGACCCTGTCTCGTACAGCTTCAACGAGTGCCTCACCGCACTCAAGGAGGGCAAGGCCGCGATGTGGGCCGACGCCTCCGTCGCCGCCTCGATGCTCGAGGCAGCCGACTCACCGGTGAAGGGCAAGATGGGCTACGCCCACATGCCGGTCAACAAGACGAAGGAGTCCGGCTGGCTCTGGAGCTGGAACCTCGCCATCCCCGCGTCGACGAAGCAGAAGGACGCGGCGGTCAAGTTCGTCAAGTGGGCCACGAGCAAGGACTACATCAAGCTCGTCGGCACGAAGATCGGCTGGTCCAACGTCCCGCCGGGCTCGCGCACCTCGACCTACGAGCTGCCCGAGTACAAGGACGCAGCCAAGGCGTACGCGCCCATCACCCTCGACGTGATGAGCTCGGTCAACCCGAAGCAGCCGGGCGTCAACCCGCAGCCCTGGGTCGGCATCCAGTACGTCTCGATCCCCGAGTTCCAGGACGTCGGCAACCAGTGCGCCCAGCTCGTCGCTGACTACCTCGCCAACCGCGGCACGATCGACGACGCCCTCGCCAAGTGCCAGAGCATCGCCCAGCAGGCCGGCGACAAGCACAAGAAGTGACGTCCCCGTGACGTGGTGCCGGGTCCGGCACGCCCCGGACCCGGCCCCACCCACCTTCCCCGACCCGCAGTCGCACGAGCCGCACAAGGGAGTGCCGACATGACGACAACCACGACCACCACGCAACCGACCGAGCTGGACGACGTCCGAGCCGTGACCGCCACGGACAAGCGCCGGCTGCAGCGCAAGGAGCTCTGGAGGAACCGGGGCCTGGTGCTGCCGGCGGTCATCTTCCTCATCCTGCTCACGCAGATCCCGTTCCTCACCACCATCGGCTTCTCGCTGACGAAGTGGAACCTGCTCTACCCCAACGAGCGAGCCTTCGCGGGGTTCGACAACTACACGAGCGCCCTGAGCTCGGGTGACCTGTGGCCCTCGATCGTCGCCACGGTGCTCATCACCGCCTTCTCGGTGACCCTCGCAGTCCTCTTCGGCCTGCTCTTCGCGGTCCTGCTCGACCGCCAGTTCCACGGTCGGGCCGTGGCCCGCACGCTGATGATCACGCCGTTCCTCATCATGCCGGCGGCCGCCGCGCTCATCTGGAAGTACTCGATGTTCGACACCAACATCGGGATGCTGAACTGGCTCTTCCGGGCGCTGCACCTTCCAGTGGTGTCGTGGAGCACCGAGCACCCGATGATGACGGTCGTCATCGTGCTGACGTGGCAGTTCACGCCGTTCATGATGCTCATCCTCCTGGCCGGGCTCCAGGGCCAGGACAAGGGCATCCTCGAGGCCGCCCAGGTCGACGGGGCGGGGACCTGGCGCACCTTCACCTGGATCACGCTGCCGCACCTGCGGATGTACATCGAGATCGGGGTGCTCCTCGGCTCGGTCATCATCCTCCAGGTCTTCGACCCGATCGCGATCCTCACCAAGGGCACGGGCGGCACGAAGACCCTCGCCTACCTCCTCTACGAGCGGGCCTTCATCGGCCTCGACGTCGGGCAGGCGGCGGCATACGGCGTCGTGACCGTCATCCTCACGATCATCGTCGCGACCATCGCGCTCAAGAGCGTCTTCAAGGTCTTCATGGCAGGAGGAAGCCGATGAACAGCTCGACCCGCTCGGCTCGCGGGGCCCTCGTCACCCTCGTCACCTGGATCCTCGTCCTCATCTTCTTCTTCCCCGTGCTGTGGATGTTCCTCAACGGGTTCAAGCCGGAGTCGTTGGCGTCGTCCATCAACCCGTCGTTCATCTTCAAGCCCGTGACGGAGGGCTACCAGCTCGCCATGGACCGCGGGATGGCCGGCTACCTGCAGAACTCGCTGACCGCGGCGGTGACCTCGACGATCATCTCCGTCCTGCTGGCGATCCCGGCGGCGTACGCGCTGTCGATCCGCCGGGTGAAGAACGTGCAGAACTCGCTCTCGTTCTTCATCTCGACCCGGTTCATGCCCCTCGCGGCGATCGTGCTGCCACTCTTCATGATCTTCAAGACCGTCGGGCTGCTCGACAACATCTACGTCCTCGCGATCGTCTACGGCGCCATGAACCTGCCCGTGACGGTGTGGATGATGCGGTCGTTCCTCCTCGAGGTCCCGTTCGAGATCATCGAGGCGGCCCGCGTCGACGGTGCCGGCATGTTCCGCGAGATCGTGCGGATCGTCCTGCCGCTCGTGCTCCCCGGCGTCGCGGCCGCGGCTCTCATCAGCTTCATCTTCGCGTGGAACGAGTACTTCCTCGCGCTGCTGCTGACCAGCTCGGCCGCCCGCACCACCCCGCCGTTCCTCGGCAGCTTCGTCGACGGTCGAGGCCAGTTCCTCGCCGTCCTCTCGGCCGCCGCGACGATTGCCGCGCTGCCGGTCATCATCGCCGGCTGGGTGGCGCAGAAGCAGCTCGTCCGTGGCCTCTCGATGGGAGCGATCAAGTGACCGGAACAGCAGTGCGACCCGAGGGCAGGACCGCCAGGGACGAGGCGCGCAGTCTCGAGGACACGGTCGTCGTCGTCACCGGCGCCGGCGGCGGCATCGGCGGCGCCATCGCCCGCCTGGTGCTCGAAGCCGGGGGCCGCGTCGTCGCCGGGGACCTGCGGCCCGACGCGCTCGCCCCGCTGCGCGACCAGTGGGACGAGGAACGTCTGGCCACCCACGTCGGCGACGTCAGGGGCGAGGCCACGGCAGACGCGCTCGTCAACGCCGGCGTCGCAGCCTTCGGCCGCATCGACTCCGTGGTCGCCAACGCGGCCGTGGGCTTCTACGGCGGGCTGCTCGACTACACCGCGGACGAGGTGTCGCTCATGGTGGACGTCAACGTCAAGGGCACCGTCTGGCTGGCCCGGGCCGCCGTGCGCCAGTTCCGGGCCCAGGGCGACGGCGGAGACATCGTCATCATCGGCTCGGTGGCCGGACTCCTGATCGGCGGGGGCAAGGAGGCGGTGTACGCCGCCACCAAGGGCGCGCAGATCAACCTCGGCTACGCCCTCGACCGTGAGCTGCGCAGCGAGGGCATCCGGACGACGACCATCGCCCCGGCCGGCGTCAACACCGCCTTTGCGGCGGCCGACGGACGCTTCGGCGACCGTGACCCGTCCGAGGGTGACTTCATGGAGCCGTCCGACATCGCGCAGGCGGTGACGTACACCCTGCGCCAGCCGCGGAGGATGCGGACCGAGCTGTGGACCATGTGGAGCATGTCCGAGGTCCATTGACGCCCGCGTCGACCCCGTGGCGACGGACTCACCTCCTGCCACGGGGTCTCCCACCCCACCTCAGCCTTCGAGATCACGAAGAGGACCCATGACCACCACGCCTGCACCGTTGCCGTCGCCACCCGCGCGGCTGTCGGCGAGCACGTATGCCGCCCTCCCGCCGGAGGTGGGCAGGCCGGCATACGACCGCAGCACGGTCACCCCCGGCATCGTGCACTTCGGCGTCGGTGGCTTCCACCGCGCGCACCAGGCCATGTACCTCGACCTGCTCATGGAGAGGGGCGAGGCCCTCGAATGGGGCATCTGCGGTGTCGGCGCCCTCCCCCACGACCGCCGGATCGTCGACACGCTCACCGCGCAGGACGGGCTCTACACGCTGGTCGTCAAGCACCCCGACGGGCACCGGGAACCGCGCGTCATCGGCAGCATCGTCGAGATGCTGTTCGCACCGGACGACCCGCAGGCCGTAGTCGACCGGCTGGCCGACCCACGCACGCGCATCGTGTCCCTGACGATCACCGAGGGCGGCTACCTCGTCAACCAGGTGACCGGGGAGTTCGACGCCGACGACCCCGCGATCCGCGCCGACCTCGAGGAGGGCGCGGTCCCTCGCACCGTCTTCGGCTACGTCGTCGCCGGGCTCGCGGCGAGGCGAGCCGCCGGCCAGACGCCGTTCACCGTCATGTCGTGCGACAACCTCCCCGGCAACGGCGACGTCGCGCGCAGGATGATGACGGCGTTCGCGCGGCTCAAGGACCCCGGGCTGGCCGACTGGATGGACGAGCACGTGCAGTTCCCCAACGGCATGGTCGACCGCATCACCCCGGTCACGGCGCCCGAGGACATCGACCGGCTCGCCGACGAGTTCGGCGTGCAGGACGGGTGGCCCGTCGTCTGCGAGCCGTTCACGCAGTGGGTGCTCGAGGACCACTTCACCGACGGGCGCCCGCCCTTCGAGGACGCGGGCGTGCAGCTCGTCGACGACGTCGTGCCGTACGAGCTGATGAAGCTGCGGCTGCTCAACGCGAGCCACCAGGCGCTCTGCTACCTCGGCTACCTCTCGGGCTACCGCTACGCGCACGAGGTCTGCCAGGACCCGCTCTTCGTCGACTTCCTGCTCGGCTACATGGAACGAGAGGGCAGCCCGACGCTCCCCGACGTGCCCGGCGTCGACCTCGACGCGTACCGGCACCAGCTCATCGAGCGCTTCGCCAACCCGGAGGTGCGTGACACGCTCGCCCGCCTCTGCGCCGAGTCGTCCGACCGCATCCCCAAGTGGCTCGTCCCCGTCATCAACAGGAACCTCGAGACGGGCGGTGAGATCGCGCGCTCGGCCCTCGTCGTCGCCTCGTGGGCACGCTATGCCGAGGGCGTCGACGAGCAGGGCGAGCCGATCGAGGTCGTCGACCGCATCAGGGACCGCGTCATGGCGGCGGCCGCCCGGCAGGCCGGCGACCCGCTGGCGTTCCTGCGCGACAGGGACCTCTTCGGGGGGCTCGCGGACGACGCCCGGTTCGCCGAGGTCTTCACCGAGGCACTCTCGGCCTTGCACGAGAAGGGCGCTCGGGAGACTCTGCAGTCATGGAGCACTCGGGTGAGCACGTGACCCACGGCCGGACCCTCGTCGCCGGGGTCGACAGCTCGACGCAGTCGACGAAGATCGTCGTGTGCGACGCCGACACCGGCGCGGTGGTGCGCACCGCCCGGGCACCCCATCCCGACGGGACGGAGGTGCATCCCGACCGGTGGTGGGAGGCGTTCGAGCAGGCCTGCGACGGCGGCATCCTCGACGGGGTGGCCGCCCTGGCCGTGGGCGGCCAGCAGCACGGCATGGTCGCGCTCGACGAGTCCGGCGCCGTGGTGCGAGACGCGCTCCTGTGGAACGACACCCGCAGCGCCCGGGCGGCCGGCGACCTGACCGACGAGCTCGGCGGGCGCTCGGCGTGGGTCGACGCGGTGGGCCTCGTGCTCGTGCCGAGCTTCACCGTGACCAAGCTGCGATGGCTCGCGGAGCACGAGCCGGAGAACGCCACCCGCGTTGCCCGAGTGGTGCTGCCACACGACTGGCTGACCGGACGGATCCTGCAGCAGGGCAACGGTTTCGAGCAGTGGACCACCGACCGCGGCGACGCCTCGGGCACGGGCTACTGGTCGGCCGCCACGGGCGAGTACCGGCCCGACCTGCTGAAACGGGCCTTCGGCCGGGACCTCGAGGTGCCGCACGTGCTCGCGCCCGCCGAGGCGGCCGGGCGCACCTCCGACGGCAGGCTCGTGGCGGCAGGCACCGGCGACAACATGGGCGCCGCCCTCGGCCTGACGCTGCACCCCGGCGACGTCGTGGTGTCCCTCGGCACCAGCGGCACGGTCTTCACGCCGCACCGCTCCGCGATCCGCGACGAGACCGGCGCCATCGCGGGGTTCGCCGACGCAACCGGTCACCACCTCCCGCTCATGTGCACCCTCAACGCCGCACGCGTGCTGACGGCCGCGGCGTCGATGCTCGGCGTCGACCTCACCGAGCTCGATCACCTTGCCCTGCAGGCTTCTCCGGGTGCCGGCGGGCTGAGCCTGCTGCCGTATCTCGACGGCGAGAGGACGCCCGACCTGCCCGACGCGACGGGCACGCTCAGCGGGCTCACCCGTTCCAACTCGACCCCCGAGAACCTCGCCCGGGCTGCGGTCGAGGGCATGCTGTGCAACCTCGTCGCCGGGGTCGACGCCCTCCGCGCACACGGCGTCGGCGTCGAGCGCATCCTGCTCATCGGTGGCGCCGCCGCGTCGCGGGCCGTCCGCGAGATCGCGCCAGGGCTCTTCCGCGCACCCGTCGTCGTGCCGGCCCCCGCCGAGTACGTCGGGGTCGGGGCAGCCCGGCAGGCCGCCTGGGCGCTCTCGGGCGAGGCGGACCCGCCGACCTGGGCGCTCGAGGTCGACTCGGCGTATGCCGTCGGCCCGGGTGACGAGGAGGCCCATGCCGCCGTCGTGGCCCGCTACCGGGACCTCCTCGCGCGCACGCACGGCCGTTGACGGCGGCGACAGCGACGTCAGGGGGCAGCGCCGCACTCCTCAGCGGTACTCGGGGTTGTGCCAGCCGAAGTGCTCGCCCTCGTTCCACGCCGACCGCTGGTTGCCGTAGGCCGGCACGCCGCCGGCGTCGTGCAGCATGCGCGCGAGGTGCATGAGGTTCCACGTCATGAACGTCGTGTTGCGGTTGGTGAAGTCGTTCTCGGGGCCGCCGCTGCCGGGGTCGAGGTAGCTCGGTCCGGGCCCGGCCTCACCGATCCAGCCGGCGTCGGCGTTGGGCGGGATGGTGTAGCCGACGTGCTGGAGGCTGTAGAGGACGTTCTGCGCGCAGTGCTTGATGCCGTCCTCGTTGCCGGTGATGAGGCACCCTGCGACCCGGCCGTAGAAGAGGTACTGGCCCTTGTCGTTGAGCTGCCCGCTCAGCGAGTAGATCCGCTCGATGAACCTCTTGGTGACGCTGGAGTTGTCGCCCAGCCAGATCGGGCCGGCGACGACGAGGATCTGGCTCTCGAGGATCCCCGGGTAGAGGTCGGGCCAGGCGTCAGTCTCCCAGCCGTGCTCGCGCATGTCGGGGTAGACGCCCGTCGCGACGTCGTGGTCGACGAGACGGATCTCGTCGACGGCGACGCCGTGCTCGCGCATGATCGCCGTGCTGGCGTCTACGAGACCCTGCGTGTGGCTCAGCTCGGGGCTCTTCTTGAGGGTGCAGTTGACGTACGTGGCCTTGAGGCCCGTGAAGTCCCAGTCGGTCATGGGACGACTCTCCTCCCGGCGGAACGGGCCGGGTGGAGAATCGCCACACGGCCGTCCTACATCTGGTCGGGTGACTCCAGGCCGAGCAGGTCGAGGCCGGTCGTCATGACCCTGAGGACGAGGGCGCACAGGGTCAGCCGCGACTCCCTGACCTCGTCGAGCTCGGCCTTGAGCACCGGGCAGTTCTCGTAGAACGCGGAGAACGCCTGGGCCAGCTCGAAGAGGTAGCTCGCGAGCCGGTGCGGCTCGTAGGTCGCGCCGACCTCGGCGACGACGTCACCGAAACCGAGCAGGTGCATCGCCAGCGCACGCTCGTGGGGCTCGCCGAGGATCAGCGTCGCCTGCTGGGCGGCCGGGTCGTGGCCCACCTGGCGGAAGATCGACCGGATGCGGGCTACGACGTACTGCAGGTACGGGCCCGTGTTGCCGGTCAGTGCGAGCATGCGGTCGAGGTCGAAGACGTACTCGCTGTCGTGCGCGACGGACAGGTCGGCGTACTTCACGGCACCGATGCCGATCTGGCGCGCGATGGTCGCGCGCGTCGCGTCGTCGAGCTCGGGCCGGGCCTCGTCGATCACCGACCGGGCCTTGTCGACGGCCTCGTCGAGCAGCGCCATGAGCCGCAGGGGCTTGCCCGAGCGGGTCTTGAGGATCTTGCGGTCGTCGCCCAGCACGTTGCCGATCTGCACGTGGGTGGGCGTGACGTCGTCGGGCAGCCACCCGGCCTTGCGCGCGGTGTCCCACACCATGTTGAGGTGCAGCGCCTGCGGGGCGCCGATGACGTAGAGCACCCGGTGCGCGTCGAGGTCGTGGACGCGGTACTTGATGGTCGCCAGATCCGTTGTGGCATAGCCGTACCCACCGTCCGACTTGCGGATGATGAGTGGCACGGGCTTGCCCTCGCGGCCGGTGTAGCCGTCGAGGAAGACGCACAGGGCGCCGTCGGACACCTCCGCGATGCCCCGCGACTCGAGCTCCTCGCAGATGCCGGGAAGCGCGTCGTTGTACATCGACTCGCCTGCGAGGTGCAGGTCGGTCAGCGTCACGCCGAGCGTCGAGTAGAGCTTGTTGAAGTAGACCTTGGAGAGGTCGACGAGCTCGTTCCAGAGCCGGAGGGTCTCGGGTTCGCCGGCCTGGAGCAGCACGACCCGCGAGCGGGCGCGCACGTTGAAGTCACCGGCACTGCCGGCGGGCTCGGCCTTCTCGGCGGCGTCGAACTTGACGCGAGCCGACTGGTAGAACGCGTTGGGGTCGGTGACGAGCAGACCTGCCTCCTCAGAGCCCTCGCCGACCTCGAGCAGGTGCTCGATGAGCATGCCGAAGGGCGTGCCCCAGTCACCGATGTGGTTCTGCCGGATGACGTTGTGGCCGAGGTGCTCGAGGGTGCGGGCGATCGAGTCGCCGACGACCGTGGTGCGCAGATGGCCGACGTGCATCTCCTTGGCGACGTTGGGCGCCGAGTAGTCGATCGGGATGTTCTGCGCCGTCTCGAGCGGGACGCCGGTGCGCTCGTCGGCCTCGACGTCCTGCAGCAGGCTCGCGAGCCAGGTGTCGGTGAAGGTGAGGTTGATGAAGCCCGGCCCACTCACCTCGACCTTGTCGCACACACCGGCGAGGTCGAGCGCGTCGACGATCTTCGACGCGACGTCACGCGGCGGCATACCGACCTTCTTGGCGAGGGCGAGCGCGGCGTTGACCTGCACGTCGGCGAACTGCGACGGACGCAGCACCGGGTCGGCCTCGCGGAAGTCGTCGCCGAGGGCGGCGGCGATCGCGGACTGGACCTTGGGCGTGAGCGCGACGAGCGGTGAAACCATGCGGGCCAGTCTATGAGCGCGCGTGGAGTGCCCGCGCCACCGTTTCAGCGGGGCGCGGGCAGCTCACTCACTCGCCGCGCTTGGTGAAGCCGGCCCGCCGGGCCGCCTCTTCGTTGTAGAACCAGACGTCGGGCTCGGCGTCGTCGTAGCCCTCGTCGTCGGGCCCGAGGAAGGTCGTGCCCTCACGGGTCCCCTTGATCGCATGGCCGAGCGGCTGCGCGCCGTCGCCGATCGGGGCCGCGGAGCCGAGACCGAAGCCGCCGTCGACGACCTCGTCGAACTCCGAGACGCGCCGGCCGCTCGAGGCCGCGGTCGCCTGCGCGGGCCCCGCGTCCTCGTCCGCCGCCCCGCCTGCGTATGCCGTGTCGCCGGTCTGCGTCTGCGTGCCGGCCGAGTCGGTGGCCGAGTCGCCGGCTGAGTCGGTGGTCGCGTCGGTGGTCGCGTCGGTGGTCCTGTCTGCGTCGCCTTCCTCGTCCGGGTAGGCCGCCTCGGCGACGTCGGACGCGGGCTCCGCGTCCTGCCGACGCGGCTCCTCGGAGGTCGACCCCACCGGCTCGTCGACGTCGGACACCTCGTCGCTCTCGTGCGAGTGCGGAGCCATGTCGACGTCCTGCCCCTCGTCCGAGGGCTCGTCGCTCTCCTCCGGGCCGCGCTGCCCGGGCGTCGTGGCCCACGGCTGGCCACGATGGTCGCCCGGGTCCTCGGCGGGGGTGCCGCCGTCGGCGATCAGCTCGTCGCGGTCGTCGAGGGCCGGCACGTCGACGTGGTCCTCGTCGTCGGCACCCTTCGGTTCCGACTTCGGCTCGACCTCTGACTCGGACTCTGACGTCGATGCCGACTCCGACGCGACGCCGTCGTCGACGTCACCTTCGTCGGTGCCCGCCGGAAGCGTGTCGTCCGCGGCCTCGCGGGTCTCCGTCGCGGACACCTCGTCCTCGCCGGTGGTGCGTTGGGCCGTCGCCTCGTCGTTCGTCTGCTCGTCCACGGGGTCACCATCCACGGTGTCGTCGGAGTCGGCTCCGGCGTCGCCGGGCTCCCCCTCCGCATACCCAGCACCGGCACCCGCCATCGCGGTTCCACCTCCGGCCCCGGCACCGTCCTTCTCGGTGACCTCCTCGCGACTCGCCTCGTCTGCACCGGCCTCGTCTGCACCGGCCTCGTCGCCGACGGCCCCGTCAGCAACAGCCTCCTCGCCACTGCTCTCGTCGCGAGTGGCCGGGTGGCTGTGTCCGGCTCCCGGGTCGGACGGCTCCCAGGCCGGCTCCTGGTGGCGGCTCGTGCCAGCAGCGTCCGCCGACTCGTCCGCCGACTCGTCCGACACCTCGGACGTGTCCTCGGCGGCTACTGAGGTCGTGTGCGCGGTGGCGTCGGTTGCAGCCGCTTGCTCCATCGGCTCGGGGGCCGAAGCGGACGAGGGGGCGAACGGGTTCTCGGCGTCGGCGAGGTCGTCCTCGTCGTCATCGTCGTGGGCGGCTGCGAAGGTCGCCCCACCGGCACCTGCGGCGAGCCCACCCGCAGCACCAGCCGCTCCGCTGGATCGCTGTCGGGACGAGTCCTCCTGACCCGGAAGACGGTTGCCGTCCTCGTCGATCCGGTAGCCCTCGTCGTCGGTGCGCACGTCCGGGTCGACCCGGTCGGCCTGGCGCTCGAGGTCCGCGTGCTCGGCGCGGGCCGACTCGGCGGTGGCGGCGTGGTGGGCGGCCTGCTGCTCGAGGCGTCGCGCCTCGTCGGCCCGTCGCTTCGCCTCTGCGGCTATGCGCTCGGCCTCGGCCCGCGCGTCCTGCGCCATGGCGGCCGTCACCGACGCGCGGTCCTGGCGTCCCTGCACCTCCGGCAGTCGCTCCTCCACGCGGGCGCGTAGCTCGCCGGCCTCGAAGCGACGGGCCTCGACCTCCCTGCGCCGCCCGGCGTTGACGAAGAGCCAGACGATGATGCCGATGACGACGACCGCCACCGCGATCCAGAGCACCAGCTTGACGGTGTCGGACATGTCAATCCCCTCACGGTTTGCGGACCTTCTCGACCGGTCCCCTCGGAAACCTACTGCGAGAGCACGCTCGAGCGGCGGGTAGCGCGCCGTCGGCCCCGACGTGTCTGTCGACGCGCAGACGAATCGCCTTGCGCCGTGCCCTCGTCCGGCGAGGGTGTGAGGTCAGCCGAGCCCGAGCTTCTTCGCCGTGGTCTCGCGCATCTCGACCTTGCGGATCTTGCCGGTGACCGTCATCGGGAACTCGTCGACGATCTCCACGTAGCGCGGGATCTTGTAGTGCGCGAGCTGACCCGTGCAGAACTCGCGGAGCGACTCGGCCGTCAGCGGGGTCGCGCCGTCCTTCATGCGGATCCACGCGCACAGCTCCTCGCCGTACTTCTCGTCGGGCACCCCGATGACCTGCGCGTCGAGGATGTCGGGGTGGGTGTATAGGAACTCCTCGATCTCACGGGGATAGACGTTCTCACCGCCACGGATCACCATGTCCTTGATGCGACCGGTGATCTCGACGTAGCCGTCGTCGTGCATGACGCCGATGTCGCCGGTGTGCATCCAGCCGTCCTCGATGGCCTCCGCCGTCTTGTCGGGCTGCTCCCAGTAGCCGAGCATCACGGAGTAGCCCTTGGTCATGAACTCGCCGGCCTGGCCGCGCGGCAGCGTCTCCCCCGTGACGGGGTCGGCGATCTTGATCTCGAGGTGCGGCCCCACGCGGCCGACGGTGCCGACCTTCTGCTCGAACGTGTCGTCGGTGCGGTTCTGCGTCGACACCGGCGAGGTCTCCGTCATGCCGTAGCAGATCGTCATCTCCTCGATGCCGGCGGCGATGAGCTTCTTCATCAGCTCTGCGGGACAAGGGGATCCGGCCATGATGCCGGTGCGCACGCTCGACAGGTCGTAGGAGTCGAAGTCGGGCAGGTTCCACTCGGCGATGAACATCGTCGGCACCCCGTAGAGCGAGGTGACCTTCTCGTCTTGCGTCGCCCGCAGCGTCGCGGCCGGGTCGAAGCCGGGTGCCGGGATGACCATGCACGCGCCGTGGGTCGTGCACGCGAGGTTGCCCATGACCATGCCGAAGCAGTGGTAGAAGGGCACCGGGATGCACACCCGGTCGGCCTCGGTGTAGTCGCACAGCTCGCCGACGAAGAAGCCGTTGTTGAGGATGTTGCGGTGGCTGAGCGTCGCGCCCTTCGGGAATCCCGTTGTGCCAGAGGTGTACTGGATGTTGATGGGGTCGGTGTTCTTCAGGCCGCCCTGGACCCGCGCCAGCTCATCGGCGGAGACCTCGTCGGCCCGCGCGAGCAGCTCGTCCCAGTCGCTGGTGCCGATGTAGACGACGCGGCCAAGGGCGGGGACCTCCTCGCGCACCTCGTCGACCATCTGCCGGTAGTTGCTGGACTTGAACGACTCCGCGGCGACGAGGGTGGAGATGCCCGCCTGACCCAGGACGTACTGCAGCTCGTGCGCCCGGTAGGCGGGGTTGATGTTGACGAGGATCGCGCCGATCTTCGCGGTCGCGTACTGCACCAGCGTCCACTCCGAGCAGTTCGGCGCCCAGATGCCGACCCGGTCGCCGGTCGCGACGCCGACGGCCAGCAGCGCACGAGCCAGCCGGTCGACGTCGGCCTGCAACGCGGCATACGTCCAACGCTTTCCCTGCGTGACGTCGACGAGCGCCTCCCGGTCGCCGAAGCGCGCGACCGTCGCATCGAAGTTGTCGCCGATCGTCTGCTCGATGAGCGGCGGGTCGGTCTCGCCCCGGGTGTGCGACAGCGTGGCGTCGAGGGTGTCGAGAACGTCGGTCATCGGGTGCCTCCGTGCGGCCGTGGACGGTTCACCCACACCCAACCCCGGCGTCCCCCTGCGCGCAAGGGATGTGCGCCGTTGCGGTCGCCACACCCCGACCACCTATGCCGTCAGGCGGGCTGCGTCTGCATCTTCAGCTGGGCGGCCCCGTCCCCCCCGAGCCGCTCGAGCGCGATCCGGCGACCGGTGACGAGCAGGAGGAGCGCGGACGCGGGCCCTGTGATCCGGGGGCCGCTGCCTGCAGCCCAGTCCACGTCCGTCGCGACGAGGCGGTAGCCGTCGAGCGGCAGCTGCCTGAAGACCGAGCCGGTCCACCCGTGGCGCGTGGCCCAGATGTGGTCGACCGCGATCCCGGCCGCCGTCGCACGCATCTCGAGGTCGAGTCCGAGTGGGATCGCGATGTCCTGGGCGTGCACCAGGGTGTCCGACAGGCTTCCGGCCGGAGCGATGAACGAGTTGTGCCGCCGCGACCCGATGCCGGCCCGGATCAGGTCGATGATCTCGCCGGTGGGCAGGGCCGCCTGCAGCCGCGCCGAGCGGTCGATCATCCGGTTGAGGCTGCCCGCCCTGAGCAGGCTCGGGTGGGCGGCCACGAAGCGCACGACGTCGGCCAGGTGCATCCGCTGCCCCGTGAGGTGCGCCGCCACGTGGCGCACCGTCCAGCCCTCGCAGAGCGAGGGGTGGTCCCACTGGTCGTCGGTGAGCGCCTCGAGCATCGCCACCGTGCGGCGGCGCTGGTCGTCGACCTCCGACCAGATGAGGTCCAGGTCCGGTTTCACGGCTGTGCTTGCCATTGCAATCCCCTTCTGCCACAGATTCTCTCGCTCCACGCCCATTCGCGGAACGGATCGCTCAGGTGAAGACGGGCGGCCGCTGCCGCGTCCGCTTCAGCTCGAAGAACTCGGGGTAGCCCGCGAGGAGCCGTGCCCCCTCGAAGACGCGCACCGCATCTTCGCCGCGTGGGATGGAGTTGAGGACCGGCCCGAAGAAGGCGACCCCGTCGATGTGCGTGGTCGGCGTCCCTGCATCTCCGCCGACGGGGGCCACCCCGGCGTCGTGGCTGCGCCGAAGCTCCACGTCAGCCTCCGGGTCGTCGAAGGCCAGGGCCAGGTCCGGGGGCAGCTCCGTGAGCAGGAGGGCGATCTCGATCGCGTGACGAAGCTCCATCGGCGTGTGGTAGCGCCAGCGGTCGAACAGCTCCGCACCGAAGGCGGCATAGAACGCGGGAAGCACCTCGTCGCCGCAGCGTGCGCCGACCGCGGCCATGACGCGCGACGGGCCCCTCGTGGCCTCGATGTTCGCACGGTAGCCGGGTGCGACGTCGGTTCGGTGCTCGTTCAGCAGGTACAGGCTCATCACGTGGAAGCGCAGGTCGAGGGAGATCCGCCTCTCGACCTCGTGGAGCCAGCGTGACGCCGTCCAGGAGTACGGGCACACGGGGTCGAACCAGAGGTCGACGGCGGCCGGTCGCGGGTCCATGGCGCTCTTCTCTCGCTATGATCTAGTTCGACAGTCTGACCAATATAGTTCGTCTGTATGACTAATTTCAAGAGGTTCAATGACATCCGAACCCTTCGTCGGCCTGCTCATGTTCATCGCATCGCGAGATGTCGAGACGCGAGTCGTGGCAGCCATGCGCCGCGCCGGCATCGACGACATCACGCTCGCCCAGGCCCGCGTCGCCGCGCGCATCGGACCGCAGGGCACCCGCCTCTCCGACCTCGCCGAGCAGGCCCAGGTGACGAAGCAGACGGCCACGGCCCTGGTCGACCGCCTCGAGGCCGCCGGCTACGTCGAACGCGTGCCCGACCCCCGCGACGGCCGGGCCCGCCTCGTCCGCCTCACCGACAAGGCCGGGGCGCTCATGCCCGTTGCCCGCGACGAGGAGCAGCGCATCGAGACCGAGTGGGAGGCCCACCTCGGGGCCCGGCGCATGCGCCAGCTGCGCGAGGCGCTCACCCTGCTGCGCGAGATCACCGACCCGTACCGCGATGAGCCCTGAGCGAGCGCCTCACGCAGGGGAGAAGCAGAGGAGGCCCCGGACCGCGTCTCCGCGGGCCGGGGCCTCCTGCTTCTGTCTCAACACAGAGTGCACCCGAAGGGATTCGAACCCCTAACCTTCTGATCCGTAGTCAGATGCTCTATCCGTTGAGCTACGGGTGCGTCATCCGCCCTGTCGGGCGAACGAGAAGTTACCTTAGCGCCTGCGGTCCGCTTCCACGAAATCGGCCCCCACCCGCCCCCGGACGACGGTCGAGATCCCGGTGAGGCGACCCCACGCGTACGCCCTCGGCTCGTGTCGTCCCGACCGGACACCCGACTTCCGTCGACTCTTGAAATTCCTGCAAGAAACCGACAGTGATGCGTCGTAATTCTTGCGCGACGCAAGGGTTGTGAGGCGTCTCACCGCTCGCGTCACCGCTTGCGGTCAAAGGGGCTGCCCCCGACGCGTACCTTGAAGTCATCACGTCATCTGTTCAGCATGTGGACACCTGCAGCCCGATCCGGGCTCGCCCAGGATCCACGTGGGGAGCAGCTTCACACCGGCACGACGTGGTGCCGGGCGGCACCGCGCGCGAAGGGATGGGCCCCGAGTTGACCACGACCCACGAGAAACAGACACACACGACGCACGCGGGCCTGGCCGCATGGGTCGAGCACGTCGCCGAGCTGACCCAGCCGCGCGACATCCGCTGGATCACCGGCTCCCCCGAGGAGTGGACCGAGCTGACCGACCAGCTCGTCGAGGCGGGCACGTTCGTCCGCCTCAACGAGGAGAAGAAGCCGAACTCCTTCTACTGCGCCAGCGACCCCACCGACGTCGCCCGCGTCGAGGACCGGACCTACATCTGCTCGGTCGACGAGAAGGACGCAGGGCCCACCAACAACTGGATGGCGCCCGACGAGATGAAGGCTCGGATGACCGAGCTCTACCGCGGGTCGATGCAGGGCCGCACCATGTACGTCATCCCGTTCGTCATGGGCCACCTCGACGCCAAGGTCCCGATGTTCGGCGTCGAGATCACCGACTCCGCGTACGTCGTCGTCTCCATGCTGGTCATGGCCCGCTGCGGCGACAAGGTGCTGCGCAAGATCGAGGAGACCGGCGCGGCATACGTGCCCGCTCTGCACTCGGTCGGCGCTCCCCTCGCCGAGGGCCAGACCGACGTGAAGTGGCCGTGCTCCGACACGAAGTACATCGTCCACTTCCCCGAGGAGCGCACCATCTGGAGCTACGGCTCCGGCTACGGCGGCAACGCCCTCCTCGGCAAGAAGTGCTACTCGCTCCGCATCGCGTCCGCGATCGCCCACGACGAGGGCTGGATGGCCGAGCACATGCTCATCCTCAAGCTCACGTCGCCCAAGGGGTCGGTCCACTACGTCGCCGCCGCCTTCCCGTCGGCCTGCGGCAAGACCAACCTCGCGATGATCACGCCCACCATCCCCGGCTGGAAGGCCGAGATGGTCGGCGACGACATCGCCTGGATGCGCTTCGGCGAGGACGGGCGCCTGTATGCCGTCAACCCGGAGTTCGGGCTGTTCGGCGTCGCCCCCGGCACCGGCGCCTCGACCAACCCCAACGCGATGGCCACCATCGAGAAGGGCAACTCGGTCTTCACCAACGTCGCCCTCACCGACGACGGCGACGTGTGGTGGGAGGGCATGACCGACGAGCCGCCGGCCCACCTCACCGACTGGCACGGCAACGACTGGACGCCCGAGGACGGCAAGAACGGCACGCTCTCGAGCCACCCGAACAGCCGCTTCTGCACGCCCGCGTCGCAGTGCCCGATGCTCGCCCCCGAGTACGACAACCCCGACGGCGTGCCGATCGACGCGATCCTCTTCGGCGGCCGCCGCAAGACGACCGTGCCGCTCGTCTACGAGTCGCGCGACTGGACCCACGGCACCTTCATCGGCGCGACGCTCTCCTCGGAGACGACCGCCGCCGCCACCGGCGCTGTCGGCGTCGTGCGCCGCGACCCGATGGCGATGCTGCCGTTCATCGGCTACCACGCCGGCGACTACATGAACCACTGGCTCGAGATCGGCAAGAGCGCGGACGCCTCCAAGCTCCCCCGCATCTTCGGCGTCAACTGGTTCCGTCGCGACGAGGAGGACGGCTCGTTCCTCTGGCCCGGCTTCGGCGAGAACAGCCGCGTGCTCAAGTGGGTCATCGAGCGCCTCGACGGGGACGCCGACGCCGTCGAGACCCCGATCGGCTTCGTGCCGACCGAGGGCGCCCTCGACGTCGACGGCCTCGACCTGACGCCCGAGCAGGTCGCCAAGGCGATCGCGGTCAACCCGTCCGACTGGGAGAAGGAGCTGCCCCTCATCGAGGAGTGGTTCGCCACGTTCGGCGACCAGCTGCCCACCGAGCTGTGGACCGAGCTGGACAACCTCAAGGCCCGCGTCGGCGGAGCCTGAGACACCGGTCCACCGCCCGCTTGCCGGCGGACGGCGGACGACGTGATGCAGGGCCCGGCACCGGCAGGTGCCGGGCCCTCCGTCATGCACCGGGACCTGCCGGCCTTCCGACATTCCCTTCAGGGCCGCCCTCGGGTACGTCTTGGCCATGAGCGACTCACAGCCCTACACCCGCGACGAGAGCGAAGCCGAACGCCTCGACCGCAACTTCAACGAGCAGCTGCAGGAGCTGCGCATCGCCCAGGCCGGCGTCCAGATCCTCTTCGCCTTCCTGCTCACCATCCCGTTCCAGCAGCGCTTCACCACCCTCACCGAGATCCAGCGCACGATCTACGTCGTCACGCTGCTCGCCGTCGCCGTCAGCACCCTCGTGTTCATGACCCCGGTCGCGATGCACCGGATGCTCTTCCGAGAGGGGCTCAAGGACTTCGTCGTGCGCCACACCGACACCCTCATCGGCACCGGGCTGTGCTTCCTCGGCCTCGGCATCGTCGGAGGCGTCGTGCTCGTGCTCGACGTGCTGCTCTCGCACACCACCGCGCTATGGATCGGCGGTGCCATCGCCGTGCTCGCCGCGGGCCTCTGGGTCGCCCTGCCGGTGACACAGCGACGACGCCGCCGACGTGAGGACGCAGGCTGACACCCCGCCGAGCGAGCCTGAAACGTCGCCAGCTTCGTCAGGCGATTCGTTTGCGGCGCTGATAGATTCGCGCGCGGCCCGAACCAAGGGCCGCCCTCCGACCCAAAGGATGACCCGTGTTCATGCGTCACCCCGCAATGATCGCCCTCGGCGCCGTGCTGACGGCCGCCGTCCTCACTCTCGGATCCGCCACGTCGGCATCTGCGCTCTCCTACACCAACGACGGCAAGTCACCCGAGTCGACGGGTTGCGCGAACGACGCAGTTACGAAGCGGTCGGCCGTGGCGGCCAACAGCAGCAATGGCACGACCATCGAGCTCCGGTGGAGCCCGAGCTGCCGAACAGCGTGGGCTCGTGTGACGAAGGCCCACGGCCCGATCGCCTACTCCTGGGCCGGCTGGGGGGCCAAGATCGTGCGCAACAACGACGGGAAGACCTTCACCTGCTCGGTGCCCTCCGGCGGCTCCAGCTGCTACACGGCGATGGTTTATGACCTCGACCCGCTCACCTCGTACGCAGAGGCGCACGGTGACGACACCTGTGACTGCGGCTACATCAGCATCCGCACCGCCAACTACTGAAACAACCCCTCCACGACAGAAGGGCCCCGACGCAAGCCGTGTCGGGGCCCTTCTGTCACAGAACGCGGAGGCGGCGGGATTTGAACCCGCGAGAGGTTTTATCCTCAACCCGCTTAGCAGGCGGGCGCACTAGGCCACTATGCGACGCCTCCGTGCCCGGTCACCGATGCGCGGCGCAAGGCGTCACGGCAAGGATGTCGGGCGGGGACAGGCTACCGGCCTGAGTCCATGTTGCCCAAACCGGGGCGACATCCCGCTGCTACAGCCGTGCCGATGAGGCCTTTGACAGCAAGTCCGGGCACAATGTGCTGTCGGCCGACGGCCCGCGCGAGCAGAGAGGATCACATGACCCGTTCGACAGTACCCGGTGCGGGGAGATCTCAGACTCGCGAGACGCTACGTCGTGAGCTCCGCGCCGGCTTCCGGCGCGCTCTGGGACTCACAGTGCTTGGGAGCGTCATACCTGGCGCCGGCCTGACACAGACGCGCAGTCGCAAGTTCGGATGGGTCCTCCTTGCAGTGGCCCTCGCCAGCGCCACGATCCTCGCCTACTACGTCCTCACGACCGGGGCCACGAAAGCCGCGCTGTCCCTCGTGGCTCGACCGGCCGTCCTGACCGCTGTTGCTGTGGTCTTCGTCGTGGGCGGCATACTCTGGTGCGCCTCGATCATCCTCACCGCCGTGCAGGCCCGCCCGGCAAGGCTCGACCGTGGACGCACTCGGCTGCTCGCGGCCATCACCACCGTGTTGGTATTCGTCGTGGCGGTTTCCTCGTTCAAGGTGGCCGAGTACGCGACCATCACGCAGTCGACCGTGGCCAAGGTCTTCGGCACCACCCCGGTCAAGCCCGGTGAAGGTGCCCAGGTCGCGCAGGGAGAGGACCCCTGGGCCAAGCAGGCTCGAGTCAACATCTTGCTCATCGGGTCTGACGCCGGAGCTGACCGGATCGGCACGCGAAGCGACTCGATGATCGTGGCGAGCATCGACACCAAAAGCGGGCGAACGGCCCTGATCTCGTTGCCCCGCAACCTGCAGAACGTCCCGCTCGCCAAGGACAGCCCCCTACGCCGCGCGTGGCCCAGCGGTGTCTATGGGCAGCCCGTGTGTCCCCGCCAGCAAGCCGACCCCAACGACCCGTGCCAGCTCAATGCGCTGTGGGCCGACGCGGACCTCTACAACCAGAGCCACCCCGGCGCCTACAACGAGCGGGTCCCTGGTCGCACTGAGACGCGCAACAGCATCGCGGAGATCCTCGGCCTGAAGATCGACCAGACCGTGGTCATCGACCTCAAGGGTTTCGCCGAGCTCGTCGACGCCATGGGCGGCGTCACCATCAACGTCAAGAACGCCGCCACCGGCATGCCACTGCCGATCGGCGGCAGTCGCGACGCCAACAACAACCTCAAGCCCGGTAGCGTCAAGGGGTACTTCAAGCCCGGGGTGCAGAAGCTCAACGGCTACTACGCACTGTGGTACGCGCGCAGTCGTGCAGGTGACGACGACACGCATCGTCAGATGCGCCAGCGCTGCGTGATCCAAGCCATCGTCAAGCAAGTGAACCCAGCGCAGATGCTGGGCGCCTACCCGCGCATCGCGTCCATCCTCCAGAGCAACATCTACACGGACATCCCGGGTCAGAACCTGCCCGCTTTCGTCACCCTGGTCGAGCGGGTCCAGAAGTCGAACATCGCCACGCTCGGGCTGACGCAAAACGTCGGGATCAAGCCGTGGGACCCAGACCTCGACCTCATCCGCCGACTGGTGAAGAAGGCGATCTCTCCGCCAGCCGCCAAGCCAAGACCTACATCGACGGCTGGCACCGCCCCCAGCAGCCCGACACGGACCCAGCGGCCGACTCCGTCGCCGTCGACCACGCCGTACGAGCAGTGCTGACTCTCGCGGCGGACCTTGGGCGAGGTGGTCGGCCAGGGGTCCGTGCGCTGAGGGCTCAGTGACCGACCCAGGACAGCCCACAACAAAGCCCCCGGCCGATGGCCGGGGGCTTTGTCACAAACGACTGAGGTTGGGTGTCGCTCGTTGCTGTTGATCTCGTGTGATCAGAGCGGGCGAACTGCGTCGGCCTGCGGGCCCTTCGGACCCTGCGTGACCTCGAACTCGACTCGCTGTGCCTCGTCCAGCGAACGGTAGCCGTTCGACTGGATGGCCGAGTAGTGGACGAAAACGTCGGGGCCGCCGCCGTCCTGGGCGATGAAACCAAAGCCCTTCTCAGCGTTGAACCACTTGACGGTTCCCTGTGCCATACCGGTAACTCTTCCTTCTTTAGCGTATGGGACGACGCACCTCGCGCATCCCAAGCTGCCGCTTTGACTCCACTCGACGGGCGAACCCACCGATGCCGACAAAGAAATCCCGTCACCGTTGCGGATGACGGGCACCTGCTCGACTACGAGGAACTGCAACTGCAACCGCGACGAACCTAGCAGAATACCGGCCGGTCGGCCTGCCCGACCGAATGCTTTTTGCCAGTTCACTGCCCGTTCGACGGACCACCCGTGTCCGGCCCGTCCACGGCGACCTGACGGATGCCTCGCAGGGCCACCCGCTGGGGCCGGTCACCACGGATCGTGGCGACCATGTCGACCACCCGTCGCGTGGCCCGCACGTCGTGCGCGCGGAACACGGTGGCGCCGAGCCAGGCCGCGACGGCCGTGGCCGCGAGCGAGCCCTCGAGCCGCTCCTCGGCCGGCAGGTCGAGGGCCTCACCGACGAAGTCCTTGCGCGACATCGCCTGCAGCACAGGGTAGTTCAGCGCGACGACGTCAGCGGTGTGTCGCAGGACCTCGAGGGAGTGCGCTGTCGTCTTGCCGAAGTCGAGGGTCGGGTCGACGAGGATGCGCTCCCTGGGTATGCCGGCACGCTCGGCCTCGTGGGCACCTGCGGCGAGGGTGCGCACGACGTCCCGCACGACGTCGAGCGGGTCGTCGCCGTACGTGACGTCGACGGGGTCGGTGCGCGGGGGAAGCCCGCCGGTATGTGAGATGACGTAGCCGGCGCCGATGGCCGATGCGACGTGCACGAGGTCGCGGTCGTGGCCGGCCCAGGTGTCGTTGACGAGGTCGACCGCCCCTACGGCCTCGCGCGCCACCTCCGAGCGCCACGTGTCGAGGCTGAGGATGACGTCGGGATAGGCGTCGCGCGCCCACTGGAGGAACGGCACGACCCGACGCGTCTCCTCGTCGGCATGGACGACCTCGCCCTCCTGACCGGCTCGCACGCCACCGACGTCGACGAGGTCGGCGCCGAGCTCGGCGGCGCGCCCGAGGGCCTCCTTCGCGGACTCGAGGTCGGCGTGCCTGTTGCCGCTGAAGAAGGAGTCGCGGGTGCGGTTGACGATGGCCATGACGGCCGGCGAGGAGGCGTCGAAACGCTTGCCTCGCAGGACGAGAGGGCGTGCCGACGGCAGGCGCAAGGGCCGCAGGCCGTCGAGGATCTCGGCGGTGGTGGGCCCGTGATCCGGGTCGGGGTGTCTCGTCACACTGTCGTATCTCACGCGGTCCCTCAAAGGTCAACGGTGGTCAGGGGCATGGTTGCGCAACTGTTATGATTGGCACGCAGACGTCATCCACGGCCCGGCCATGCTCCCGGTCGGGCCGCGGATGGTCTGTCGGTCCTGATCGTCCCGCAATGACGGTCGACCACCGAGCCCCCGACGACGCGTCGGACGGGGGCTCTGCCATCCAAGGAAACTGAATACAGAGATGTCGTACATCGTGTCGTTCTTCGCGGCCATGAACCGTCCGCCCACAGGGATCCCGGTCGGTCAGTACAACTCCAGCACGACGTTCGAGGAGCGCCTCGGACTGCTCTGACAGCGCGTGCACCGCTCGCAACCGGCCCGGCCGGCTCGAGCACCCGAGAACAAGAGGTCTCCGGCTCCCCGGGGGCCTTTTTTCATGTCCGGCGTCGGAACGGCGGCCACCCGCGCTTCCGGTGGCGCGCTCCCGACCCGGACGGTTGGATCAGCACACCGGGCCGGTCCGGCCGGGGATTCGGTCGGCGCTGGTGCCGGCCACGAGAGACAGGGGACCCACCATGCGCGCTCGACTCGGCACCGTGCTCGGCCTCACCGCCGGCATCCTGCTCGCCGCGACCTCACAGCCGGCCGCAGCCAGTGCCGGCAGACCAGCGGGCAGGCCCACCACCACCGCCCAGCCGACGAGGTCCGGCACCGTCGTCGACGCCGAGGGACGCACCGTCGGGGGCTGGGTCGAGCTCGGCCCGTCGTCCGACCAGGCGGCGTCCGTGTCGGCGTACATGTCGACGTCCGTGTCGGCGTCCGACGCGCCGGCCGCGCCGTCGGGCCGTCAGGACGTCGGCGGCGGCGTGTGGACCTACGGCTCCTACGACGAGAACGGCCAGAAGCACTGCTGGTCGAAGTACTACAACACCAGCTACTACCACTCGGCGACCGCCGTCATGACGAGCAGCAAGAAGGTGTACGCGTGGCAGTTCGACTACGCCGACGCGCACATCTCGGAGTCCATCCAGATCGGCGCGCTGTGCAAGGTGTACTGGGCGACCTACCCGTGACCCGGAGGATCGCCGTCGGGTCGCTGGTCGCCGCCGTCGCGCTGGGAGCCGGGTCGGTCGTCCTCGGCGCGCTCGCGTCCGGCTACGGCCCGCTCTCGCTGCGTCCCGACCCGGGCGTGGTGTGGCTCCGCTACGTCAGCGGATGGCTCGGAGCGGCGTGGGCGTGGGGCCTGCTCGGGATGGCTCTCGGCTGGGTCGCCACCCGTTTCGTCCCGGCAGTACTGGCGGCGTCGGCAGGGCTGCTCGTGGCCGTGGTCTCCTACTACGTCGCCAAGTCAGCCGTCGGAGTCACGTCCGACGTGGACTGGAACGCCACCCGCTTCTGGTGCGTGGCCGCGCTCGTCACGGGACCGGCCCTCGGACTCGTCGGCCACGTGGCCCGGCAGCCGCGGTGGGTTGCACTACCGGCCGCCCTGGTCGGCCCCGCCCTGATGGTCATGGACGTGCGTCGCAGCGCGGCAGGGCCGACCCGACCCGGCGCCGACCTCGTCGTCCTCGCTGCCGCGGCCGCCCTGGCCACTGCCCTGGTGGCGCGGGTCGCGCTGGCCGGCAGCCGACCCGATGGCGGAGGGCGTGGGATTCGAACCCACGATGGGCTATGAACCCATAGCGGTTTTCAAGACCGCCGCACTAGGCCACTATGCGAGCCCTCCAGTGTCCGCGGAAGTCTAGCCGCGCCGCCCGCACGCGTCCGAATCGACTCAGATGTACATCGCCGGGTCGAGCCACTGGTTGGCGGCGTCGCGCTTCGGGAAGCGCAGCACCGCCGGCACACCGGTCGCCACCGCCCCGTTGGGCACGTCCTTGACCACGACCGAGTTGGCGCCGATCTGGGCGTCGTCGCCGACGAGCACCGGGCCGAGCACGCGGGCCCCGGCGCCGATGGTCACGCGGTTGCCCACCGTCGGGTGACGCTTGACGTGCTGCATGGAGCGGCCGCCCAGCGTGACGCCGTGGTAGAGCATGACGTCGTCGCCCACCTCGGCGGTCTCGCCGATGACGACGCCCATGCCGTGGTCGATGAAGAAGCGGCGGCCGAGGCGAGCCGCGGGGTGGATCTCGACGCCGGTCACCGAGCGCGCGAACGTCGCGAGCACTCGAGCCGGGAGCCGACCGCCGGGCCGCTTCCACAGCTCGTGGATGCCCCGGTGCGCCCAGATCGCGTGCAGCCCGGGCGAGGTCAGGACCACCTCGAGCCGCGAGTTGGCGGCGGGGTCGCGGGCGATCGCACCGTCGACGTCCTCGACGAAGCGGTCGGCGAGCTTGCGCACGAGACCGAGCGGGCCGGCATACGTCGGCTGCTCGGCCGCGGGCGCGACGGACGCCGCCGGCGCGACGGCAGGGACGGGGGCGCCACCCTCACCACGCACGAGCGTCAGGGGCGGCTCGGCCGGCCTGGGCTTGCGGTCGATCTGGGGTGCAGTGCTCATGCACGTCTCCTTGGTGGCGCTGCGGGTGATGCGTGGTGCGGACCTGCGTCAGTCGACGAGGCCCTCGAAGAGGACGGTGGACAGGTAGCGCTCACCGAACGACGGGATGATGACGACGATCGTCTTGCCCTTGTTCTCGGGACGCTGGGCGACCTGGACGGCCGCGGCGATGGCGGCGCCCGAGCTGATGCCGACGAGCAGGCCCTCCTCGGTGGCCGCGCGACGCGCCCACTTCACGGCGGTGTCGGCGTTGACGTCGATGACCTCGTCGTAGATCGAGGTGTCGAGGATCTCGGGGACGAAGTTGGCGCCGATGCCCTGGATCTTGTGCGGTCCGGGCTGCCCGCCGTTGAGGATGGCGGACTCCTCGGGCTCGACGGCGATGATCTTCACGTCGGGCTTGCGCGACTTGAGCACCTGGCCGACGCCCGTGATGGTGCCGCCCGTGCCGATGCCGGCGACGACGATGTCGACCTCGCCGTCGGTGTCCTTCCAGATCTCCTCGGCCGTGGTCTTGCGGTGGATCTCGGGGTTCGCCTCGTTGGCGAACTGGCGGGCGAGCACCCCACCGCGCTCGGCGGCGATCTCGTCGGCCTTGGCGACGGCGCCCTTCATGCCGGTGGCCGGGTCGGTGAGGACGAGCTCGGCGCCGAAGGCGCGCAGCAGCGCGCGACGCTCCTTGCTCATCGACTCGGGCATCGTCAGCACGACCTTGTAGCCGCGTGCCGCGCCGACCATGGCCAGCGCGATGCCGGTGTTGCCGGAGGTGGCCTCGACGATGGTGCCGCCGGGCTTCAGCTGGCCGCTGGCCTCGGCCGCGTCGACGATGGAGACGCCGATGCGGTCCTTGACCGAGTTGGCCGGGTTGTAGAACTCCAGCTTCGCGGCGACCGTCGCCTCGGCTCCGTCGGTGACCTTGTTGAGGCGCACGAGCGGCGTGTTCCCGATGAGCTTGGTGACGTCGTCGTAGATCGGCATTGCGGGGCCCTTTCGGCTGGGTGTGGCTGGATGGGGCGGACACTCGTTCGGCCCGGTTGCCAGCGACAACCGAGTCCTCGTTATGCATATTCCAACACACAGTTATCCGTTGCCAAGGGGACGACCATGATCCGGGCGGGTTCGCGCCCCGCCGCCGTATGCCGCGGGCGCCGTCTCGGACGGGACGAGCGTCACGGCGCGACGGGCGTCACATTCACTAAGCGCTTGCTAACTCGTCAGTAGACTCGCCGCCATGAATGCCCTCCAGATCGTCGCCGCCGTCGTCTGCCTCGGCGTGACCGCCGTCGCCGTGGCCCTGCTGGTAAAGACGGTGAACCACTTCCTCGCGACGTTCCGGCTCGGTCAGCCCGAGGACCGTGGCGACGACAAGGGGGCACGCACCCGGACGTTGCTGCGCGAGTTCCTCGGACACACCCGCATGTCACGGCTGCCGGTCGTCGCCATCGCGCACTGGTTCACAATGGTGAGCTTCGGCGTCCTCTTCTTCACCCTGCTCAACGCGTTCGGCCAGCTCTTCCAGCCCGAGTTCGTGCTTCCGGTGATCGGCCACTTCTTCCTGTACGAGTGGGTCACCGACTTCTTCGCCTTCGCCGGCTTCATCAGCATCGTGCTGCTCATGGTGATCCGGCAGAAGAACCACCCGCGCTCGGCCGCCGGCGACGACGGCCGTCGAAGCCGCTTCTTCGGCTCCACCTGGTGGCAGGCCTACTACGTCGAGCTGACGATCCTCGGCGTCACCCTCTGCATCGGGCTGCTCCGCGCCCTCGAGTGGACCCTCGCCCGCAAGACCGGCACGGGCATGGACACCGCCCTGCACTTCCCGCTCACCGGCTGGATCGGCAACTTCTTCACCGGTCTGTCGGTCGGCGCCATCGAGAACCTCATCGTCGTCATCGCCGCGATCAAGATCCTCATCAGCTTCGCCTGGATGATCACCATCGCCCTGCAGCCGACGATGGGTGTCGCCTGGCACCGCTTCCTCGCCTTCTTCAACATCTTCTTCAAGCGCCACGCCGACGGGCGCACCAGCCTCGGCGAGCTGCAGCCCATCCGCATCAAGGGCGAGGTGCTCGACTTCGAGCAGGTCGAGGACCTCGACGAGGACGCCGCGCTCGGCGTCGGCAAGGTCGAGGACTTCACCTGGAAGGGCCTGCTCGACTTCACCACCTGCACCGAGTGCGGCCGCTGCCAGAGCCAGTGCCCGGCGTGGAACACCGACAAGCCGCTCAGCCCGAAGCTGCTCGTCATGACGCTGCGCGACCACGCGCACGCCAAGGCGCCGTGGCTGCTCGCCTCCGAGGAGGTGCGCGCAGCCGGTATCGAGGCGGCTGACGGTGACTTCTCCGCGGCGACCAAGGGCGCCGTCGCCACCGAGCAGCTCGTCGGCGAGACCGGCTACGACATCCGCCACCCGCTCACGGCGTACAACCCGCACGGGCCCGACGCCGTCATCGACGAGGACGTGCTCTGGTCGTGCACCACCTGCGGTGCCTGCGTCGAGCAGTGCCCCGTCGACATCGAGCACGTCGACGCCATCGTCGACATGCGCCGCTACAAGAACCTCATCGAGTCGGCGTTCCCGGCCGAGCTCAACGGCCTGTTCAAGAACCTCGAGAAGAACAGCAACCCGTGGGGCCTCGCCCCGCGGCTGCGGATGGACTGGGCCAAGGACCTCCCGTTCGAGGTCAAGCAGGTCGGCCAGGACGTCGAGAGCCTCGACGAGGTCGACTACCTCTTCTGGGTCGGCTGCGCCGGCGCCTACGAGGACCGCGCCAAGAAGACGACCCGCGCGGTCGCCGAGCTGCTCGACACCGCCGGCGTCAGCTTCGCGGTGCTCGGTGACGGCGAAGCCTGCACCGGCGACTCGGCCCGCCGCGCCGGCAACGAGTTCCTCTTCCAGATGCTCGCCCAGCAGAACGTCGAGACCCTCAACGAGGTCGGCGCGACGAAGATCGTCGTCACGTGTGCGCACTGCTTCAACACCATCAAGAACGAGTACCCCCAGCTCGGTGGCCAGTACGAGGTGCTGCACCACACGCAGCTGCTCAACCGGCTCGTCCGCGAGAAGCGCCTGACGCCGGTCGCGCGCCCGGGTGAGGCCGCCTCGGCCGGCACCCTCACCGGCGCCGCCTCCACCGGGGCGAAGGTCACCTACCACGACCCGTGCTACCTCGGCCGCCACAACCAGGTGTACGCGCCGCCGCGCGAGCTGCTGCAGATCCTGCCCGGGGTCGAGTACGCCGAGATGGAGCGCTCGAAGGAGAAGTCCTTCTGCTGCGGCGCCGGCGGTGCCCGCATGTGGATGGAGGAGAAGCTCGGCACCCGGATCAACACGAACCGCACCGAGGAGGCCCTCGCCACCGGCGCCGACCGCATCGCCGTCGGCTGCCCCTTCTGCAAGGTCATGCTCACCGACGGGCTCAACGCCGCGGTCCAGGACGGCAAGAAGGCCGAGGGCGAGGTCGAGGTCGTCGACGTCGCGCAGATGCTGCTCGCCGCGGTGCGCCGTGGCAACGAGGGCGGCGAGCCCGTCGAGGCCACCGAGCCCGAGCCCCAGCCCGACCCGGAGCCCGCGCCGACCGCCTGACCCGACCGCCTGACCCGACCGCCTGACCCGACCGGACGGCATACGCGAAGAACGACGAAGAGGCCCCTCCCGAGCCGGGAGGGGCCTCTTCGCGTGGGTGGCGGGTGGTGTCAGAGGATGCCGCGCGCCTGGAAGGCGCGAGTGACCGCGGTGGCGGCTCCGTTGCCGTAGAGGCGCTGCGCGGCAGCCACGGTCGCGGCCGCGGCGTCACGGAACGACGTGTCGGGCGCGAAGTCGAACTGCGCCTCGACGATGAGAGTCGTGGCCCGGGTGTCGCCGAGCGCGGTGCGGATGTCCCACAGGGCGCGGGACCAGATCTCGCCGTCGGCGTGGACCTCGCCGCGCACGTCCTCGGGGTAGTGCTTCGACTCGTCGAGGCGACGCAGGCAGTGCGGCGCCGTGCTCGTGTAGGAGACGGAGTCCCAGTCGGCGACGCACGCCTCGGGCGTCTTCGTCGGCTTGCCCGCGGCCCAGCTCGTGACGACGACGGCGAGATAGTCGCCGAACGCCTCGCCGATCGCGCCGGACTCGAGGTTGGTGCCGAAGCCGGGCACCTGGCCGTCCTGTACCGAGTGGCCGTACTCGTGGACGACGACCTCTGCGTCCTCGGCATCGTCCACCCCACCCTTGCCCAGGGTGATGTTGGCCTTGTCCTCACGGAAGAACGAGTTGTCGCCGCCGAACTGGTCGATGCGCACCTCGATCTGGCGCTGGTTGACCGGCCGCAGCGTCGAGCCGAAACCGAGGTGCTGCAGGTAGGCCTGGGCGGTGGTCACCCAGTGGTAGCCCATGACCTGCTCGAACTGGTCGGCGTCGCGGTGGTAGGCGGGGAACGCTCCGCCGACGCTGACGGCGGCCTTGCCGGTCGAGCTCTTGACCCGGGCGTAGGCGCCGGTGAGCGTGCCGGACCCGTCGAGGTCGGTGAGCGTCACCCGGTGGTACGCCGGTGCGAGCGCGGCGTAGTCGGCGTCCTTCTGGTCGGTGAGCGTCTCGATCCCGAGGTCCTGGACCGGATTCGGCAGGAACACGGTTGCGCCGGCCCTGTGGTCGAAGGGCGACGGTGCGCCCTGGGCCACCTCGGCCGGCACTGACAGGCCCGCGAGCGCTGCTGCGACGACGCTGAGCCCCACTGCTGTTCGACGTGTGATCATCGGCGGCCTTCCTCCTGAACGTCTCCTCGCGCCAGCGTAGGACTCCGAGAGGCCGCGTGGCGGGTTGCGGAGGGTCTGGGTCGACGAACCTGTGCCACACCGTGAGAACGCTCTCACAAACTCTTGCCCAACCCTCCGCGACAGTGAATCGTGTGCCCATGACTCATCGACGAGATCGACGCCGGCGGCCCGCGACCGCCCTCCACCGGCTGGCCCTCACGGCCCTGGCTGTCGCCACTGCGGCCGTGCCGACCCTTGCCGTCGCCGGCGCCGAGGCCGCTGCCCCGCCGCCGAGTGCCGTGACCTCGGCGAGCTCCGCGCCCTCTGCCGCCGCCGTGGCCGGCGCGGTCCCCGCGGCAGTCACGGCGCCGGACCTCGGCTCCGGCACCCTCGTGCTCGACCCGTCCATGTCGACCGCCGAGATCAAGGCGAAGGTGGACGCCATCTCGGCCACCCAGGTCTCCAATGAGATGGGACCCCAGCGGCACGCGATCCTCTTCAAGCCGGGCACGTACGGCTCCGCGACCGAGCCGCTCAACTTCCAGGTCGGCTACTACACGGAGGTCGCCGGGCTGGGCCAGAACCCCGGTGACGTCGTCATCAACGGCTCGGTCTACGTGCGCAACCAGTGCTCCGCAGGCGGCTGCATCGCGCTCAACAACTTCTGGCGCTCGATGTCGAACCTGACGATCAACGTGACCACCCCCGACTTCGCCTGCTACTCAGGACAGTTCTGGGCCGTCTCGCAGGCCGCCCCGCTGCGCCGCGTGCACGTCAAGGGCCAGACGACGCTCATGGACTACTGCACCGGGCCGTCCTTCGCCAGCGGCGGGTTCATCGCTGACTCCAAGTTCGACGGCCCAGTCATCAACGGCTCGCAGCAGCAGTTCTTCACGCGCAACAGCAGCGTCGGCAGCTGGACCAACGGCGTCTGGAACCAGGTCTTCTCGGGTGTCGAGGGCGCGCCGGGCGAGTGCTTCCCTGCCGCGAACGGCTGCGGTCCGTACACCACCGTCCCGAAGACGTCGGTGAGCCGCGAGAAGCCCTACCTCTACGTCGACCGAGCGGGCGCCTACCGCGTCTTCGTGCCTGCCGCCGCCACCGACACGAGCGGCGTCTCGTGGGCCGGTGGCTCGACGCCCGGACGCTCGATCAGCCTCGCCGACTTCTACGTCGCCCGCCCGTCCGACTCGGCGCAGGCGATCAACCGCGAGCTCGCGCGAGGTCGCAACCTGCTGCTCACGCCCGGCGTCTACCACCTCGACGAGACCCTGCGGGTCAAGCGGGCCGGCACCGTGGTGCTCGGCCTCGGCCTCGCGAGCCTCACGCCGACCACCGGACAGGCCGCCATGAGCGTCGCCGACGTGCCCCGTGTCGACATCGCCGGGCTCACCTTCGACGCCGGCCCGGTGAACTCACCCGTCCTGCTCCGGGTGGGCACCCAGCGGGCCGCGAACGGACGGGGCCCGGGCCGCGCCGGATGGAGCAGCGCCGCCGACCCGACCGCGCTGCAGGACGTCTTCTTCCGCATCGGCGGGCCCTACGTCGGCAAGGCCACGGTGAGCCTCGAGGTCAACAGCGACCACGTCGTCCTCGACGACATCTGGGCCTGGCGCGCCGACCACGGCAACGGGGTCGGGTGGACGAGCAACACCGCCGACACCGGTCTCATCGTGAACGGTGACCACGTCACTGCCACAGGCCTTTTCGTCGAGCACTACCAGAAGACCGAGGTCATCTGGAACGGTGAGCACGGGTCGGTCACGTTCTTCCAGAACGAGCTGCCCTACGACCCGCCGAGCCAGGCCGCATGGATGTCGGCGCCGGGACACGAGGGATACCCGGCCCTGGTCGTCGGTTCCGGCGTGAAGAGCTTCAAGGGCACCGGCATGGGGTCCTACAGCTTCTTCAACCAGGGGGTCGACATCTTCGCCGCCAACTCGTTCGAGGTGCCGGTCACGCCCGGGGTGCGCCTGCACAACCTGCTGACGATCTTCCTCGACCCGTCCAACGGCAAGGGCGGCATCCGCAACGTCGTCAACGGCGTCGGCGGGCCCTCCACGGTCGCCAACGCAGACGTGCCGGTCACGGTCGTCGACTACCCCTGACGGCAACGCTTCTCGGCCCGGCGGTCGGATGCCGCCGGGCCGGGTGGGCGGCCCGGCGGCATACGATGCCCGGTCTCGCGCCACCGTCCTACCATGAGCCGATGCGAGCCGACCTGACGACCATCGCCCGCGACCTCGCCCCGACGGGGACGCTCCGGGCCTCGATCAACCTCGGCAACGCGGTGCTCGCCCAGGGCACGCTCGACGAGCCGCGCGGCGTGACGGTCGACATCGCCCACGTCGTCGGCGAACGCCTCGCCGTCCCGGTCGAGCTCGTCACCTTCGACGGTGCCCGCAAGTCGTTCGAGGCGATGGCGAGCGGCGCCGCCGACATCTGCTTCCTCGCGATCGACCCCGTGCGTGAGGCGGAGGTCGCCTTCACCGAGCCCTACGTCATCATCGAGGGCGCCTACGTCGTGCCCTCGGACTCACCGTTGCGGACCGTTGCCGACGTCGACGCCGAAGGCATCCGGGTCGCGGTCAAGGCCGGCTCCGCCTACGACCTGCACCTCACGAGGACGCTGCAGCGCGCGACCCTCGTGCGCAACGACGAGGGCGTCGGCTCACTCCTCGCCCATCCGCTCGAAGCGGGCGCCGGCATCCGCGAGGCCGTCACCACGTTCGCCGACGAACACGCGGGCTTCCGCGTCGTCGACGGTGCGTTCATGCAGATCCGGCAGGCCGTCGGAACCACGCGTACGCGGTCGGCCGAGTCCGTCGCCTTCCTCCGCGACCTCGTCGAGGAGCTCAAGGCGAGTGGTTTCGTCGCCGACGCGCTCGAGCGTGCAGGACAGCGACGCGAGGCGGCGGCGCCGCCGGCCTGAGCCGGACGGCATACTCAATCTGCGCGGTAGGGGTTCTCGGGACGCCCTGGCGGTGGGACAGTGGCGACTGAGGACGACCCGGCTCTCAGGCGAACGCCGATAGCTCAAGGTCGGTCGGCCCCACCTCCGGTCTGGCACGCCAGACCGAGACCGCCGACCACCGATGCGGCGTGCCCCGGCCTGGCTCACCTCGAAAGGGAATGCTCCATGGCCTTGCGCCGCGTTTCTCTGATCCGCACCGGTGTCCTCGCGACACCCGCTCTCGTCGTCGCAGCACTGCTGCTGCCGACCACGCAGGCGAACGCCTCGTCCCCATCCATCGCCCTCAGCGGCACCTCGAGCCCCGTCACCGGCTCCTTCGTCCCGAGCGACGGCGGCACGGTCCCGGAGTTCGCGACCCCGGAGGACGAGGCCTCGCCCGACGCCTTCACCGGCACCATCGCGAACAGGACCCTCTCGCAGGGCCACGCCGCGGGGCAGGGTGTCAACGTCGCGAATGCGACTCGCGCCAAGTCGAACCCGACCTTCACGACGGGTTTCGAGGGCCTCAACCACTACCAGCAGCGCTACTCGCGCGGCGGCAACCAGTTCAGCATCGAGCCGCCCGACCAGGCGCTCTGCGTCGGTGCCGGGCACGTCGTCGAAGCGGTCAACGACGTCTTCAACGTCTACGACCCTGCCGGGGTGTCACAGCTGCCCGACAACACGGCGACGAACATCGTGGCCGGATTCCCGCGCGACGTCCACCATGCCGTCGACCTCAACTCGTTCTACGGGTACGCGCCCGCCGTCAACCGCGCCACCGGCGCGCTCGGGCCGGAGCTCACCGACCCGACGTGCATCTTCGACGCCGCGACCCAGCGGTTCTTCCTCGTCGTGCTCACGCTCGACCGTGCCGCCGACGGCTCGTTGAACTTCGTCAACCACCTCGACCTCGCGGTGTCGCAGACGTCGAACCCGGTCGGCTCGTGGAACATCTACAAGCTCGACGTGACGAACGACGGCACGAACACCGGCGGAGTCAACCCCGGCCCGTACCTCGGCGACTACCCGCACATCGGCGCGGACGCCAACGGCGTATACCTCACGACGAACGCGTATCCCTGGACCGCGAACGGCTTCGCCGGCGCCCAGATCTACGCCCTGTCCAAGGCCCAGCTGGCCGCGGGTGCAGCGAACGTCGCCACGCAGCACATCGACACGTCCGGCCTGGTGGCCGCTCCGAGCGACGCCGGACCCACCCAGCCCGGCTTCACGGTCTGGCCGGCCCAGCCACCGGGCGCCTCGTCGTTCAACCTCAGCAACAACGGCACCGAGTACTTCCTCAGCTCGAACGCCGCGGACGAGGCGACCCACCCGAAGGCCGGCACCGGCGGCGACTACGTGTCGAACCAGATCGTCGTCTGGTCCCTGACGAACACCGGCTCGCTCAACACGAGCAGCCCCGACCTCCACCTGGCCAACCGGCTGGTGGACGTCGGGAGATATGCGCTGCCGCCGAAGCAGCACCAGCCCGGGTCAGGGACCCCTCCCGGGGTCACCACCCCGCAGGGGCACTGCATCAACGACACGACGACCGCAACCATCGCGGGCGTCGGGTGCTGGCGCCTGCTGCTCGGCGCCCAACCGGCGCACAACGAGGTCGTCTCGACACCCGACTCGAACGACACCCGCATGCAGCAGGTGACGTACGCCAACGGCAAGCTCTGGGGTGCGCTCGACACTGCGGTCACGCCCAAGGACACCACCACGAACCGGGCAGGTATCGCGTGGTACGTCGTCAAGCCCGGTGGTGCGACGCTGGCACCGAAAATCGGGCTCGCCGGCTACCTCACCGAGGCCGGCACGGACTTCACGTACCCCGCCATCGGCGTCACGTCGAGCGGTCGAGGGGTCATGGCCTTCACGGCGACCGGTGAAACCACCTTCCCCAGCGCCGCGTACGCACCGATCGACGCCCTCACCGGGCTCGGCCCGTGGAACGTCGTTCCCAACGGACAGGGAAAGGCCGCCGCGGACGGCTTCACCAGCTACAAGGCCCAGGTCGGCAACCCGCCCCGCACCAGGTGGGGCGACTACGGCGCCGCCGCGGTCGACGGCGGCACCGTGTGGGTCGCGAGCGAGTACGTCGCGAGCGCCTGTGACTACACCGCGTGGGGTGGCCCGTTCTTCGCGGGCGGCACGGGCGACAACCTGCTCGGCACCTGCGCCGGGGCGAGCCACGGCCCGGGCGTTCGGACGGCGCTCGCCAACTGGTCGACACGGGTCAGCGCCTTCGTCCCGTGACGGCGTGACGGCCGAGCGCACCACCTGAGCGCTCTCACCGAGTACGCGTCGGGCCGGCTTCGGCACGGAAGCCGGCCCGACGCCTCGTCAGCCCGCCGGTGGCCGGCCGACCCTCGGCGGGAGCAGGCTGAGCTGCGCGCTCTCGGCGTCGGTGAACAGGCGCGAGCGGATGAGGAACCGCACGCCCTCCGGCGCCTCCACCGAGAATCCGCTGCCGCGACCCTTGACGACGTCGACGGTCAGGTGGGTGTGTTTCCAGTACGCGTACTGCGACGCCGACATCCAGAAGGCGACCGGCTCGGCGATCCCGTCCACGACGAGGTCGCCGAGATGGACGTCAGCCTCGCTCGTGAGGAAGTCGCCGGCCGGGAAGCACATGGGCGAGCTGCCGTCGCAGCAGCCGCCCGACTGGTGGAACATCAGCTCACCATGGATCCCGGTGAGGCGGCGGAGCAGGTCCGCCGCCTCACCGGTGAGGTCGACCCGGTTGGGGGAAGCCATGGGCTCTCCGGGTGCGACCGCCTGTGCGGGCTCCTGCGACACGGGCACGTCCCGGTCAGAAGAAGCCGAGCGCGTCGGGCGAGTAGGAGACGAGGAGGTTCTTCGTCTGCTGGTAGTGGTCGAGCATCATCTTGTGGTTCTCCCGTCCGATGCCCGACTGCTTGTAGCCACCGAAGGCGGCGTGCGCCGGGTACTGGTGGTAGCAGTTCGTCCACACCCGCCCGGCCTTGATGCCGCGGCCCATCCGGTACGCACGTGCGCCGTCCCGTGTCCACACGCCGGCTCCCAGGCCGTACAGGGTGTCGTTGCTGATGGCGAGCGCGTCGACCTCGTCCTCGAAGCTCGTGAGCGACACGACCGGACCGAAGATCTCCTCCTGGAAGATGCGCATCGAGTTGTTGCCCTCGAAGACGGTCGGGGCCACGTAGTAGCCCTCGGCGAGGTCGCCGTCCAGCACGTTGCGCTCACCGCCGGTGAGCACCTTCGCACCTTCCTGACGGCCGATGTCGAGGTAGGAGAGGATCTTCTCGAGCTGGTCGTTGCTCGCCTGGGCCCCCATCGTCGTCTCGGTGTCGAGCGGGTTGCCCTGCTTGATCTTCTCGACACGGGCCACGGCGTCGGGCACGAAGTCGGAGAAGATGGAGCTCTGCACGAGTGCGCGTGACGGGCAGGTGCAGACCTCACCCTGGTTGAGCGCGAACATCGTGAAACCCTCGAGAGCCTTGTCGTAGAAGGCATCCCGCTCCTGCGCGACGTCCTCGAAGAAGACGTTCGGGCTCTTGCCGCCGAGCTCGAGCGTGACCGGGATGATGTTCTGGCTCGCGTACTGCATGATGAGCCGGCCCGTCGTCGTTTCGCCGGTGAAGGCGATCTTCGCGATGCGCGGGCTGCTCGCGAGCGGCTTGCCGGCCTCGACGCCGAAACCGTTGACGACGTTCACGACACCCGGCGGCAGCAGGTCACCGATGAGCTCGACGACCTTGAGGATCGACCACGGCGTCTGCTCTGCCGGCTTGAGCACGACGCAGTTGCCCGCGGCGAGGGCGGGGGCGAGCTTCCACACGGCCATGAGGATCGGGAAGTTCCACGGGATGATCTGGCCGACGACGCCGAGCGGCTCGTGGAAGTGGTAGGCGACGGTGTTCTCGTCGATCTCCGAGCTCGAACCCTCCTGTCCGCGAAGCACGCCCGCGAAGTAGCGGAAGTGGTCGACGGCCAGCGGCAGGTCGGCGGCGAGGGTCTCGCGGACGGCCTTGCCGTTCTCCCACGTCTCGGCGACGGCCAGGGCCTCGAGGTTCTCCTCGATGCGGTCGGCGATCCGGTTGAGGATGAGCGAGCGCTCGCCGAGGCTCGTGCGGCCCCAGGCGGGAGCGGCGGCGTGGGCGGCGTCGAGGGCGGCCTCGATGTCCTCCTCGGTGCCGCGGGCGACCTCGCAGAAAGGCTTGCCGTTGACCGGCGAGGTGTTCTCGAACCAGAGGCCCTTCTTCGGGTCGACCCAGTTGCCGCCGATGAAGTGGCCGTAGCGGTCGAGCACGGTGACGAGCGAGTCCGGCGCTCCGGGGGGTGCGTAGACGGTCATGGTGGTTCTCCCAACATCCTTGGTGGTCCCCTCCCACGGGGTTGGCAGGACGTTAGGCAGCGCAACGTTGCAACCACGTTGCGTCACGTGTCGCCGAGAGCCGGCGAGGCGGCATACGCCCGGGGCACGCCCACGGGAGTCGAGAGGCCAGTCGCTGTCGGGTCAGGGCGTGCCCAGCTCGCGGTCGAGGCGCTGGATCTGGTTCTGCACCAGCGGCAGCAGCGGTGAACCCGGGCCGAGCACCCGTGCCTGGGCCTGCCACATCTCGTAGTCGTCGGCCCCCGACGCGGAGCGGGTCCAGGCCGACATCAGGTCAGCCCGTCCGCTGCGCAGGATCGCGGTGCGCACATCGCCCTCGATGCTCTCGCGCAGCCGCACCACGCCGGGGGCGACCGAGCGGGGCAGCAGGGGTCCCCGGTAGGCGCGCATCGCGCTCGCCACGTCGCCGGCCACGAGGTGCGCCTCGACGGCCAGCCAGTCGCCCGCGAGCCCGGCGACGAGCCGGTAGGGCCGCGACGCGAGCAGGTCGTCGCCGAGCAGTCCGCGCAGTCGGCCCATCTCCACGCGCAGGGTCGAGGCGCTGCTGTCCTCCTCGTAGAGGAGCACGGCGAGCTCGTCGCCCGAGAGGCCTCGGGGGGCCGACGCGAGCAGGAGCAGGATCTCGCTGTGGCGTGGGCTCAGGCGCACGGTCTGGCGACGGCCGCGCCCGTCGTCGACGGTGAGCAGCGTGTCGTTGCGGCCGAGCGACTCCATCAGGACGGTCAGGCCCCCGCCCGCCGCCACGTCGGGAACGGGCGCACTGCGCGAGCGAACGAGGAGCTCGCGCGCGAGCTCGGACTCGGCCATCCGCGCCGCGGCGCGCACCATCGCCATGGTCTGTGGCACGCCGATCTCGTCGCCGCCGGTGATGTCGAGGACCCCGAGGATGCTCTGGTCGGCGGGGTCGTGGATCGTCGTCGCCGCACAGCTCCAGTGCTGCACCGAACGACGGAAGTGCTCGGCGCCGAGGACGTTGACCGAGCTGTCGAGACGCAACGCCATCCCCGGTGCGTTGGTGCCGGCGAGCCGCTCGTCCCAGTTGCTGCCCTCGACGAAGCCGATCGACTCCGCCCGGCGCAGGACGCTCGGCGTGCCGCACACCCACAGCAGCTGCCCCGCCGCGTCCGAGACTGCCATGACGGCGTCGCAGTCCCGGGCCGCCTGGCCGAGCACGTCGTCGAGCAGCGGGAACACCCTCGCGAGGGGGTGCGCGGAACGGTGGTCGCGCAGGGCGTCGCCCGGCAGCGTGATCGGCGCGTCCACGGTGTCGACCTGCACGCCGGCCGCCGCCGAACGCAGCCACGAGTCGGCAACGTGGGCGCGGATGCCGGCGCTCTCGGAGTCCGGTCGCGCGGAGCTCTCCTCGTCGACGGGCATGCGCCGATTGTGCACGGCGTGGCGACCCGTCCGACAGGTTCGAGCGGAAAGCCACAGCACGCCCGACCGGACCGTGGAGCGCTGGGTAGGACCAAAGGGTGGTCAAGCGCGGGTTTGAGGCGCACCATGAAAGGACCTGACCGCAGGGTCCCGAGGGAAAGTCCGAGGAGCGACGATGTCACGACGAGCCCCCTTCGTCCCAGACGGTGTGCCGGTGCTGTCACGAGGCCGGCACCGCAGCCCACGCAAGGGCGCCTGCTTCATGGAGATGGCCTCGTTCCTCGCCGGTGAACGATGGAGCGACCACCCCGCGTGCACGCATCCCGTGCTCTCGACCCTCGCCCGCTGCGTCAACGACATGCTCGACGAGACGCACCGGCAACGGCTCGTGACGATGATCCCCGAGGTCGTCGGGCTCAACCCGGACGACCCCCGCGTGCCCGCCGCGCTCGTGCTCACCGCCGCCCGCTCGGCACTCCCGGTGGCGGCCGAGGAACGTCAGAACGTCATGGCGCTCGCGATCCTCAACGCCGAAGGCGTCCTCGCCGAGCAGGACGGTCGGACCCCTGGCCAGCTCTCCAAGGCCTCACGGGCAGCCTTGGCGACCGCGCCCGCTGCCGAGCGCTGGGCCCGCATCCACCTGGCCCGCCTCGGGTTCAACGCCGCAGCCGTGCGCCCCGCCAACGCCGCCAAGATCGTCGCCCTGGCCGTCGACGGGATCGCCCGCGCCTGCATCGACGACCCCGAGGACCGTCTGGTCCAGCTCATCCGTGACGCCATCGACGTCGTGGCCGCCTTCGCGCCGCTGGCCCCCCAGCCGGTCACCGTCACGTGGTCACTGCCTGCCCCCGAGTCGTCCGACGCTCCAGCACCCAGCGAGAGCCGGCCACTGGTGCGCTAGCCGGCACCCGACATCGAGAGAGCACCCCGTCACCGAGGTGACGGGGTGCTCTCTGGATGTCGGCGTGCGCTGCGTCGGGCTCAGCGGGTCTCGCGGAAGTCGACGTGCTCGCGCACGACCGGGTCGAACTTGCGCAGCACGAGCCGGTCGGGCTGGGTGCGGCGGTTCTTCGTCGTGACGTAGCTGAAGCCCGTGCCTGCCGTCGACCGCAGGGTGACGACAGGGCGAAGGTCGGTGCGCTTGGTCAAGGGGACTGCTCCTCTGCTCTCGGGGACGGATCCTCATCCGTCGCACATGAGAACCATTCTCGCCCTGACCTCATTCCCGCGGTCGAGGAACAGCTCGCCCCCGGTGAGGACGAGCTGCTCCGTCGATCTGCTGGGCGCCGGGCCCGGGGTCAGGCCAGTCCGGCCTGCTTGAGGAACTCCGACGCCACGTCCTCGGCGTCCTTCTTGTCGATGACGACCTGCTTGACGAGACCGGCCAGCGTCGAGGTGTCGAGCTTGGCCGACACCGCGTTCAGCGCCGACGAGACGGTGTCGTTGACCTTCGACTTCGTGATGAGGGGGACGACGTTCTGCGCCGCGAAGAACGACTTGGGGTCCTCGAGGACGACGAAACCGTTCGCGGGCACGTTCGGGTCGGTGGTGAAGAGGTTGGCTGCCTGCACCTGGCCGTTCTTCAGGGCCTGGACCGTGAGCGGGCCACCCGCGTCGAGCGGCTTGAACTCCTTGAAGTTCAGGCCGTACACCTTCTTCAGCCCGGGCACGCCGGACTCGCGGGTCTTCCACTCGGGCGGCCCGCCGAGGACGAGGTCCTTGGCCACGGGCCCGAGGTCGGCGATCGACTTGAGGTTGTACTTCGTCGCGGTGTCCTTGGTGACGACGACGGCGTCCTTGTCCTCGGCCGCCGACTTCTCGAGCACCTGGAGCCCGGACGGCAGGGAGGCCTTGAGCTCGTCGTAGACGGCCTGCGAGTCGGTCGCCTTGGCGGACTTGTTGAAGTACTGGTCGAGGACGCCGGTGTACTCGGGGACGAGGTCGATCGAGCCGTCCTTGAGAGCCGGAATGTACGTCTCACGGCTGCCGATGTTGGGCTTGGTGTCGACGGTGACGCCCTTGGCCTTGAGCGCTCCGGCGTAGATGTCCATGAGCAGCTCGGACTCGGGGAAGTTCGCCGACCCGACGACGATGGTGCCGCTGGGGGCCTTGGACCCCGCGCCGGTCGGCTGGGCGAGCGGGTCGCCTCCACTGCTCGACCCGCAAGCCGCGAGACCGGCGAGAGCCAGGGCGGAGACCGCCGTGAGAACCGTCTTGGTGTGCGTCATGCTCTTCTCTTTCCTGTGGGCGCTGAGCTGGGGGATCAGTGGGCCGTGCCGACCGTCGTGGTGGCCGGTGACTCTGCGGTGGCCGGTGACTCTGCGGTGGACCCGACCGCGACGCGGGCGCGTCTGGTGCGGAACCGTCCGGTGACACCGCGTGAGACCGCGAACCGCTGGACGACGGCGGCGACGAGATCGATGACGAGGGCCAGGGCGGCGACGAGGACGGCGCCAGAGGCCATCTGGGGGTAGTCGCGGACCGCCAGACCATCGATGAGGAAACGACCGAGCCCGCCGAGCCCGACCGTCGCAGCGATGGTCGCGGTGGCCACGACCTGCAACAACGCCGAGCGCAGACCCGAGAAGATGAGTGGGAGGGCGCACGGCACCTCAACCTTGAACAGCACCTGCCAGCCACGCATTCCCATTCCGCGAGCCGCGTCACGGGCCGCCGGGTCGACCTCGTCGATGCCGGCGTAGGTGCCGGCGAGGATCGGCGGGATCGCGAGCACGACGAGCACGATGAGGCTCGGGAGCAGGAAGGCGAGGTCGCCGGACAGGCTCGGCCCGAGCCACAGCACGATGAAGAACAGCAGGCCGAGCGTCGGGATGGCACGGGCGAAGCCGGAGATGTTGACGACGGCGAACTTGCCGCGCCCCGTGTGGCCGACCCACATGCCGGCCGGGATCGCCACGGCCGCGGCGATGACGGTCGCGAGGAGGACGTACTGGAGGTGCTCGAGGAGCCGCTGGACGATGTCGTCGCGGTGGGCGGGGTCGGTGAGCCAGGCGATGATGTCGTTGATCACGATGCGGCCCTCGCTCGGGTCCAGGGCGTCAGCAGCCGGGTGACGACGACGATGACGACGTCGAAGAGCAGCGACAGGACGCCACAGGCGATGATCCCCGTGACGATCGGCGCGAAGAAGTCACGGTTGAAGCCGTCGGTGAAGAGCGAGCCGAGCTGCTCGACGCCGATGATGGCCGCGACACTGACGATGCTGACGTTGCTGACCGCCGCGACGCGCAGGCCCGCCGAGATGACGGGCACCGCGAGCGGCAGCTCGACACCCAGGAGCCGGCGGACGGGCCGGTAGCCCATGGCGTTGGCGGCGAGCCGCACGTCGTCCGGGATCGCGCCGAGGCCGTCGGCGACCGTGCGCACGAGCAGGGCCACGGTGTAGACCGTCATGGCCACGAGCACGTTGACGGGGTCGAGGATCTGGGTGTGCAGGATGCCGGGAAGGAGGATGAACACGGCCAGCGAGGGCAGCGTGTAGAGCAGCCCGGTGCCGATGATGAGCGGCGGGTAGGCCCACGAGAAGCGCCGCGCGAGCCACCCCAGGGGCAGCGCGACGACCAGGCCGAGCAGGAGCGGGATGCCCGCCAGGTAGGCGTGGATGACGGAGAGCCGCCACACGTCGTCGAGGTGCGAGGTGAACCAGTCCATCAGAGCGCCTTCGGCTCTGCCACGACGATCCCCTCGCCGGCCCCCTCGACGGCCTCGTCGCCGGAGGCGTCGGCGGAGGAGGCGGCACGCTCGCGGGCGGCGCTCGCCTCGATGGGCTCGATGAGGTCTCGGGCCCGCACGGTGCCGACGAAGACGCCGTCGGGCCCCACGATGACACCACGGCCGGACGGCGCCGACAGCGCGGCGTCGAGCGCCTGCCGCAGCGGACCGTCGGTCGAGGCCACGGTGCCGCCCCGGTGGAGGGCATCACGCGTCACCGTCCCGTCCAGGCGCTCCCGCTCGACCCAGCCGACGGGGTGGTCGTCGTCGTCGAGCACGAGGACCCACGGGTCGTCGGTCACCCCCCGCGCGTCAGTGGCGGACGCGCCGAGGCGGACCGTCGGCTCGGAGCTGGTGGGGAACGGTGCGGTGCGGAAGCCGAGCGTGCGGTACCCGCGGTCGCGCCCGACGAAGTCGGCCACGAAGTCGTCGACCGGCCGTGACAGCAGCTCCTCGGGGGCGGCGAGCTGGGCGAGCCTGCCCCCGACCCGGAGGACCGCCACCTGGTCGCCGAGCTTGATCGCCTCGTCGATGTCGTGGGTGACGAAGACGATGGTCTTGCCGATCTCCTCCTGCAGGCGCAGGAACTCGTCCTGCAGCTGCTCGCGCACGATCGGGTCCACCGCGCTGAACGGCTCGTCCATCAGCATCACCGGCGGGTCGGCGGCGAGGGCGCGGGCGACGCCGACGCGCTGCTGCTGGCCGCCGGAGAGCTGCGAGGGGTACCGCTTGGCGAAGGACTGCGGCAGCCCGACGCGGTCCATGAGCTCGAGCGCGTGGCTCGTCGCCTTGGCCTTGTCCCACCCGAGCAGCAGCGGGACGGTCGTGATGTTGGCGAGGATCGTGCGGTGCGGGAAGAGCCCCGCGTGCTGGATGACGTAGCCGATGCCACGGCGCAGCTCGGCGGCGTCGATCGTGGACGTGTCGCGGTCGTCGATGAGGATGCGGCCGCCGGTCGGCTCGATCATCCGGTTGATCATGCGCAGCGACGTGGTCTTGCCACAGCCGGACGGGCCGACGAGCACCGTGATCTTGCCGGTCGGCGCCGTCAGGCTGAGCGCGTCGACGGCGACGGTGCCGTCGGGGAACTCCTTGGTCACGGACTCGAACCGGATCATCGGCTCGTCACCTCATTCGTGTGATGGGTCGGGAACAGGGTTCGCGCGATCGTTCGAGCCTCCGCGGCGACGGCTTCGCCGACGTCACGGCTTCGTTGCTGGTCAAGACGATACGAGGGTCCCACGACATTGAGGGCCCCTGCGATGCCGCCCGTCCACGCGATCGGGGCCGCGATGGCCGTGACGTCCTCTTCGACCTTCGAACGCACCACCACATACCCGCATTCCGGGGTTCGCCCCTGCAGGGCAGCGCCGATGGCCGTGCGGTCAACCGGCACGGTGCGTCCGACCCAACCGGCGTGGCGGATCGAGAAGGTCCCTTCGGCCATCGCGATGTAGACCGCCTCGTCGGATCGTCCCGCGATGCCGAGGTACGCCGACTCCCCGCACTGGACGCTGAGCCGCTCGAGTGCCGGCTCGGCCGCCTTGACCATCTGGTTGCGCCCGAGCGCGACCGCCCCGAACCGGAAGGCCAACGACCCTGGATGGAAGTCGCCGCCCGCGTCCCTGCTGACGAAGTCGAGCCCTTCGAGGGTGCGCAGGAGGCGCAGGGCCGTCGTCGGGGACAGTCCGACGACCTTCGCGCACTCCGAGAGGCTGACGGGGGCGGACTCGCAGACGTGCGCGAGGAGGCCGAGCGCGCGCTCGACGGAGCGAGTGGCCGCCGCTCCGGGCGCTGACGCCGTTCGGTCGCCGCCGGGCGAGGCGGGGCCAGAGGCCGGGACGGTGGTGGAACGTGCTGGTCGTGCCATGGGTGACACCTCGTCGTGCGATGGAGGGGGGAGCCGTACCGCATTTCATCCAGCGGCAAGCCTTTGCTGCACAGTGGCAGTCTGGCACACTGCCAAGTGAGCGCAACAGCCTGTTGCCCGAGGAATCTCACGCCGTGATCCGAGGACCGCACATGACGATCACCCTGACGGGAAAGCAGCTGACGGTCGCGGAGATCGACGCCCTGGGCCGGCGCGCCACCTTCATCATCGACGCCGAGGCCGCGTCCGGTGTCGACCGGGCAGCCCGAACGGCACGGATCGTCGCCGGGCTGCGGCCCGTCTACGGCAGGACGTCCGGCGTCGGCGCCAACCGCGACCAGGTCAATGCCTCACCCCGACCGGGACACGCCCTGCTGCGCAGCCACAGCGCGGGGTGGGGTGAGCCGTTCCCGGCACCGATGGTGCGCAGCGCCCTCGCGATCCGCGTCAACCAGCTCCTCGCGGGGGCGTCCGGCGCGAGCGAGGCCCTCCTGCACGCGCTCGTCGACGCCGTGAGGGCCGACGACCCGCAGCTTCCGGTGGTGCACCGCCGGGGCGCCATCGGCACCGGCGACCTCACCGCGCTCGCCGAGGTCGGCCTGACGCTCCTCGGCGAGCGCCCCTGTGGCGACGGGACGCTCCGCACCCCTGCGCCGCTCGACGACGCCGACGCGCTCCCCCTCATGTCGAGCAGCGCCTTCACCCTCGCAGAGGCGGCCCACGGATGCGCCGAGCTGGCCCGCCTCGCCGAGGTGGCCATGGCCGTCTGCGCCCTGTCGTTCGTCGCGCTGCGCGGCAACCCCGAGGCCTTCGGGCCGGTCGTCGAGAGGGTCACGCCCTTCCCGGGCGCCGTCACCGCAGCGGCGACGGTCACCCGGCTGGTGCAGGCCGACATGGTCGAGCCGGCGCAGATCCAGGACTTCTTCGGGCTGCGCACCTTCCCGCAGGTGCACGGCCCGCTGCTCGACCAGATGGGAATCCTGCGCCGGGTCGTCGAGGCGCTCGTCAACGCCGGCAGCGAGAATCCCGCTGTGGTGCAGACGGACCCACCCACCGTCGCGCACCACGGCGGCTTCCACCAGGCCTACCTCGCGCTCGCGGTCGACGCCTCCCTGCTCGCCCTCGTGGGCTCGGCACACACCATCGCCTCCCGCATCTCGCACCTGCTCACCGACGCCGCGAGCGGTCTCCCCCGCTTCCTCGCCGGGCCGAAGGCGGGGTCCTCGGGCCTGCTGATCCTCGAGTACGGAGCCGCCTCGGCCATGGCCCTCATCCGCGAGGCCGCATCGGCGGCGCGCTCGATCCAGTGGGTCTCGGTGTCCGCCGGCGTCGAGGACGGGGCGAGCCACGCGTCCGTGTCCACCGCGCGCCTCGGCGAGGCCGCCGACGCCTACCGGCAGCTCATAGCCCTCGAGCTCGTCGCGGCTGTCCGTGCGCTCGACCTCGGCGGTCGACGTGTCTCCGGCGAGCTGGCCGACCTGGTGGCCCGGTGCACGCACCTCGTGGCGGAGCTGGACGACCACGACCTCGCACCGAGCGTGGCGGCCGCCGTCGACGTCGTCGACCGCTGGGTCGCCGCGACGCCGCTGCCGTTCGACTGAGCCTGCCGTCGCGGGGGCGAGCGCCCGCCCGACCGGGATCGGACGCGTCGCCTCAGATGTCGATCGTGGTGCCCCCGGAGTGCACGACCCGCGCCACGACGGCGCCGATCGGGCCCGACCGAGGCTCGCCCGAGCCACCCAGCTCCGGCGCGAAGGTCGCGGCGACGGTCTCGGTGACGAGCGCGGTCCACAGCGGCGCGCGCACGAGCATCGCGTGGTCGGAGCGGGCGACGCGCACGAGAGTCGCGTCGAGACCCTCCGCCTGCATCTTCTCGATGCGCTCTCGCGACCGGCTGAGGCCGCAGACGATGTCGCGGTCGCCGTGGATGACGACGGTGCGTCGTCCCACGCCCGGCCAGGGGTCGTCGGGCTCGATCCACGGCGCGAGCGCCAGCACCAGCCGGACGTCCTCCTCGTCGCCGAGGTGCATGGCGACGCGACCGCCCATCGAGTGGCCGACGAGCGCGATCGGCCGGCCGGGGTAGGTCTCGCGGATCTGCCGCAGCGCCCACCGCGCGTCGACGACGGGCATGCGCTGCTCACCGTTCCAGCCGCGCACCCGGAAGCGCAGGCGCGCCACCGCGACAGGCCCCGGCACCCTGCGCAGGGCACGCGCGAACGGCACGAGCCGGGCCACGTTGTGCGACCAGGGGTGGTTGACCTCGAACCCGTCGACCGCGCCCCCGTGCATGACGAGGACGACCACCCCGGCGCGGGCAGGCTGCGCGTCCCACGCGAGTGACGCGAGCGGCATACGTGAGTCGGCACGGGTCGGCTCGGTCGGCTCGGTCGGCTCGGTCGACTCGGTCGGCTGCGTCGGCCCGGCGGACCTGGACGCCTCGGACGTGGTGCTCACACCTGCGTGCGGTGGAAGTTCTTGAACGACCGGCTCGCGGTTGGGCCGCGCTGGCCCTGGTAGTGGGAGCCGTATGTCGCTGAGCCGTAAGGGTTCTCGGACGGCGAGCTGAGCCTGAAGAAGCAGAGCTGTCCGATCTTCATGCCGGGGTAGAGCATGATCGGCAGCGTCGCGACGTTGGACAGCTCGAGGGTGACGTGGCCGCTGAACCCGGGGTCGACGAAGCCGGCTGTGGCGTGGGTGAGCAGACCGAGCCGGCCCAGCGAGCTCTTGCCCTCGACGCGGGCCGCGAGGTCGTCGGGCAGCGTGACCGTCTCGAGCGTCGACCCGAGCACGAACTCGCCGGGGTGCAGGACGAAGCCCTCCTCGTCCGGGCCGACCTCGACGAGGCGGGTGAGGTCGGGCTGCTCGGCCGCCGGGTCGATGTAGGGGTACTTGTGGTTGTCGAAGAGGCGGAAGAACTTGTCCAGCCGGACGTCGACGCTGGAGGGCTGGACCATCTGCGGGTCCCAGGGGTCGAGCACGACCCGCTCGGCGGAGATCTCGGCCCGGATGTCCTTGTCGGAGAGCAGCACGGGTCGAGGCTATAACGCGGTGCCGGAATCGCTCCCGCACTCCTGCCCTGTGGACCTCGCGCGCCGCCTATCGTCACGTCATGGACCCCTCGAACGCCACCTCGAACGCCACCTCGAACGCCACCGCGCACGACTCCCCCGCGTCGTCGGTCGACCCGCTGCTCGACGACCTCCACCGCGTCGTGCGGGCCGTGCTCGAGCGGGTCCCGGGCGACGGCGGCGGCCCGCGCCTCGTCGACGTGCTCGCCGACCACCTCGGGGTCGAGCCGCGCGCGCTGGCGGTCGTCGCGCAGCCCGTGCCACCGCACCGGATGGTCGACGCCGACCTCGCGCTCGGCGAGGTGTCCGACGACGACCCCGACCGCTCGATCGTCGGCATCGCCGGCGACATGCGCCACCACATGTCGCTGGGCGACCTGGTGCAGGGGCTCCACGGGTCGGGGCTGCCGGTCGGCCAGGTCGACTACGACCGCATGCCCACCGGCCCCGGCAAGGACGACAGCCGCCAGGTGGTCACCTCGGGCATCCGGCTCTTCCGCTTCGAGGGCACCCCCGTCGCCGTGCGCCAGCAGGGCGCCAACCGGCAGTTCGGGCGCGAGGTGGGCAGCATCGAGGTGATGTGCACCGACCGTGACCTGGCCGAGTCGCTCATGGCGCGCGTGCAGCAGCTCATGGACGAGCGAAGCGTCCTCCGGGGCCAGGTCGTCACGTTCGGCAGCGACCCCTACGGCCCCGGCATCAGCGGGGTGACGTTCGTGGAGCGCCCGTCGGTCGACGCCGGGGCGGTCGTGCTCCCCGACGGCCTGCTCGAGCGGGTGTCGCACCACGTCATCGGGATGGGCGAGCAGCGCGAGCGGCTCCTCGCCCATGGCCAGCACCTCAAGCGTGGCGTCCTGCTCTACGGACCGCCCGGCACCGGCAAGACGCACACCGTGCGCCACCTGCTCTCGTCCACTCCCGGCACCACTGCGGTCCTGCTGAGCGGCGGCTCGCTGCGTTTCGTCCACGACGCCGCGAAGGTCGCCCGGGCGCACCAGCCGGCGATCGTCGTCCTCGAGGACTGCGACCTCGTCGCCGAGGACCGCTCCTTCTCGATGGGAGCCTCACCGCTGCTCTTCGAGGTGCTCGACGCCCTGGACGGCCTCGACGCCGACGCCGACGTCGCGTTCGTGCTGACGACCAACCGCGTCGAGGACCTCGAGGTCGCGCTGTCGCAGCGGCCCGGTCGCGTCGACCTCGCGGCGGAGATCCCGCTGCCCGACCTCGAGGGGCGGCTCGAGCTGCTCCGCCTCTACGGCGGCCACCTCTTCGGCGACGAGGCCATGTCGGTCGCTGCTGCCCGTACCGAGGGCACCACGGCGTCGTTCGCGAAGGAGCTCGTGCGCCGCGCGGTGCTCGCCGCGGCGCTGCGCGACGAGCCACCCGCCGACGACCACCTCGGCGGGGCCCTCGACGAGCTGCTGTCGGACTCCCAGCGGCTGACGCGCAGCCTGCTCGGCGCGGGATCCGGCGACGCGGCCGGCGGTCCCGATGGTGCGACGCCGGGCGCGCCCATGGCCGGCCTCCCCCATCGGCCGGGCCGGTCGATCTCGATGTTCGGCTACTCCCCCGACGGGGGCGTCACCCACGCCGGCTGAAGCTGCCTGCCCGATCGGACGGCATACGCCCCCGGGAAGCAGCGGTGTGACTCAGCCCGCGAAGGCGCGCACCGGCTGGCCGGGCACGGACACCCGCACCCTGAAGAGGGCACCGGCCTGCGGCTCGGGGTCATCGAGGTTCTCGCGCGACGTCGTGACGTAGAGGTCACGGAGGTCGTCCCCGCCGAAGGTGCACGCCGTCGTGAGCCGCACCGGCAGCGCGACCTCCGCGAGCACGTCGCCCGTCGGCGAGAAGCAACGCACGCGCCCCGCGCCGTTGAGCGCGACCCAGACGTTGCCCGCGCTGTCGACGGTGAGCCCGTCGGGATGGCCGGCGTCGTGGGTGACAAAGGGCCGGCGGTTCACCAGCTCGCCGTCGACGACGTCGAAGACGTCGGTGCGCCCCGTCGGGGTGTCGTCGTAGTAGGCGAGGGTGCCGTCGGGTGACAGGTCGATGCCGTTCGAGATCGTCGCGTCGGGGACCACGGTCTCCACGGACCCGTCGGCGTCGACGCGGTAGAGGGTCGCGCTGCCGGGCACGCGGTCGTAGCCCATGGTGCCCGCCCACAGTCGGCCCTCGGCGTCCACGCCGCCCTCGTTCATCCGGATGGACGGGTCGTCCCAGAGGTCGAACCACGGCTCCGGTATGCCGTCTGGCTCCCCGGCCAGCGCCAGCCCGCGCTGGGTCGCGACGACCCAGCCACCCCGCGTACGGGGGCGCAGGAACGCGGCCACCGCCCCGACGTGCAGGCGCTCGACGGAGCCGTCGGCGCGGAGGGTGAGGACGTCGCCGGCCAGCAGGTCCACCCAGCGCAACCCTCCCCAGGACGGCGACCAGACCGGGCCCTCGCCGTGGTAGCAGAGCGCGTCGGTGACCTGCTCGACACCGCTCAGCGCGACGGGCGCGCCACCCGCGGACATCAGTCCCACCACACCCCGACGTAGTGGTGTCCCTGCGGCACCGTCGGCGCGTCGACAAGCCAGTCGGCACCGGCAGCCGGGCCGCCGCTCGCCTCGGTGTCGGCGTCGATCGTCATCGCGTCGACCTCCTCGGGCTGGAGCGTCGTGATGACGGCCACCCCACTGGCGTAAGGCCATTCATCGTCCGGGAAGTCCTGGAACTCGAGCACGTCGAGCTCGACGCGGACGTCGTGCACGTCGGGATGCGAGCGCAGGTCGAAGAGGACCCGTCGCACCGTCTCGAGCGGCACGTCCTCGGGGCGGTTGGGGGCGATGCACCACTCGCAGTCGTTGCCCTCGAAGAACTGCTCGAGGGTCACGGCCACCTGGGCCGTGGCGCCGCCCCGTCCGCGGACGTGCTCGACGAAGGCGGACTGCTTGGTCAGATCCATGACGGTCGTGGCCCCTGGGGTCGCGGTCGGTGCACTGTCACGGCGTCGGCTACACTGACGCCGCGTGCCGCTCGCGAGCCCTCTGCGGGCATCAGCCGGCGGCCCGTGCGAGCGTAGCTCAATGGTAGAGCGCCAGCTTCCCAAGCTGGATACGCGGGTTCGATTCCCGTCGCTCGCTCCACCCACACGAGAGCCGCAGGTCAGGACACGGTTCCCGACCTGCGGCTTCGTCGTCGGGTCACTGCCTCGGGGTCGAGTGCCACGGACACCCGACCAGCGCCCAGACTTCCGCGCGCGGCCCGGGTCACGACCCCTGGTCGGCTCTCACGCGCCTGGTGTCGTGAGCCCACATCGCGATCTCGACGCGGTTGCGGGCACCGAGCTTGGACATCAACGATGCGACGTGCGTCTTGACCGTGCTCAAGCCGACGAAGAGCTCGGTGGCGATCTCGGCGTTGGTCCGTCCCCGTGCAACCAGCGCGAGCACCTCCTCCTCGCGACCGGTGAGCGGGTCGCTGGGCTGGACCGGCACCACCGGCGACTGCTCGGCAAAGGTCGCCAGCAGGCGACGGGTGACGTTGGGGGCGATCAGCGCCTGGCCGTCGGCCGCCGCGTGGATGGCCTGCACGAGGAGCTCCGGGCCGGCGTCCTTGAGCAGGAAGCCGCGAGCGCCGGCGCGCAGGGCTCCGAGGACGTACTCGTCGAGATCGAAGGTGGTGATCACGACGACCGCGATGGGGTCCGTCACGCCAGGACCGGCGAGGCGCCGCGTCACCTCGACGCCGTCGAGCCCGGGCATCCGGATGTCGACGAGCAGGACGTCGGGACGCAGCCGGGTCGCCAGGTCGAGCGCTGCATGCCCGTCTGCTGCCTCCCCCACCACCTCGAGATCGGCTTGCGCGCCGAGGATCATCACGAGCCCGGTCCGCACCAGGTCCTGGTCGTCGGCCACGACGACACGTATGCTCATGCCAGCGCCTTCACCGGCAGCACGGCCTCGACCACCCAGCCACCCTCGGGACCGGGCCCCGCTGAGAGCGATCCGCCCAGCAGCTGCGCGCGTTCGGCCATGCCCAGCAGGCCGAACCCGGGCTCCGGGGTCGACCCCGGCCCGGTCTCTCCGTCGTCGCTGACACGCAGCCTGATGGCTGCGCCCTCCCGGCGTACCTCGATCCCGACGCGGGTCGCGCCCCTGGCGTGCCGTACGGCGTTGGTGAGCGACTCCTGCGCGAGCCGGTACAGCGCTGCGTCAACGGGTCGTGCGAGCGGGGTCAACGGACCGTCCAGCGAGACCTCGACGATGGGCGTCGCGTCGGCGCGCGCCAGCGCAGTCAGGTCCGCGACCCCCCGCTGCGGTGAGTAGTCGACGTCGTCCTCCTCACGTAGCACCCGCACCATGGATCTCATCTCGGCCAGAGTTCGCGAGGCTTCGGACTCGATCGCGGCCAGGACCTCGACGGCCCTCTCGGGCTGGAAGCTCGCGACCACGCCACCGGCCTGCGCCTGCACCGCGATGGCCGAGACGTGGTGGGCCACGGTGTCGTGCAGCTCGCGCGCCAGTGCCACCCGCTCCTGATTACGGATCTCGCGCTGCTGGCGATGCCAGAGGTCGGCCCGGTAGCGGAACACCGCCGCGAGGGCGACGCACAACAGCAGGAGGACGCTGCCGCCGAAGACGTCCGCCCAGGCTGCGGAGGCGGCGTACATCGCCAACGCGACGACGACCGCCACGAACGCCGTTCCCAGGACCATCTCCCGTCCCGAGCCCCACCGCACCAGGGAGTAGAGCAGGAGCAGGACCGCCATCATGGAGTAGAGGCCGAGGTCCCCGGCGTGCGCAACCAGCTGGAGCGCCGACAACAGCCCGGCGACGCCCCACCCCACCACGGCAGCCGTCAGGGGGCGCGCCCGCCGCCAGAGCAGGGCAGGCACCAGCGCCAAGGCGAGCACCGTCACGAGCGGTCGCCACGCCAGGCCCGGCCGAACGATGCCCTCGGCCACGGCTGCGGCTGCGAACGCACCCACCAGCAGCCGATCGAGGCGACTGATGGGTGGGGCGTCAGCAGGCCGCGGCTCGTGCCAGATGGGGCGCCGGACAGTGACCACGGCTCCAGCCTAGGGATCCGAGTGGTTCGGCGGACCGGCCGAAAGAACGAGACAAGGACCGTGCCATCGGCCGGCCAGCCACAGCCTTCGGTCCGATGTGTCCGCCGCCGGACTCAGCGAACGTGGACCCACCGATCCCCACCACGACCAGGAGCCCACGATGAGAACACGTCAACCCACCACCGCGACGCTGGAAGACCAGCGGATCCCAATGAGAGCCAAGCTCGCCGCAACGTGGACGAGCTTCATGTTCCTGTACGCCTATGTGGACATCCTCAACTTCTTCACTCCTGGCGTCGTCGAAGACATCCTCGGCGGCAAGGTCTTCGAGTTCGAGCTGTCGCAGACCTTCTCGACCACGTCGCTGGCCCTGGTGAGCGTCCCGATCCTGATGGTCGTGCTGTCGATGACGCTGCCCGCCCGGGCGAGCCGCATCACGAACCTCACCGTGGCCTCGCTCTACGTGCCCGTCACGGCCTTCAACGGGCTGGGCGAGACCTGGGTGTACTTCTACGGCCTCGGGATCGCTCTGGAGCTGGTCCTCCTCGCCCTCATCGTCCGGTACGCCTGGACGTGGCCCCGCACCGCACCATCGGCGACCACGCCGACCGGTCCCGGCCGGGACGCTGTTCGCGCCCGGTAACCCGTGAGCTTGCCCGTCTGCCGTTCTGCCGTATGCCGTCACCTCGGGCGCGCAGGCCGCGGCACTCCCCGTCGGAGCCGCAGGTCAGGCCGCTCACCTGGCCTGCGGCTCCTTTCCTTCCGGTCCTTGCGTCCGTCGCGGCCCTGTTCGTCGTCACGGTCGGCCCCGGGGAGGGTGACCGCATGGAGGACGACGGCGTGGCGACCGGTGGCTCCGAGCGGGTCGTGAGGGGGGTTGACCCGCCGGCGTCCCGGACGGCCGCCACCACCTGGGCGCGGGCACGGGCCCGGCGCGACGGTGGACCGGACGACCTCTCGGCGAACGACACGATGCCGGGCGTCGAACACCGCTTCGTCCGGCGCCTCGACCGAGCCATCGGTCAAGGCGCCCCGGCGGGAGGCCTGGGCCTGGTTAGCGGACCCGACCGGCCACCCAGGCGGACGTCCAGAGCTTCGACAGCTGCACGCGCTGGCCCGGTCGTGGCGAGTGCCAGACCCTGCCGCTACCGGCGTAGACGCCGACGTGGTAGGCCCGGCCCGCACGCATGAAGAAGATGAGGTCACCGGCGAGCACGCGCGACTTGGCGACTCGCACGGTCTTGAGGCGCTGCGCATTGGCCGTGCGGGGGAGCGCCACGTGCAATCGCGTCCGGTAGACGTAGTAGACGAGGCCGGAGCAGTCGAACGCGTACGGTCCGGCAGCGCCCCAGCGGTAGGGCTTGCCCCTCTGGGCCGCGGTGATGCGCAGGGCCTGGATTCGTCGGGGGACGGTGGCCACCGGGGTGGTGGCCACGTCGACCCCCTTGTTCGTCGCGGCCTTGGCGCTCGGGGCGGGGGCGGCTGCGAGCGGCGCCGTCGTGGAGGCCGGCGGTGCGCCGCCGGTCCCGAGGACGAGGGCGGCGCCGAGGAGCGGGGTGATGGCGAGGGACTGGAGCGGCAGTCGACGTGCGGGGCGCCGGTGGCGCCCGGGGCGTGCAGGACTCGTAGCGGGCATGGTCGGTCTTCCTTCCCACGCCTTCGAGGTGAGCTGTCGGGTTCGGGCAGAAGTGGCCCGGCCGCGTGTCGCGGCTTCACCCCGAGGACCGGTCCTAGCCGGCCCAGAAAGTGGGTCCCCCGCTCCTGTCCGTGTGATGCGCTGCTGCCCCAGCCGGCGGACAGGACTCGGCGTACCGGCGGGCCGACCGGGGAGGACCCCGGCCGATGAACTGCATCGACGGTCGCAGACGATCGTTGAACCGTGTAGGTCACGGCTCGATATCGGCAGATGTTGCCGAGACAAAACACCCTGAAGCCGGGCTTTGGGGCGTGGACGCACGAAACCTCTGAAAACGAGTGGACGGTCGGAGGGGGCGTGGCACACCATGGACGCGGCTCCGTCCTCGGAGCCGTCGGTCGAGACGTCGCCGGACGTCAGGAGTCAGCGGGAGCGCCCGCGGAGAGGTGGGTGGCCGGCATGGCCCGCTCAGCGGTCACGGTCCCGCGCCACCTCCCCCACCCCGGCTGACCGGGCCATCCGGTCCTGCCCGACCGACAGGAACACCGTGAAACCACTGACAGACAACGAGATTCGCGCTGCCCTCGTGAACTGCTCGCGCCGCGAGGCGAAGCAGGCCAGCGTCCCCAACGATCTCGACGCGCTCCCCTGGGAGCAGCTCGACTACCTGGGCTGGGTCGACCGCAGCAACCCCCAGAGGGCGTATGCCGTCGTGCCCGTCGACGACGATGCCGTGGCGTTCGTGCTGCGCGCGTCAGGGCGGACGCGCACGGCGAGCGCGATGTGCGCCTGGTGCGAGGACGTCTTCGCCACCGCTGACGTGCGGCTGTGGGTTGCGAAGCGGGCCGGTGCGGCCGGGCGCGAGGGCAACAGCCTCGGGACGCTCGTGCACGCCGACTTCAGCTGCTCGCAGCACGTGCGCCGGCTGCCGAACGCGATGGAGGGTGGCCTCGACCCGACATCCCTCGTGGAGCGTCGGATCGACGAGCTGCGTTCGCGCTCAACAGCTTTCGCCCGACGGGTGCGCGACGGCTCATAGGCCTTCAGGGCATCGGCTCGACGGGCTCGCCCGACAGCACGCCGTCCATGATCCGGCGCCAGATCGGCGCCGCGTAGCAGGCGCCGGTCATGGACGTGCACGACTTCCCCGCCATCGACACGTCGAACATGCGCCGGGTCGGGTTCACCGGATTGCCCACCCACACCGCGGTGGCGAGCTGGGGGGTGTAGCCGACGAACCACGACTGGGCGTTGCCGTCGGACGTGCCGGTCTTGCCGGCGGATGGCCGTCCAGGCAGCTGGTTGAGGGTGCCCGACCCGTGCGTCATGTTGTACTCCAGGTACTGCGTCGCCTGGTCGACGGCGCGCGGGTCGGCCACCCGCCGACAGTCCGGGGGTGGAGCCCAGAGGGTGCGCCCGCCCTGGACGACGCTCGTCACCGGGTGCACGTCGCACAGGGTGCCGTGGTCGGCGAGCCCTGCGTAGGCCTCGGCCATGGTCTGCGGCGACACTGCCTGCGCGCCGAGCACCACCTGCGGCGGGTAGGTGCCGAGGGGCTGCCCATCGCCGCCGTGGATGCCGAACGCCGTCATCGTCGAGTGGATCGCGCAGACCCCGATGCGGCTCGCGAGGGCGACGAAGGCGGTGTTGGTCGACTGCGCCGTCGCCTGCCGCAGCGACATCGAGCCACCCTTCCACGGCTCGTCGTTGTAGACCGACCACGTGCCGCCGACGCCGCACGGCGGGGGAAACTGCTTGGCACTGAAGGTCGCCGGGCGGTGATTGTCGGCCGCCGGCGCGTCGACGGAGGCGTGCGTGCCGAGTCCCTGCTTCATCGCGGTGACGAGCGCGAAGGCCTTGGCCGTCGACCCGGACTGGAAGCCGCCCGAGCCGCCGTAGCGTCGGTCCACGGCGTAGTCCACCTCTGTCGCGCCGGGACCCGAGCCGTATGCCGTGTCCTGGCCGAGGCCCAGCACCGCGCCGGTGCCGGGCTCGGTGACGAAGGCGGCTGCGGCGACCCCGAGGCTGTTGCGCTCGGGTGCGACCTGGCGCAGCGACGCGTCGTGGAGGTCACGCGAGAGCGGGCGTGCCACGGCAGCGGCATACTGCCTCGGTGTCAGCTCGTCGAGCGCCCTCATCCGCGCCAGCACGACGTTGCGGCGGGCCTGCGCCGCCTGGAGGTGGTGGGCGGGGTCGGTGGTGCTCGGGCTCTGCACGAGTCCGGCCAGGGTGGCCGCCTCGGTGAGGGTCAGCGCGCTCGCGTGCACGTCGAAGTAGTGGCGCGCGGCCGCCTCGACGCCGTACGCGCCGTCGCCGTAGTAGGCGAGGTCGAGGTCAGCCCTGGAGGATCTCGTCCTTGCTCCACGATCGCTCTAGGGCGACGGCGTAACGCAGGTCTTCGAGCTTGCGAGGGATCGTCTTTGCGATGGCCGCGCGAGCCGCCGCGGTCTGGCCATCGCGCAGCGCCTGCGCCTGGAGCGACAGCTTGACGAACTGCTGGGTCAGTGTCGACGCGCCTTCCGACGCCTGTCCGGTGCGCAGGTCCTCGAGGACGGCTCGCGCGAGGCCCTGTGGGTCGATGGCGCCGTGGTCGTAGAAGCGGCTGTCCTCGATCGCGACCTGCGCGGTGCGCATGACGGGCGCCACCTCGGAGAGGGGCACGACGACGCGGTCCTCGTCCTGGGGAGTCGCGATGACCGACCCGTCGGCTGCGAGGATGCGTGAGCCCTGCGCCGGCTGCACCATCGTGAAGGTGCTCGGCAGGGCCAGGAAAGCGTCGCTGCCGGCATTCGTCAGCCCGCCGAGGGCCGCGACCGCGGGCGTCCAGAGGCCTGCGGCCAGCAGCCCGACCGCCACGGCGGCGGCGACGAAGGCGCTCAGGGTGCGCCCTGCCCGCCCGAGGTCACCTCGCCGTCTGGTCACGCACGACGATAGGCGCCCGGTGCCGACGGTGCGCTGCACGCCGGCTGGGAGTCGGCTGCGACCGGGCGGCCGACGGGCGCGCCCGTTTGGACGACGGCACCCGACTGTTGCTACGGTTGCGACGCCTCGCAGGCGTAGTTCAGTAGCAGAACAGCCCTCTTCCAGAGGGAAGACGTACGTGCAATTCGTGCCGCCTGCTCCAACGCGAAGGGCCCGGTCCGGCGACCGGGCCCTTCTGCTGTCCCGGCGCTGCGCCAGCCGGACGAGCATCCGGACGAGCAGCCGGACGAGCGTGGCGCAACCGTGACCTGACCCCCTTGCCATTCGTTACCGGTCAGTAGCATCATGGAAGTGACCGGCCAGTAACTTGGCGCGCCCGCCGACGCGGACGCACGACGAGCGACAGAACGTGGAGGGTCCCGATGGGCCACTACAAGAGCAATGTGCGCGACCTCGAGTTCAACCTCTTCGAGGTGTTCAACCGTCAGGACGTGCTCGGGCAGGGCATCTACGCCGACGTCGACGTCGACGCGGCGAAGGACATCCTCCGTGAGGTCTCGCGCCTGGCCGAGAACGAGCTGGCCGACAGCCTGCTCGACAGCGACCGCAACCCGCCGGTCTACGACCCCGCCACCCAGACCGTGACGATGCCCGACTCGTTCAAGAAGTCGTTCAAGGCGTACGTCGACGGCGACTGGGGCAACCTCGACGTCCCGGCCGAGCTCGGCGGCATGGTCGTGCCCGCCTCGCTGCGCTGGTCCGTCGCCGAGATGGTGTGCGGCGCCAACCCGGCCATCCACATGTTCACGGCGAGCTACTCCTTCGCCAACCTGCTGTGGCACCTCGGCACCGACGACCAGAAGAAGCTCGCCAAGCACGTCGTCGACAAGGCCTGGCACACCACGATGGTGCTCACCGAGCCCGACGCCGGCTCCGACGTCGGCGCCGGCCGCACCAAGGCCGTGCAGCAGCCCGACGGCACGTGGCACATCACCGGCGTCAAGCGCTTCATCACCTCGGCCGAGTCCGACATGGTCGACAACGTCGTCCACTTCGTGCTCGCCCGGCCCGAGGGCGCCGGTCCCGGCACCAAGGGCCTCAGCCTCTTCATCGTGCCGAAGTACCACGTCGACCTCGAGACGGGTGAGCTCGGCGAGCGCAACGGCGCCCACGTCACCAACGTCGAGCACAAGATGGGCCTCAAGGTCAGCACGACGTGCGAGGTCACCTTCGGCGAGCACGAGCCGGCCGTCGGCACCCTCCTCGGCGACGTCCACGACGGCATCGCGCAGATGTTCAAGGTCATCGAGAACGCGCGGATGTTCGTGGGCACCAAGGCGATCGCCACGCTCTCCACCGGCTACCTCAACGCGCTCGAGTACGCCAAGGAGCGCGTCCAGGGCGCCGACCTCACGCAGATGACCGACAAGTCGGCCCCGCGCGTCACCATCACCCACCACCCCGACGTGCGCCGCTCGCTCATGCTGCAGAAGGCGTACGCCGAGGGCCTGCGCGCGCTGGTCGTCTACACCGCGAGCCAGCAGGACACCGTCAACCAGGCCCAGGCGGGCAACCCGGCCGCGCCGCTCGAGAAGGGCTCCGACGCCGAGCTCGCCAACAAGATCAGCGACCTCATGCTGCCGATCGTCAAGGGCCTCGGCTCCGAGCGAGCCTGGGTGCTGCTCGGCACCGAGTCGCTCCAGACCTACGGCGGCTCGGGCTTCCTGCAGGACTACCCGATCGAGCAGTACGTCCGCGACGCCAAGATCGACACCCTCTACGAGGGCACCACGGCCATCCAGGGCCTCGACTTCTTCTTCCGCAAGATCGTCCGCGACAAGGGCCAGGCCCTGCAGCACATCGCCGGTCAGATCCAGGAGTTCGCCAAGGACCTCGGCGGCTCGCTCGACACCGAGCGCGAGCTGCTCGGCAAGGCCCTCGAGGACATCCAGGGCATCGTCGGCACGATGATCACGACGCTCATGCAGAGCGACCCGCGCATGGGCGGCGAGGTGGCCAACCTCTACAAGGTCGGCCAGAACACCACGCGCCTGCTGCTCTCGGCCGGTGACCTCGTCGTCGGCTGGCTGCTGCTGCGCCAGGCCGAGGTCGCGCAGGCAGCCCTCGACGGCGGCGCCTCCGGCAAGGACGCCGACTTCTACCGCGGCAAGGTGGCGGCGGCCTCGTTCTACGCCAAGAACGTGCTGCCCAAGATCGCGGCCGAGCGCGCCATGGCCGAGGCGACCGACAACGACCTCATGGACGTCCCCGAGTCCGCCTTCTGACCCGATCGAGAGAACGCTCCGTCACCCCGGTGACCGGTCGGGAGAACAGTTCGTCCCACGTGTGGGTGGGACGAACTGTTCTTTCGATTCAGGGGGCGGGTGTCAGAGCCTGCGCTGGTAGGCGGGGCACAGCTCGACGATGCGGAAGCCGAGGTCCTCGTTGATCGAGACCATCCACGCATTCGTGTCGTCGTTCCCGGTCACCACCCGCTGACGCTCCGGGTGGTCGTCCTGAAGGCGCCGCAGGTTCTCGACCTTGACCGCCATGCCGAGCCGCCGACCACGGTGGGCCTTGTGCACCAAGGTCCCCCACTGCCACGCGACCGACGGCGCACCTGACGGCAGCATGAGGTCGGTGTAGGCCACGACGTCGCCCGTGGCCTCGTGGACCGCGACCGTCGTCAGGCGCACCCTGCCCTGCAGACGGAACAGCGCGAGGTACTCCTCGTACCGTTCGGGCGTGAGGGTCTCCTCCTCGAAGTCGATGTCACCGGTGGGGGCGTCGACGGCGAGCTGGTTCATGACGGCGCACAGCGACGGCTGGAGCTCGGGGGGCACACCGCCGACGTGGGTCTCGAGGCGGTACTCCCCCTCCCACCGGGCCCGTGCGTGCTCGGCCTGCCTGCCGAGCACGTCCTCCGCGACGGGCAGCTGCAGGTGCCGGATGATCTCGGTGTTGCTCAGGTGGAAGCCGTGCCTCTCGGCGAACCGGCGGTACGGGTGGTCCTCCGACTCGGGCGGCACCATGAGGTCGGTCACCAGTGTCGGCCGTCCCTCCTCGCCGGCCCGATGGACGATGCGCTCGACGAGTGCCGAGCCCGCGGCGCGCCGACGGTGGGTCGGGTGGACCTGCACGTCGTGCCAGACCATCGAGGTGTTGTCGCTCATCGGCAGCCAGATCGTGGCGACCCCGACCAGCTCGTCCCCGTCCCAGGCTCCCCACATCTCCATGGGCTCAGCCTCGTCGACGTGCCGCCACTCGACGAGTGTCTCTGCGAGAGAGGGCGGCTCGTGCCAGGGGCGTTCGTGGTCCTTGCTCGCGACGATGACCTCGTACGCCCTGGCGCACACCTCGTCGTCGTGCACGTCGATGAGCCTCGTCTCCATGCACCGACCGTAGGGGCGCACGTCCGAGCCGTGCCATCGAGTTTCCGGGCACCCCGAGGACGTATGCCGTGTCGCCGCGACGGAGCGTTCTCTCGATCGGGCGTGCTCGTGACGGAGCGTTCTCTCGATCGGGTCAGGGGCGGCGCGGGCGGGTGGCGCGGAGCAGGAGGAGTCCGAGGGCGAGCACCCCGAAGCCGACCGCCGGCACCACGTCGCCGACGAGGAAGAAGACGGGGCGGTTGCCCAGCACGTCGACGCCGACGATCGAGACGATGAGGATGCCGAAGAAGAGCACCCCGGCGGAGACGGCTGCGACGGGGTCGACCCATCGGCGCCGCTCCGCGGAGACCGCCTCGGCCTGCCGCGCGCCCCGGTCGAAGCGCACGAAGCCCGCGACGAGGCCGGTCGTGGCGACCGCCAGAACGGCGAAGAGGACCGGACGCGTGAGCCACCAGGACCACGACCCGATCGCGGGCTGCTCGAGCCCCAGACCGCGCAGCCCGAGCAGCACCGTCATGAGCGCCGTGAGGTGCCAGAGGAACGCTGTCATCGCGAACGGCGCGACGGCGACGACGACGCGCCACACCCGCGGCCTGGCGAGCACGCGCGCCATGACCGGGCGCAGCACGACGGCGAGGCCGCAGATGCCGATGCCCTGAGCCAGTAGCGCGGCCGTCGGCGGAGCCATGTTGGACACCGCCTCGCCGGGGAGCCCCACCATCGACACCGGGTAGGGACCGAAGGAGACCGCGAGGGCCATCGCGCCGTAGCCGACCACCGCCATCAGCCAGCCACGAGAACTGGTGAGCAGCCCGTCACGCCAGGCGAACCCGAGCTGGTGCAGCGCCAGCCACACGAGGGCGAAGTTCAGGTTGCCGACCAGTCCCGGGCCGCCCCCGAACCGCACCACGTCGACGACCACGGCGAGCACGACGAGCACCCCGACCACCCGCAGCCCGAACCGCTCGTGCAGGTGGCGCATGAGCGGCGCGAACGCGCAGGCGCCGAGGTAGATGCCGACGAACCACAGCAGCTGGGGCACCATGACGAGGGCGTCGCGGGCGAGACGGCCGGCGTCGCCCTCTCGCGCGGTCAGCCCGCTGAGGTGCGCCACGACGCCGAGCGCCACCCAGGCCAGCAGGAAGGCGAGGGTGGGCCGCAGGAGGCGGCGGGCCCTCGCCCGGAAGAAGACGGCATACCGGCCGGGTCCGTTCGGGTGGCGGCGTTCCAGAGAGGCCAGCGTGTGGGCGTGGGCGACCCCGCCGACGAGGAAGAAGAGCGGCATCACCTGGAGCAGCCAGGTGAGCGGCTGCAGGGCCGGCACGACCGCGAGGGCGTTGGTGATGTGGCCGTCGGGCGTGATGGCGACCATGAGCCAGTGGCCGAGCACGACGACGAGCAGCGAGCCGACGCGCAGGGTGTCGACCCAGCGGTCGCGGTCGGCGGGGGTCGCGGCGTCGATCGAGGACGCAGTGCGGCGTGCCGCTCGGGGACGGGTCTGGCTCACGTCTCATCGAAGCACGGACGGCGGCCCGAGCAGGTGAGTTCTCCTGCTCAGGCCGCCGTCGGGAAGGCTGGGTGGTGAGGGGTCAGATCGTCCCGTCGCGACGCTCGGTGCGCCGCTCGACGACCTCGTCACCGTCGACGCGGCGCTCGACCACGTCGGGCGCGCCTCGACGCTCCGTGACGACGGTGTGCTGGGTGCGGGCGCGCTGGGCGTTCATGACGAGCGCGAGGATGACCGCGAGCGCACCGGCGACCATGAGGATGATCCCGATGGTGTTGCCCGTGCCGCTGCTCATGTTGAGCACGCTCGAGTCGACGGTCGTGAAGTAGAAGATCGCACCGATCACGAGCAGCACGATCCCGAGTCCGATACCCATGAGGTCTCCTTGGTCTGGGGCACGCCACAGCGCGTGCCTGGCCAGCACATACCCGGCGAGGGCGGTCGTCAGGCGGTGCGACGCCGCCCGAACGCCAGCGTGACCGCCGAGACCACGAGCATCACGACCCCGACGCCGACGGCGATCGCGATCTCGTAGTAGAGGTTGCGGGCCGCCAGCCCGTAGGCGGCGTCGGCGACGGTGCGGGCGACGGCGGGGTCGACGCGTCGCAGCAGCGGCTCGCGCGCGACCATGACGACGAGCGCCAGCGCGAGCGACGTCACGATCCACCCGAGCGCCACGAGCGTCGTCGCCGTACGCCACCGGCGGGCGAGGAAGATCGCGAGCAGCCCCAGCGCGGCGACGACGACCGGGGCCCACGGACCCCACGCGTCGGCGACCCGGTACGCCTGCTGCGCCTTCTGCAGGTCGCTCGCCCTGGCGAGCGGGATCGTCACCACCGGGGCGAACGAGCTCGCCCCCTTGACGCCGGCCTGCTCCAGGGTCGACGTGAGGGCCGGGACGGGGATGGTGAGGCGGACCGCGACCCGACCCTGAGAGTCCAGCTCGGTGTCGCCGCGGCCCGTCATCACCGCGATGAACTGGGTGTGCACCGCGCGGATGCCGGTGGCCCACGCGGACGCGACCTGTGGGCTGGCGACGATCGTCGCGGCCTCGGTGCGGATCGGCGCCTCGAGCGTCTTCTCGACCGCGGGGGCGAGCTGCACGGCGCCGAGCACGCCGTCGACGATGCCGTCGGTGAGGGCCTCCTGGACCTGCGGCTTGCTCACGACGGGACGCAGCTCGTCGACGAAGACGTCGGTGCGCGTGAGCATGACTGACGCCCAGAAGCCCACCAGCGCGACGGGCAGGAGCACCACGGCGAGCAGGCCGCAGAGGCCGGAGAGGAAGGAGGGTCCGGTGCTGCCGGATCGCTGTCGTGCCACGCCTGCCACCTGTCCGATCGTCGGCGTCCGGGAGGCTCCCGGACGCGCTGCAGACCTCGCTAGACCCCCCGGAGGTCGAGAGCCAGTGTCGCAGGGGCGTCCGGGTCGATGACGACGGGGATGCCCCAGTCCTGCTGGAAGAGGTGGCAGGCGGCGTGCTCGGGCACCTCGCCGGTGACCGGGTCGCCGTCGCACGACGCGGCCTGCACCGAGATGTGCAGGGTGCCGGTGCCGACGTCGCCGCGCAGCACGAGACGGCGGGTCAGGCCCTCCGCCCGGCCCGCGCCCTCGACGAGCAGCGCACCCGGCGTGGCCGAGACGTCGAGCCGGGTCGGGTCGCCCCAGCGGTGGTCGAGCTTCTGGCCCGCGGGCGGCACGAAGGTGACCTCGAGGGCCACCTCGCCCGCCGGGAGCGGTGTCGAGGGGCGCTGGGTGCGGTGGGCCGGTCCGTCGACCCGCTGGGCGTCGCGAGGGAGGGCGACGCGGGTCAGTCGGTGCGCCGCCGACTCGACGACGACGAGGCGCGTCTCGCCCATCCCGGGGTCGACCTCGACGACGGCGTCGCTCGGCTCGGCCAGATCCTGCGCCAGCGTCGACACCTGGCGGGTGGCGGGGTCGAACCGGCGGATCGCGCCGTTGTACGTGTCGCTGACGGCGACCGACCCGTCCGGCAGCTCGGTGACCCCGAGCGGGTGCTGGAGCAGGGCCTCGGCAGCGTCGCCGTCGCGGTGACCGAAGTCGAAAAGGCCGGTGCCGACATGGGTCTCGACCACCAGGGCCCCGTCGGAGCCGACGCGCACCGACCGCAGGGCGGACGTCTCGGAGTCGGCGATCCAGACGCGGTCTCCCGACGCCGAAGTGGTCAGGCCCGAGGGCTGGGCGAACCACGCCTCGGGCGCAGGCCCGTCGACGAGCCCCTCGTTGGACGTGCCTGCGACGACCTCCACGGTGCCGTCCTCGAGGCTCTCACCGGGGGTCCAGGCCCACAGCTGGTGGGTGCCGGCCATGGCGATGACCACGCGGTCGCCCAGCCAGGCGAGGTCCCACGGCGTCGACAGCGGCTGCTGGAGCGCCGGGCCGCCGCCGGTGCGCTCCCTCAGCTGGCTGCCGGTGCCGGCAACCACGTGAATCGACCCGTCGGAGAACCGAATTCCCTTGAGCTGGTGGTTCACCGAATCGGCGACCAGCAGGTCGATGCCCAGACGTTCGGCCACCCCGGGCTGCACGGGCAGGACCCCTTGGGGCTCGTTGAGCTCTCCGGCTCCGCCCCAGCGTGCGCGCTCGGTCTCGAGGTCCTCCTCGAGGTGGACGACCTGGTGGTTCGCGGTGTCGGAGACGAGGAAGGAACCGTCCGGCAGCGCCACGGCCTTGCCGGGGAAGCGCAGCGCGGTCGCCGGCGCAGGCGGCGGCACGTAGGGGTCGCCGCCAGGCTGGAGAGTGCCTTTTGCCCGGTGCTCCTCGATGAGCTCGGCCACGAGGGAGGCGAGTCCGGGCCCGTGCCCCTCCCCCGACATCGAGGCGACGACGTAGCCCTCGGGGTCGACGACGACGAGCGTGGGCCACGCCCGAGCGGCATACGCGCGCCACGTGACGAGCTCGGGGTCGTCGAGCACGGGGTGGTGCACGGCATACCGCTCGACGGCGGCGGCGAGCGCGTCGGCGTCGGCCTCGTGCTCGAACTTCGGCGAGTGCACGCCGATGATCGTCAGGGCGTCCGGGAACTGCTGCTCGACCGGCCGCAGCTCGTCGAGCACGTGGAGGCAGTTGACGCAGCAGAAGGTCCAGAAGTCGAGCACGACCACACGACCGCGCAGCTCGGCCAGCGACAGCGAGCGGCCGCCGGTGTTGAGCCACCCGCGGCCGACGAGATCGGCAGCCCGCACCCGGACGCGCGAGCGCAGGGTGGCGGTGCCGGCGCTCACGACAGCCTCCGGTCGGTCAGCACGGGGAAGTCGCGCCGCCACTCGAGCGTGGCCGCGGTGTCGATGTCGATGCTCAGCACCTCTTCGTCAAGGCCGGCCGAGGCGAGAACCTTCCCGGTGGCGTCGACGACCTGTGATCGGCCACCCATCTCGTGCCGGGCGTGGGTGCCGGCGGTGTTGCACTGCAGCACGACGCACTGGTCCTCGACGGCTCGGGCCTGACCCAGCAGCGTCCAGTGCCCGACCCGCCCGGCCGGCCACGCCGCGGGGACGACGAAGACCTCGGCGCCCCGGTCGAGCAGCCGTCGGTAGAGCTCGGGGAAGCGCAGGTCGTAGCAGGTGGACAGCCCGACCGGCACCGGGTCGCCGCCCGCCACCGGGACGTCGATGACCACGAGCTCCTCGCCCGCGTCCATGAGGCTCGGCTCCCCCTCGCCGAAGCCGAAGCGGTGCACCTTGCGGTACGTCGCGACGAGGTCACCCGACGGCGAGAAGACGAGGCTCGTGTTCCACACGCCGTGGTCGCCGTCGGCGACCGGGGCACCGCGCTCGACGATCGAGCCGCCGTGGAGCGTGACGCCCGCGTCGCGTGCTGCAGCCGAGAGAGCCTGCGCCACGGGGCCGTCCACCGGCTCGGCTCGCTCGTCCCAGTGCCTGTAGTCGAAACCGCCGGCCGGCCAGAGCTCTGGCAGGACCACGAGGTCGTGCCCGGCCTGGGCGCGCACGAGGTCGGCGACCCGGGCGGTGCGGTCCGCGACGGACTCGTCGTCGCCGTAGGCGAGCTGGATGAGCGCAACCTTCATGCCCCCATGCTCACACGACCCACCCGGCGTCGGAGGGGCGCGTTCGGCAAGCGGGCGGCGGACGGCATACGCCCTCTGCCCGCCCGGGTCTTGACCCTCACACCGTGTCAGGCCGTAGACCATGGTCGTCATGTTCACCATCGGAGACTTCGCCCGGCTCGCGGGGGTCACCGTGCGCATGTTGCGCCACTACGACTCCCTCGACCTGCTCGTGCCGGCCCACGTGGACCCGGTCACGGGCTACCGCTGGTATGCCGCCGCGCAGCTGCCTCGTCTCAACCGCCTCGTCGCGCTCAAGGGCCTCGGTTTCACCCTCGAGCAGGTGGGGAGCGTCCTCGACGCGCAGGTGACGGCCGAGGAGCTGCGCGGCATGCTGACCCTGCGGCGGGCCCAGATCGAGGAGCAGATCGCGGCCGACCGCGACCGGCTCACCGAGATCGAGGCGAGGCTCCGGACGATCGAGAAGGAGGGCGACATGCCCGAGCTGGAGTACGTCGAGAAGGCGCTGCCGGAGATGCGGCTGGTACAGGTGACCGGCCGGGTCGCCGACACGAGCGAGATGGGGCGGCAGATCGGGCCCGCCTTCGACCGCCTCGTCGGGGGACTCACCGCGTCGGGAGTGACGCTGCAGTCCCCGTCGGTCGCGTGGTACGACGGCGACGCCGAGGGCACGACGTGGGGCGTCGGCTTCCCGACGGCGCTCGAGTCGGTCGACGTCGAGGGCGCCGCGGTCAGCGCGCTCCCGGCCTGCCAGCGCGCCCTGACCGTCATCCACCGCGGCTCGATGGCGACGATCGGCGACACCTGGCAGGCGCTGGCCACGACGGTCGACGCCCAGGGGCTCACGGCATACGGCCCGTGCCGCGAGGTCTACCTCGAGACGCCGATGGGCGACCAGGACGCGTGGGTCACCGAGCTGCAGCAGCCGGTGCGCTGACCTCGCCGCCGACCGTGGCGCGGCCCCGGGCGGCGGAGTGCGCGCTGCGCCGGGCGGCGAGCTGCTCGCTCAGCTCGGGGTCGCTCTGGACGAGGTAGACGAGTCCGCAATCCTGCGGTCCGGTGGCTCCAGGGACGCACAGCGTGCACGGCTCGCCGAGCCGGATCGGGCACATCGGGGTGGGTGACCTGCGGGACATCGATACCTCCTGCCCCGAATACTACCTCACGTAGTAGATGGCTCAGCGCGGGGCGCCGTCGTCGCGCCGGGCCAGGGCCGCGAGGCGCTCGTTGTAGGCGGCGAGCTCGGCGTCGCCGTCGCGGTCGGCCCGGCGGTCGGACCGCTTCGACTCCGCGCGGTCGCTGCGCGACCACTGGAGCGCGACGATCAGGGCCAGCACGAGGGCCGGCAGCTCGCCGATGGCCCACGCGACCCCGCCGCCGTAGCGCTGGTCGGCGAGGCGGGCCGCATCGGTCGTGCCGACCCACGGGATCTGGATCGTCTGGAAGAAGTCGCCGCCGAGCAGGGCCGTGCCGCTGATCATCGCGACGCCGAAGAACGCGTGGAAGGCGATCGTCGCGAAGAGCACCACGAGGCGCAGGGCCGGGCTCCACTTCTTCGGGCCCGGGTCGACCCCGATGAGCACCCAGGCGAAGAGGTAGCCGGTCAGCACGAAGTGGGCCGTCATGAGCAGGTGGCCGGTGTGCGTCTGCAGCGCGAGCTGGAAGAGGCCGGTCCAGTAGAAGACGACGAGGCTCGAGAAGAAGAGGGTGGCTGCCACGGCCGGGTTGCCGAGCACCGCGAGGAAGCGCGAGTGGACCAGGCCCAGCAGCAGCTCGCGCGGGCCGAGCGTGCCGTCACGCCGCGGACGCAGGGTGCGCAACGCGAGCGTGACCGGCGCCCCGAGGACGAGCAGGATCGGGATGACCATGGCCTCGGTCATGTGCAGCATCATGTGCCACGAGAAGGCGACACGACCGTAGATGCCGAGCACGCCGTTGGTCGCGTAGAGGAAGAGCAGCCACCCGGCCACCCAGGCGACGGTGCGCAGGACCGGCCACGCGTCGCCACGTCGGCGCAGCCGCACGACCCCGACGACGTAGGTGCCGATCGCCAGCAGCCCGGTCGCGAGGAAGAGCCACTCGACCCGCCAGGCGGTCAGCCAGGACAGTGCGGTGGGCGCGGGCGGCGCGGGGAAGCCGGTGAGCGCGAGCGCCGGAGAGGGGTCCGAGACCGTCTCGGGAACGGGCGGCGCCGTGCGCGAGAGGGCGGCAGCGACCCCGAAGGCGAGACCCATGACGAGCGTCTCGACGACGGCGAGCCGGGCGAACAGCCGGCCGCGGCCTCCCCGGTCGCCGGCCGAGGTCGCGTCGTCGATGCGGTCGAGGGTGATGCGGCGGTGCCACACGCCGGCCACCCCGAGGGCGACGAAGGCGAGCACCTTGACGAGCACGAGCACGCCGTATGCCGTCGCGAGGTCGGACCATCCCGCGAGCCGCGTCGTGGCCGACATGACCCCCGAGACGCCGAGCGTGACGAAGCACCACAGCGCCACGGAGGAGTAGCGCCGTGCCACGGCCCCGAGCGCATCACCCAGCTGACGACGGAGGAGGACGAGCGAGAGCAGGCCACCGACCCAGACCCCCGCCCCGAGCAGGTGCGCGGCGATGGCGTTGACGGCCGTCTCGTGGTCGGACGACCCGCCGGCGTGGCCCGCGAGCCCCAGCACGAGCAGGCCGAACGCCGCCACCACCGTGAGCGCGACGGCGACGGACCGGGCTCGCGCCACGGAGGCCACCGAGGCGACGGCGAAGGCCGCCACCGCGCTGAGCACACCGACCCGGAGCGTCTCGATGCCCCAGACGTTGCCCGTGAGGCTGGAGCCGAAGGTCGGGTCGCCGAGCGGGAGCCCGGCGGCGTCGGCATAGGTGAGCACGACACCGACGGCGCCCGCGATCGCCCAGACGAAGGCCGCCGACGTGGCGATCCTGAAGGCCGCCGCCCGACGCGGCTCGTCCAGCGAGGCGCTCTCCTCGCGCGTGCGCCCCGGGACCATCGTGGCCGCGAGCAGCAGCGACCCGATCGTCAGCGACGCCGCGACGTCGTGCATGACACGCACGAGCGGCAGCGCCCAGCGCACGACCGGGCCCGCGTCGGTGATGCCGCCAGGCGGGGGCTCCACCGCTCCCGAGTAGCGCGCGGCCACGAGCGTCGCGAACAGGCCGACGACGACGGCCCCTGTGACGGCGGCCGCGGGGCCCCAGGAGGAGGCAGGCTGGGCAGCCGCGCGAGGGTCGGCGAGACCGGCTCGCTGCTGGGTTGGCATGCGTCAAGGGTAAGTAGTCTGACCACATGCCCATGCACCCCTCCGCTCCTGATGACCGCACCGGTCTGATCGACGCGTTCGACCAGTCCGTCCAGTCGATCATCGACCTGGGGTTCTCGTGCCGCGACGCGGACTTCGAGCTCCAGACGGAGTGTCCGGGCTGGACGGTCAAGGACCAGATCGCGCACGTCGTCGGCTCCGAGAAGTCGTTCGCCGGGCTGCCGCGGGTCGAGGTCCCGGTGCCCGACTACCCCCACGTGAAGAGCGACTTCGCCCGCTTCGTCGAGATCGACGTCGAGGCCCGTCGCGGGCTCACCGGTCGTGAGGTCGTCACCGAGCTGGCCGAGTTCCACCCGCGACGCATGGCCGAGCTGCGCGAGTCCGAGGCCGACGTCGACACGGTCGTCGGCGGTTTCTTCGGGCCCGACACGACCTTCGGGCAGCACCTGCGCCGCCGCATCATCGATGCCTGGGTGCACGAGCAGGACCTCCGGTCAGCCCTCGACCGACCCGGCAACCTCGACTCGCCGGGCGCGGCGCTCTTCACCGCCGACATCCTCGCCGCCCTCCCCCGCATCGCCGCGCGCACCGCCGGGGTCGGCGCCGGACACGCCGTCGTCATCGACGTGACAGGCCCGGTCGTCGCCCGGGACGGCGTGCGGGTCGTGACCGGCGAGGACGGGCGGCCTTACGGCGAAACGCTTTTCAGCGGTCACGACCGACCCCACGGCGAGGAGCAGCTCGACGTGACGTCGATCCACCTCACCACCGAGGCGCTCACCCGACGGGCCGCGGGCCGTCGCCCGGTCGACGAGATCCGCTTCACGGTGACGGGCGACGAGGACACCGCACGACGGGTGCTCGAGGCCCTCGTCGTCGTCACGCACTGACGTCTTCTCGCCGCGTTCTCACGGTCCCGGGAACGCCGGCCCTTATACACCTCGAGGCACCCCTACGGTAAGTACGCCCACCTTGTGTATGTGTGGGCAACGGCCTAGCGTCTTAGGTAGTCGGTCAAGCCAGTGCCGCATCGGGGATTTCCGATCATCGGAGAAACAATGACCGACCCGTCCGCGGGTCCGCGCAGGGATGCGCGAACCAGACAGCTCATCCACACCCTTCGCACGGCGGAGTCAGAAACCGAACGTGCCAACGCCCTCGAGGCCGTGACGCTGCTGCACATGCCGCTCGCACGCTCCCTCGCCCACCGCTACTCCGGCAAGGGCCTCGACCGCGATGACCTCGAGCAGGTCGCGTTCCTCGCCCTCCTCAAGGCCATCCAGCGCTTCGACCTCGACAAGCCCACCGAGTTCGGCGCCTACGCGACGCCGACCATCACCGGCGAGCTGCGCCGCCACTTCCGCGACCACGGCTGGCTCGTCCGCCCGCCGCGCGAGCTGCAGGAACGTCGCCAGCTCGTCACCGAGACCAGGGGCCGGCTCGAGCAGCGCCTCGGCCACGACCCCGACGCCGGCGAGCTCGCGCACGAGCTCGACATCAGCCTCGAGTCCGTCAAGGAGGCCCAGGTCGCCGCGACGAACCTGCGCCCCGCCTCGCTCGACTCGACGACGAGCGACGGCGCCCGGCCGGTGCTCGACCTGCTCGACGCACGAGGCGACCCCAGCGGCGATCCTGCACTCGACGAAGGCATCGTCGTGCGCAGCGCCCTCGAGCGGCTGCCCGCTCGCGACCAGCAGCTCGTCGAGCTGCGCTACGGCAGCGACATGACCCAGGCCGAGATCGCCGAGTCCATGGGGCTCAGCGCGATGCAGGTCAGCCGCCTGTTGCGGCGCACCCTCGACGAGCTGCGACGCCAGCTCACCGCGGAGGGCATGGCCTCCGCCTGATCCCAGGGGCGACCCCCAGCGGTCCCGACGTGCACCCCCCAGCGCGTCGGGACCGCACCCTTTGGGGTAGTCCCTTCCGGCGGCCCGGCGTTCGGGGCACGCCATCCGGAGCGGGTCGACCGACCCACTCACCCCCGGCGGTGGTGGTTCAGCCGCGGCCGTTGGCGGTGAACTGCGACTCCTGGCCCTCGATGACCTGCGAAGCCACCTGCGCCAGCTTCATGTTGAGCTCCTGCGAGGTGTTGCGCAGCAGCTCGAAGGCCTCCTGGCCGCTGATGTGGTGCGCCGCCATGAGCAGGCCGACGGCCTTGCCGATCTCGCGGTTGCTGCTGAGCCCCTGGCGCAGCGTCGCCGCCTCCTCGCGGGCGCGGATGGCCATCAGGGCGACCGACGCGAACGAGGCGATGACGGCACCCGTGTCGGCCGACCTCTCGGTGAGACCCCCGGGCACGTCGGCGAAGAGGTTGAGCGCGCCGATCTTGTCGCCGTCGAGGAGCAGGCGGTAGCCGATGGCGGAGCGCACCGGCGTCTCGGCCACGATGCGCTCGCAGAACCGCGGCCACGGCGACGTGCCGTCGGTGAGGTCGGCATCGTGCTGGTACGCCTCGGCGACGATCGCGTCGACGCACGGGCCCTCGCCGACCTCGAGCTCGATCTGGTCGATGCGCCTCGCGACGTCGTCGGTGCTCGCGGCGGTGACGAAGCGGTCACGGGCGCGCACGAGCAGCGATGCCCGAGTGCAGCCCTCGACGAGCCGGGGGGCGGCGTCGACGAGCGCCTGGTGGATCGAGCCAGAGTCCGCGCCGGCGTAGATGAGCGCCGACATCTGCCGGAAGACGTCGTTGATCGTCGGGTCGACGGGGACATCGAGGCTCATGGCACTCCCTCCACGGACGTGCGCCTACCGCCCGCGGTCGGACGGCTCTACGCGTGAGTCATTCTCACACCTGCTGGAGGTGCGAGGACCACAGAAAACCACACGACGAGACGGGGCGGCACGCAACGGCCCCACAGTGGCCCCGGCGAGGCCTGACGCCAGGGCGGGGCCGGCAACGTTGGACAGGTCGATTGACACGGCGCGGACTCGGACAAATACTTGCATGCTGCAAGCAAGTATTCGGGCGAAGGAAGGTGGCCGGTGGCGGTCAGCAAGGACGAGGCGAACGACGTCTTCCTCGGGCTGCTCCGCGTCCAGAAGCTGCTCGTGGCGGCTCGCAACACCGCCCCGCGCCTCGAGGACGGCGTCGACGTGACGGCATACCCCGTGCTCTTCGTCGTCGCCGGGGCCGGCACGGCGCGCATCTCCGAGATCGCGACGACGCTCCACAACGACGTGTCCACGGTCAGCCGGCAGGTCAGCTCGCTCGTCGGCCTCGAGCTGCTCGAGAAGAGCGCCGACCCGAACGACGGCCGCGCATCCGTCGTGTCACTCACCGAGCGAGGACGCGCGGCCCTCGACCGCATCCAGGCCTCACGGGCCGAGTGGTTCCAGGGGCTGCTCTCCGACTGGGAGGGCCCCGAGACGGCCGCGTTCGTCGAACGACTGCGCGAGCTCGGCGACGCGCTCGACGCCAACCTCCGGGCCCGGGGTGCAGCGCCGCCCCCGATGCCCTTCCACACCAGCAGGCTCCTTCAGGACCAGACCCAGAAAGAGGACTGACATGTCCGACACCACGGCCGAGCCGAACGGCGCGCGAAGCGCAGCGCCGGGGGCACCGGCAGCCGACCACCCGCCGCTGTCGCACCGCGAGATCGTCACGATCCTCGTCGGGCTCATGATGGGGATGTTCCTCGCGGCGCTCGACCAGACCATCGTCGCGAGCGCGATGCGGGTCATCGCCGACGACCTCAAGGACCTCGCCGGTCAGGCGTGGGTCACGACGGCATACCTGATCACGAGCACCATCGCGACGCCGCTCTACGGCAAGCTCTCGGACATCTACGGGCGCAAGAAGTTCTTCCTCTTCGCCATCTCGATCTTCACGATCGGCTCGATGCTGTGCACCCTCGCGTGGTCGATCCCGTCGCTCGCGGCCTTCCGTGCCGTGCAGGGCATCGGCGCCGGCGGCCTCTTCTCGCTGTCGCTCGCGATCATCGGCGACATCGTGCCGCCGCGTGAGCGTGCCAAGTACCAGGGCTACTTCCTCGCCGTCTTCGGCACGTCGAGCGTGCTCGGCCCTGTCATCGGCGGTTTCTTCGCCGGCCAGGACACCCTTCTGGGCGTCACCGGCTGGCGCTGGGTCTTCCTGGTCAACGTGCCGATCGCCGTCGCGGCGCTCGTCGTCGTGACGCGCACGCTGCACCTGCGCCACCACCGCCTCGACCACCGCATCGACTACTGGGGCGCCGTGTCGCTCGCCGTGGCCCTCGTGCCGCTGCTCATCGTTGCCGAGCAGGGCCGCGAGTGGGGCTGGGGCTCGGGCACCTCGATCCTCTGCTACGTCATCGGCGCCGTCGGGCTCGTGGCGTTCTTCATCATCGAGCGCGCCATGGGTGAGGAGGCGCTGCTGCCGCTGCGCCTCTTCCGCAACCGCACCGTCGGCGCGGCCTCGGTGGCCTCGATCTTCATCGGCATGGGCATGTTCGGCGGCCTCGCCGCGCTGCCGCTCTACCTGCAGATCGTCCAGGGCGCGACGCCGACCGAGGCCGGCCTCATGCTGCTGCCGATGACCCTCGGCATCATGAGCGGCTCGATCATCTCGGGCCAGCTCATCTCGCGCACCGGCCGCTACCGCCACTTCCCGATCATCGGCGCGTTCCTGCTTGTTCTCTCGCTCTTCGGGTTTCACTACATCACCGTCGACACGGCGCTGTGGCTCGTCATGGTCGGCATGTACTTCTTCGGCCTGGGTCTCGGCTTCAACTTCCAGCCGCTGACGCTCGCCGTGCAGAACGCCGTCGACCGCCGCGACATGGGTGTGGCCACGTCGTCGGCGACCTTCACCCGCCAGATCGGTGGCACGCTCGGCACGGCCGTCTTCCTGTCGATCCTCTTCTCGCAGGCCGGCACGAGGATCGGCGAGGCGTTCCAGCGGGCCGCCTCGACGCCGGACTTCCGGGCAGCCCTGCGCAACCCGACCGGTGGCGACCCCGCGACGAACAAGTCGTTCATCGAGGGCCTGCAGGCTCAGGCCCAGGCGGGCGGCAGCGGGGCGGGCAGCTCGGCGCTGCAGGACAGCTCGTTCATCCAGCAGCTCGACCCGCGCCTCGCCCGGCCGTTCCTCGTGGGCTTCGCGGACTCGATGTCGGTCGTCTTCCTCGCGGCGGCTGCGGTGATGGTGCTCGCCGTCGTCGCGACGTTCTTCCTGCCGCACGTCGACCTCGGCCCCAAGCCGGGCCAGCCGGGCCGGCCGGGCGCGCAGCAGGGCGACTCCGAGGGTGCCCCGGTCGCTGCCGCCGGCCACTGAGGCCCGACAGCCAGGCGCGGGGTGGGCCCGATGCGGGCCCACCCCGCTCCAGCCGCAACACACCCGGAAACGGTCAACGCCCCACGGTTGCTTCCGTGGGGCGTTGACCGTTTCCGGGTGTGTTGCGGGGGCCAGAGGGCGCCGTCAGCGGAGGTTGTGCAGCTCGCGCTTGCTGAGGAAGGCGCGCGTGCCCAAGGCCATGACGAACGCGAAGCCGCCGGCGACGACCGCGACCCAGTAGCCGTGCTGCGCGCCGACCCGGTCGACGACCGCGCCCGAGACCGCCGACCCGGCGGCGATGCCGATGATGAGGCCCGTCAGCACGATCGTCATGCCCTCGTTGAGCTGGGCCTTGGGCACGATGCGCTCGATGAGGTTCATCGTCGTGATGAGGGTCGGCGCGGTGGCCATGCCGGCGACGACCATGAGGCCGGCGAGCGCCCACAGGTTGGGCGCGAAGAGGAGCGGCGCCTCGAGCAGCCCCATGCCCAGCGTGCCCACGATGAGCAGCTTGACGAGGTTGCGCCCGTGCGAGACGTGGCCGAAGACGAGTCCGGCGAGACCCGACCCGACGGCATACAGGGCGAGGATGGCGCCGGCCGCGCCCTGCGCGCCGTGGTCCTGCGCGACGGCGAGGGTGACGACCTCGTTGACGCCGAAGATCGCCCCGGTCATCACCATGATGAACGCGAGCGGGATGAGGCCCGGGTTGTGGTGCGCGTGGCCTTCGGGGCGCTCGTGGTGCGGCACGACCGGCGGCTCGGTGGAGCGGGCCGAGAGGAAGACGAGCACACCGATGCCGTAGGCGACGGTGGCGACGACGAAGCCGGCCTCGGGGAACAATGCGGTGGCGAGCCAGATCGCGACGACCGGGCCGATGACGAAGGTGAGCTCCTCCATGACCTGCTCGAACGACATCGCCGAGTGCAGCGACCGCGGGTCGTGGGCGAAGATGTGCGTCCACCGCGCTCGGGCCATCGTGCCCATGTTGGGGATCGCCCCGCACATCGGGAAGGTGATGAAGAGCAGCCACGAGGGCCAGCCCTTGACCGACGTGACGACCGTCAGCACCGCCCAGACGCCCGACCAGAGGAAGAACGGGATGGCGATGCGCCGCTGGCCGTAACGGTCGACGAGGCGGCCCAGGAAGGGCGCGAAGAGCGCAAGGGCCACCATGCCGACGGCGACGACGGCACCCGCCAGCTCGTACGAGCCGGACCGCGCAGCGACCATCGCGACGACGGCCACACCGAACATCGAGCCCGCGGTGCGGGCCACCATCCCCCCTGCGATGAAGGTGCGCGCCCCCGGTACCTCGAAGAGAGGTCGGTAGGTCGCGAGCACGACTGCTCCTTGTCGATCGGGGACGGCCAACCTCCCCATAATTGCACCACGTCCCCCGGGGAACGGAAATCGTCGAGGGTCGGGCGGCGCCCCTCAGGCGTCGTGTTTGCGCCTCAGCGACCACATCTGTGGCGAGCGCTCGAGCTCGACGGCGACGTCCCACGGGACGCCCCCGGGAGCGGTCTCACGGCGGAAGCTGGTGACGAGGCGGCGGGCCAGCGCGGGGTCCTTCGCGACGCGGGCGGCGAGCGCCTTCGCCTGGGACTCGACGTGTTCGTCGTCGTATGCCGCCCACGCCAGTCCCAGGGCCACGGCCCGGTCGCCGTCGACCTCGTCGCCGAAGAGACCGAGGGCGGCGGCGGCCTCGCGGCCGGCGACACGGTTGAGCAGCGTGAAGTGTCCACCGCCGGGGTGGATGCCGATCTGGGCGAAGCCGGGCAGCAGCCGGGCGGTGCGCGAGACGATGCGGAGGTCGGTCGCCAGGGCGAGGTTGAGGCCGGCCCCGACGGCTGCGCCGCGCACGGCCGCGACGGTGGGGAGCCCGATCGACCCGATCGTCGTGAAGGCGGCGTAGACGGTCTCGAGGTTGCGGTAGGCCTCGTCCTCGACGGGGTCGCGCCCCGTGTCGGCAAGGACGCTGCGCACCGCGCCCGCGCAGAAGTGCCGGCCGCCGGTGACGACGACCGCCCCGACCGAGTCGTCGGACTCGGCAGTGCGGGCGGCGTCGACGAGCTGGCGGGCCATCTCGACGGAGAGGGCGTTGCGCCGGTCGGGGGCGTCGAGGGTGATGAGGGCGACGCCGTCGTCGACGTCGTAGCGGACCTCGGTCATGGTGCGTGGCTCCTGTGGTCGTGGGACGGCTTGGCGCGGCCGGTGGTGACGAGGGTCCAGAGGCGGTCGTGGCCGGCCGATGCGGCGAGGGTGGTCAGGGTCTCGTCCCAGTCCTGCAGCGACCCGTACTCGCTGCGGCGGGCGAGGATCGGTTTGGTGAGGGTGTGCAGCTCGTGCTCCAGCGTCGTGCCGATGGCTCCGAGCACCTGGTGCGAGCTGCGCACGACGACCGACGCGGCGTGGCCCACGCACGACTTGGTGACCCCGACGGCGAAGAGCATGCCGGGGTCCTGCCAGTCGGAGGCGGCGGCGCGGGCGACGGCGGCGTCGGTGGCGGCGCGGGCGAGGGCGGTCTCGGAGGCGATGTCCGCGACGAGGTGCTGCACCGCCTGGAACCGGCCGATCGGACGGCCGAACTGGTGACGCTCGCGCACGTGCACCAGCACGATCTCGAGGATCCGCTCCATCGCCCCGACGACCTGGGCCGACCGGGCCAGGGCGCCGCGCAGGTGGAACTGCTCACCGATCTCGTGCGGCACGAGGGTGCCCGCCTCGAGGTCGTCGACGTCGAACTCGACCGTGTCGCTGGGCTCACCGGCGAGGTTGCGGCGCTCCTCGATGCCGATCCGGTCGGCCGGCACGTCAGCCACGCGCCACTCGTCGCGGTCCTCCCAGAGGGCCACGACGCGGCTCGCGTCTCGTGCCCACGTGACGTTGAGCGCGACACCGGAGGGGTCGGGACGGCATACGGTGCGCAGGCCCCCGTCGTTGGGCAGGCCGGCGGCCTCGAGCAGCCAGCCCCCGAGGACGTCGTGCTCGGCGAGTGGCACGGGCGCCGCCACTGCTGCCGCGAGGCCGAGCAGGGCGGCGGCGTCGACCCAGCTTCCACCGCTGCCGCCTGCGGACTCGGAGCCCGTGAGACGGGTCATGCCGAGGTCCTCGAGCCGTTGCCACAGGCCGCGGTCGAGGTCGACGACGGCGGTGGGGGTCGCGCGGGTGGCGCGGTAGTCGGCGAAGAGGTCGCCGAGCACCTCGACGAGGTCGGGGTCGGGCGCGGTGGGGGCCGCGAGGCGGTCGGCGCCGGTGGCGTCCTGGGGGCCGGTCATCAGCGCAGTCCCAACCCGCGGGCGATGACGCCGCGCAGGATCTCGTTGGTGCCCCCGCGCAGCGTGAAGCCGGGGCGCTGGAGGATCGCGGCGTGCAGCAGGGTGTCGAGCTCCTCGTCGAGCGCCCAGCCGGTCGCGGTCAGCGTGTCGACGTAGTCGGCGATGTCGCCCTCCTCGGTGGTGCCGAGCACCTTGACCACGGCAGCGGCGGTGTCGGCGTCCTCGTGCTTCTCGAGTGCAGCCGAGACGGCGAACGACATGTGGTGCAGGGCGGCGACGCGGGCCACGTGGCGCCCCAGACCGGGGTCGAGGGGCAGCCTGCCGTCGTCCATGGCCTGGGCCGCCGCGGCCAGGAGCTGGAACGTGGACAGCACGCGCTCGGGCCCACTCCGCTCGTAGGCGAGCTCTGAGGTGACCTGGGTCCAGCCCTCGCCCACCTCGCCGAGCACGCGGTCGTCGGGGATGAGCACGCCGTCGAGGTGCACCTCGTTGAAGTGGTGGTCGCCGCCCATCGACAGGATCGGCCGGATCGTCACCCCAGGTGCCCGCAGGTCGACGATGAACTGGGTGAGGCCGGCGTGGCGGTGCTCCGGGTCGAGCGGCGCCGAGCGGGCGAGGGCGAAGAACGCGTCGGCCTCGTGGGCACCGCTGGTCCACACCTTGGTGCCGGTGAGGCGCCAGCCGCCGTCGACCCGGTCGGCGCGGGTGCGCACGCTCGCGAGGTCGGACCCGGAGTCGGGCTCGCTCATGCCGATGCCGAAGACGACCTCGCCGCGGCTGATGCCCGGCAGGTAGGCCTGCTTCTGCTCCTCGGTGCCGTAGCGGAGCAGCGACGGCCCGATCTGCCGCTCGGCGACCCAGTGCGCGGCAACGGGCGCGCCGACGACGAGGAGCTCCTCGGTGACGACGAAGCGCTCGAGGTAGGTGCGCCCCTGGCCGCCGTATGCCGTCGGGACGACCATGCCGAGCCAGCCGCGACGGCCGAGCTCACGAGTGAAGTCGCGGTCCCAGCGGGTGAGCCAGGTGTCGACGTGCGGCACGAAGGCGCCGGCGGCGACCTGCTCGGCGAGGAAGGCACGCACCTCGAGGCGCAGCTCGGTCAGGGCGGGCAGCTCGCGGGCTCCCGGCGGGACGAGACGGGGCGACATGCTCACCTTCCTCGTGCGACGTCGCAGCGGTTCGTGCGCCACTCTTGCACACCACCCCGGCCCGCCCTCGCGCGGTCGTCGCGGCTGGCGCGCGGCCTCGCGGAGACGTCAGAGGCCGGTGAGCACGAGGTAGCCGCAGAGGCCGACGATGACGGCGGTGATGACCGAGGCCGCGGCCGTCGTGATGCGGTGGTTGACGAGGGCGCCCATGAGGTGGCGGTCCCGCGTAAAGAGCAGCAGCGGCACGAGCGTGCCCGGCAGCGCGAAGGACAGCACGACCTGGCTCCAGACCAGCGCGTTCGTCGGCTCGACGCCGATGCCGAGGATCAGGAGGGCGGGCACGACAGCGACCATGCGCCGGAGCAGCGGCGCGATGGGCCGGCGACCGAAGCCCTGCATGACGACGTCACCCGTCTGCACCCCGACGAGGGTCGAGGCGAGGCCCGACGCGAGGAGCGCGACGGCCAGCATCGTCGCGGCGACCTGGCCCGCGTTCGCCCCCAGCGCGGCATACGCGGTCTCGATGCTCGCGCCGGCCTCGGACGGCAGGGCTGCGGAGAAGACGACGAGGCTGACGTTGGCGACCCCGGCGACCGTCATCGCGATGACGACGCTGCGCACGGTGCGGCGCCCGGCGCGCAGGCGCTCGGCCTGGCTCACCTCGACCGTGCCGTCGTCGTGCCCGCGGGAGGCGGCGGAGTGGAAGTGGAGGGCGTGCGGCATGACCGTCGCGCCGACGATGCCGACCGCGAGCAGCGCGGCCGACGAGTCCAGCGGGCTCGGCACCACCGAGCGCAGGAGCTCCACCCGGTCGACGTCCGCGATGAACACCTGCCACACGAGCGAGGCGATGATGACGGTGAGCAGCACGAGGACGACCGACTCGAAGTGGCTGCGGCCGCGCACCTTGAGCGCGAGGACGACGAGGCTGAAGAGCGTGACGCACACGGCGCCGGCCATGAGCGGCATACCGAAGAGGAGCCGGAGGGCGATGGCGCCCCCGACGATCTCGGCGAGGTCGGTCATTATGACGACGAGCTCGGCCTGGGCCCAGAGCAGCAGGCGGCCGACACCCGGGAACCGCTCGGCGCTGTGCTCGGCCAGGCTCTTGCCGGTGACCATGCCGAGCTTGGCCGCGATGTACTGGATGACCATCGCCGAGCAGCTCGCGAAGACGACGACCCACACCAGCGCGTAGCCGTGCTCGGCGCCCGACGTGATGTTGACGCCGAAGTTGCCCGGATCGACATAGGCGATCGCGGCCAGCAGCGCCGGCACGAGCGTGCGGGGCGCGCTGATGGTGCCGCCGAGGCCACGCTCCGGCGACCGGTCGCTCACCCGCGGTCGCTGCGCGACCTGCTCTTCCATGGGACACAGCATCGAGCCTCGGACCCGTCGCGGCCAAGTCCGCGACCGGATTGAGACCGAAGCCTCAGCGAGCCGACGCGAGACCGAGCAGGGCAGCGAGGCCCAGGGCGCTGCGCGGGTCGTACGCCGACGTCCACAGACCGCCGTGCGCCGCGGCATACGCCTCGTCCTGCCACGGCGCCGGCCGGGCGGGCGAGCCGGTGCGCAGGTCGTGCACGAGGAGCGCGGCCATGAGCGTGTTGGCGGTGCCGGGCTCGAAGACCTCGATGCCGAACCGGTGCGCACCCGCGTAGGCCGCCGCGAGGGCGCGGTTCTTGACGACCGAGCGCGTGCGCGTGGGTGGCGCCACCTTGAACGACACGAGCCCTCCCTCGCCGCGGTATGCCGTCGCGCGCCACCGCTGGAGCCGCTTGGCGAGCAGGTAGTTCGGCCCCTGCTGCAGCACCACGCTGTCGTTGATGCCCGGGTCCTGTCCGGGCACGTAGTTGCGGCGGAGCAGCCGGCCCCCGCTGATGGTGCGGAGCGGGACGCGCAGCACCTTCGAGGTCCGTCGGCGGGCATAGCTGTCGACCGAGTGCGCGACGGCCGGTCCGGGCACGGCGAAGACGTCGGTGGGGGTCGCGAGGAAGGCGAGGCCGACCTCGTCGCGCCCCCTCTCCGCGACGACCCGCCGTGTCAGCGCGTCGACCGCCATCGAGACGCGGACGTTGGTCTCACCGTCGGCGTACACGTAGTTGCCGATGACGAGACGCCCCTCCAGCCCGGTGACCCAGCGGGTGACCGCGGCGAGGTCGTGGACGAGGTCGCCGCCTGCCCGATGACTCAGCGGCTCGCTCCCGTCGCGCACGGGCACGGTGATCGATCCGGCGAACCGACGCGTGTCGCCGATCAGCCTGTCCCACAGATCTTTTCGCGGCAGGTCGACGGCCGCGACGTCGGCGCCCCACCGCAGCAGCGAGCGCAGCGGGCCCATCTCGGCCGCGGCGCCGAGCACGACGACGGTGCGGTCGGACAGGTCGAGCCAGTCCGGGTTGTCGATGACGAGACCGACCGCCTCGGCACAGGTGGGCTCGACGGTGCCTGCTTCGACCCAGGCCTCCAGACGACGACGCAGCGCGTCCCCCGAGAGGCGCTCGCCGGCATACGGGACGGAGAGCGTGCGGTCGGGGGCGCCCTCACCCCGGATGGTCTCGGAGCCGAGCGTGTGGGCCCTGCGCTCGTCGGAGAAGGCGTCCTCGAGCGGGTGGTCACCGTCGGGGGCCGCCCACCGCATACGGGTGTGCAGGGACGCCAAGCCGTCCTCTGCGATCGTGCGGGCGGCCTCGGGCGACGTGAGCCCGGCCTCCACGAGTCGCCGGAAGTGCGGGAGGTAGCCCTGGCGCCAGTTGGTCTCACGCTCGGCCGAAGCGGACCCGACGGCGTCGACGCGACGCAGCGCATCGGCCACGACGGCTCGGCCGGTCGCGGTGGTGCTGCGTCGCCCGGACGCCGGGTCGAGGGGAAACACCACTCCGGTGGGCTCGCTCATGCGCCCATCATGTCGGAGCCCGGCAGGACAATGGCTTCATGGGAGAGCAGGCCGAGGTGCGCGAGAGGCTCGAGGACGACCGCGCGACCGCCGTGGAGCGGCTCGAGGCGCTGCGACGCGGCTACGACCTCGTCGTCGACGCCACCGAGGGCTCCAACGCCGACGACGAGCACGACCCGGAGGGCTCGACCATCGCCTACGAGCGCTCGCAGCTGGGCGCGCTCGTCGAGCAGACCCGCGAGCACCTGGGTGAGGTCGACGCAGCCCTGGCGCGGCTGGAGGCCGGCACGTACGGGCGGTGCGAGGTGTGCGGGTCGGCGATCCCGACGGAGCGTCTCGAGGCCCGACCGACCGCACGCACCTGCGTCCAGCACGCTGGCCACTCGCGCCCCGGAGCGCGGTAACCGACACGCGCGAAAGACCGGTGAGGGTCCGCTGGCTGCGGACCCTCACCGGTCTAGCAATGACCTTCGTGCTTCGTCACGGAGCGATCGGCACCGGGAACGACGCGGATGTCGACGTCCCGAGGACGTTCACGGCAACAACCCTGAAGCCATAGGCCTGCCGGGGGATGTTGCCCGTCGTGAAGGTCGTCGAGCCGGCCGACAGCGATCCGGACTGACCCGAGATCGTCACGAAGCCGTTCGCACTCCACTGGACGACGTAGCTCGACTCGTTGGACACGTCAGCCCAGGTGACCGTGACCCGCTCGTTGGCGCCGACCCGCGCAGCCGAGCCGGTCAGAATGGCTGGCGTTCCGGGAGTGTCCACGCTGATCGACGCCGTGTTGGACACGGCCGACACCCCTGCGATGTTGACCGCGGCGACTCGGTAGTCGTACGTGTTGCCGACCGTCACCGTGTTGTCCACGAACGTCACGTTTCCCGTGCCGCCGCGGGCGGCCGGCGTGGCGATCTGTGAGAACGGCCCCTTGTTGGTCGACCTCTCGACCACGAAGCCGGTCTCGTTCGACGCGTTGTCACGCCACGTCAGACTGACTGCAGGGCCCGCCTGCAGGGTCGCCGTCAGGGTGGTCGGAGCAGCAGGACCGTTGACAGCGACAGTGGTGGGCGTGGACCCGACGGTCATGCTCGGGTAGGCGCCCCCATATCCCACGGTGTTCTGCGCGATGACGCGGTAGAGGTAAGGCGTTGTCCCGACCGAGTTGGGGTCGGTGAACGTCCGCGTACTTCCCGTCGTGTTGTTCACAGCGAGGGTGACCGGCAGTGTCCCGGACGTCGTCCACGTGGTCCCATTGGTCGAGCGTTGGATCAGGTAGGACGTCTCCGTGATCGAGTTGTCCGTCCAGGTCAGGGTGACCTTTCGGTTGGCGCCGTTGCCGTTGACGGACGCGGCGATCGTGCCGACCTTGACCGGCGGCAGGGCAACGCTGACCGGACGCATCATGTCCATCTCCTCGTGGCTGAGGATGTGGCAGTGGATGACGTACTCCCAGCCCATGTTGACGAGGGAGTTGACGATGGCACCGGTCGGGTTGCCCTGCGGGTCGATGTTGTTGAACCCGCTCTGGTCACCTATCGGCATCATCGGGTTGAGCGGCCGCACGGCGTTCGGCACCTCGAAGGGGACCTTCGGGATGATCGGCCGCAGCGCGACGATCGTGTCCTCGAGCGGACTCATGCGCACGGTGTCCTTCCAGCCCAGCTCGCTGGGCTCCGTGGGAATGATGATGTTGTCCCACGTCACCCGGTTCACGATCTGCACGTCGTACAGGTGGAAGTGGATCGGGTGGGTGTCCACGCCGTTGTGGGTGAAGCGCCAGATCTGAGTGCCGTCCGCAGCCGTGCTGATCGGTGTCACCTTCACGTCGCCGGCTGGCAGTCCTCCGGCATCGAGTTTCACGTCTGCCTTCGGGAGGTTGGTGCCGTCGATGAGCTCCGTCGCCGGGTTGATGTACGGGTAGAGCGTCACGTTCTGCAGACCGGGCGACGGGGGTTGCGCCTCGATGCCCATGGTGGCCTGCATGCGGCCGAACTCGTCGAACGTCGTCGAGTTCATCTCGTCGTGCAGGGCCTTCGGCCCCAGCTGCATGGACATCTTGGCGTTCGGTGCCTTCAGGGTGTTGAAGCCGAACGTCGTGGTGTCGTTGACGCGCACCAGACCGTCGCACCGCGTCACAGTGCTGTTCGGCGCGTTGCAGTTGCTGCTCGCGGCGAAGCTCGACCCGTACGCGCTGTTGTACGCCGCCTGGCCGACGATGACGGGGTTCTGACCGGACTCGAAGACACCCGTGCCGGCAGTGTTGTGCCGGAAGGCTGCCTGCAGCTTCGTCAGGTTGAAGGCCGGCGCGGGAGTGGCCGCCCCGATCGTCACCTGCATGACCGTGCGGGTGTTCGGTCCGTAGCCGGGCAGCACGGTGGGTGCGCCGGTCGGGCTCAGGTCAGGGCCACCGGTGTAGTAGTCGTACGACGGCACGCGAGCCGGGAAGGCTGCTGGAGCGTCGTTGTAGAGGATCAGTGTCTTCCCCGCGAACTTCGAGAAGTCGACGATCGTGTCGGCCCGCTCGGCAGGCGCCAGCAGCAGCGAGTGCTTGTCGACGTTGCCGACGTCGAACCGGGTCGGGTCGGTGATCCAGGTGGTCGGCTGCTGGCCGTCCACCACGGCCGGGGCCGGCAGGAAGCCGCCCTCGGTTCCGATCTGCACCCAGTCGGGTCCGGCCGCGTTGTTGTTCGCGCCCACGGGAGTCGGCGAGACATTCGGGTCGGTCTGGGCTGCGGCAAGCTCCGCCGGCTTCAGCGCGACCTCGGTCCCCAGAGCACCACCGTTGGCCGGGTCCGTGTCAGCCGTGTACCACTGGAAGTTGAAGAACCTGTCGTTCGCGGCGTTGAGCAGGCGCAAGCGGTAGGTCTTCGGCTCCAACGTCACCTTGGGGTAGGCGACGCCGTTGACGACGGGCGTGTCGTTGAACTGCTCCATGCCGGCCGAGATGTTCGGCGTGCCCGGGATCTGCTCGGGTTCGCAGAACGGGTCCGTCTGGTACTTCCAGGTCGAGGGCACGTCCAGCTTGCAGTTCGGGTCGTAGTACGGGTTGGCGATGGTCCCGTGCGTCGTGTTGGACGCCGGGGGCCAGAACCACGGCCCGTACATCCACCGCCCGTAGGCGCTCATGCCCGACGGGTCACCCGGATTCTGGGCCGGCATGTAGACGTGGTGGTACCAGAGGCTGCCCGGGCCACCCCAGCGCTGGGCGTCCCACGTCGGGTCCTGCCCGTAGCGGGTCGTCTCGGTCCCGGACTTCGTGTCGTAGAGCTGCTCGGCGCCGGGGACGAAGGTCTTGTCCTGGACGATCAGCGGAATCGTCTCGGCAGCGGCCGGGATGACGCCGTCGGCGATGAGCTTCTTCTCCGTGTCGTCGGTGATGGCGTAGCCAGCGGCTTCGCCGGCATAGACGTTGAGTCGCGTGATGCCCCACGAGTGGTCGTGGTAGAACATCAGCCGCGCGCTCTGCTGGTTGCTGTAGAAGAACGTGGAGCAGCCGTCATTGTTGGCCTCACAGGTGGTGGCGCTGGCGGGGTCCGCCGGGTCCACCTTCATGTCCGGCACGTTCTGGACGCTGACGCCTTGCGGCCACGCGGTGCTCTCACCCGCGGGGGTGATCCACTGGTGCGGCGTGCCGTCACTGATCCACGGCGTGACGCCACCGTGCAGGTGCAGGGTGGCCCGGTTGTCCTTGAAGCACATGTCCGACTTGGGCGACTCGGTGCAGGCCGGGTTGCGCACACCGTCCATCACGGAGGACTGGTCGGCAGGAGCGGCCATGCCCATGGGGCCCATGCCGGAACCCATCATGGTGCTGTCGGTGGGCAGGAACAGATCACCCGCGGTCCCGGTGGGCAGCAGGTTGCGGAAGACGATCCGGACCGGCTTGTCCTTGGTGGCACCGATGAAGGGCCCGAGGTACTGGGGTCGGGTGACGCCCATGTAGCCGCCGGTAACCGGAACGGAGGTCCCGTCCATCAGCTCGTTCACCAGCGGAACGTGCTGGCTCACGTCAGCATTGTCTGGCGTCTCGAGCTGGACGTAGCCGCGCACCAGGGTCCCCGAACCCGGCAGCTCAGATGAGAACTTGGTGCGGTACTGCACCAGGCCGATAACGTACTCGTCGGCCTTGACGCCGTTGTAGGGCTTCTCCGCAGGGACAGCGGTGGGGATGAACTTGGCCGTCGGGTCTGTGGGACAAGCTGGCGGGGTGCACGTCCCCGGAAGCTTGTCGACGAACTTCTTCATGCCCTGCGTCAGGAAGCCGGCGCCCGGGTTCGCTGGGTCGACCGTGATGCCTGTGATCGCCCCCGCGTCACTCAGCGCCGTCGCGCTCGCGCCGGTACCCGCGCCGCTCGGGTCGGTGATCGCCACCGACGGCGCGCTTGTGTAGCCGCTGCCCAAGGCGTCGACGTTGACCGCCGACAGCTCCAAGGTCGCACTGACAGTGGCCGGTCCACCACCGGCAGGGAAGTTGATGGGGTCGAACTGGGTGCCGTTGTGGATGGCGACAGCCGGGGCCGTCGTGTAGCCGGAGCCCGGGTCGTCGACGATGACCTGGGTGACGGTGCCGTTGGCGTCCATGCCGTCGACGGGGTCGCCGTTGGCGATCATCGGCACGTGGCCCTTGGCAACAGTGCCGTTCGGGCTGTCGGGGAGATCGAAGTCGACCGTCGGCATGGTGTAGCCGCTGCCGCCGTCGCTGATGATGACGGCGTCCACCCCACCGGAGCCGATGGCCGTGGCACTGCTGCCTCCGCCGCCTGACAGCACGACGCTGAAAGCGGTGTAACCGGCGCCGCCGACGACGTTGGTGAAGCCGACCACGACACCCGAGGTGCTGACGGCCGCGGTCGCCGTTGCGTCCGTGGTGCCGCCGGTGACGGTCACCGTGGTGGTGGTGGCGTCGTAGTCGTGCCCGGGTGCGGTGACATCGATGCTCTTGATGCGGCCCGTCGCGGGATCGACCTGCGCGACCGCCGCTGCTCCCGTGCCGGTGCCGTTGATGACCACCTGGGCCTTCGAGAGGGTGAGCGGGCTGTTGGCCCAGTTGGGCCAGGGCCCGAAGTAGTGCGGGACCTTGCTCTCGTCCGTGGGACCGGCCGGCAAGGCCGTGGCGACCGTCGCAGGCACGACCCCCGCCTGTAAGCCGAAGGCCAGCGCCGTAGCGACGCCGGCCACCGCGGCCGTGAACCATCGTGTGGAACTGCTGCGTGACATCTACCCCCACCTGCTTTCGATGGAGCACCCCCCAAATTGAGTGCCCTTCCTAGAAACTAAGCACCCGAGAAAGCCCCGAGGTCAGGGAAACAAGGAATCGAAAAGCAGACATCTTTTGCGCGATAGAGAAATGACGAATTGCGTTTCGGCCATTCTCAATAGGCCTCTGACCTGCACAAACGGACATTCGCGACACTCTCGTCGGACGCCAGCAGGCAAAGACGGCATACTCCCTCGGGCATGTGACGAAACCCTCTTCGTGTTTGGCCCGATCCTGCTGACAGGCGCTCTAACCTCGAAGTATGAGAAGGAAAGGATGGACCTTCCTCTCCAACCACGGACACGTGTTGGTCTGCCTCGCCGACGACCCGGACATGCGGCTCAAGGACGTGGCGGCCAGCATCGGCATCACCGAGCGCGCGGTGCAGCAGATCATCGCCGATCTCGAGGGCGCCCAGGTGATCACGCGGCACAAGGAGGGGCGCCGCAACCGTTACATGGTGCGTCGAGACGTGCGGTTCAGGCACCCGCTCGAGGCGGGACTGCGGGTCGGCGAGTTCCTCGACATGACGCGACGGCGCCCGCGCCTGCGTCAGCTGACGCGGCCGTGGGGTCGCCCGTCCGGCCACGCCGACGACCTCGAGCGCGACGCGCTCTGAGGGAGCTCAGCGCAGACCGGCAGCGATGCTGTCGAACGCCTGGTCGATGTTGCGCTCGAGGCGGCCTGACCCACCCTGCTGCTGGTGCTCGATGCACGCGCGCACGGCGGCGAGCGCGACGGCGACCGTGAGCCGCGGCTCGAGCCAAGCGCCCGGTGCGACGCCGAGGCGTCGCTCGAGGGCAGCCGTGAGGGCGTTCTCGATGCGGATGTTGTTGCCGACGAGCGCCGGCGCGAGCGACGGCTCTCCGAGCAGGATGCGGCGGCGCTTGGCCCGCAGCTGCTTGTCGATGGTGCCGGGCGCGAGCATCTCGGCGATGATGCGGCGGAGGGAGTCGACCGGGGACTCGCCCGGCGTCGCCTGCTCGAGCGAGGCGACATACGCCTCCAGCTCCTCGGGAGTGGTGCCGATGACGGCGGCTTCCTTCGAGGGGAAGTAGTTGAAGAAGGTGCGGGCGCTGACCCCGGCGCGGGTGGCGATCTCGTCGGTGGTGACCGACGCGAAGCCCTTCTCCTCGACGAGGTCGAGGGCGGCGAGGTTGATGGCGCGCCGGGTCTCGCGCTTCTTGCGCTCGCGCAGGCCGCAGCCGTCGTCGGTCGGCATGGTCGTGCTCATGTCCCCATGGTGTCACGTTCACTGCATGGACTGCAATTTTGCAGTCACTGCACAATCGGCGTACCGTGGTCGGCATGCCACAGACGACCCAGGGGGTAGACACGAACTCCGCGACCGCCGCCGCCGGCCCCGCCAAGGCCGCCGGCCTCGACCGCTCGACCCGCAACATCTTCATCGCGCTCATGCTCGGCATGCTCGTGGCGTCGATCAGCCAGACCATCGTCGGGCCGGCCATGCCGCGCATCGTCGCCGAGCTGGGCGGCATCGACCACTACTCGTGGCTCGCGACGGCCGCGATGCTCGTCAGCGCGATCACGGTGCCGATCGTCGGCAAGATGAGCGACCTCTACGGCCGGCGCGGCTTCTACCTCGGCGGCCTCGTCGTCTTCATGGCCGGCTCGATCCTCTCCGGCTTCGCACAGAACTTCTGGTGGCTCATCGCCGCCCGCGCCATCCAGGGCGCCGGCATGGGCACGCTGATGCCGCTCTCGCAGACGATCATCGGCGACATCATCCCGCCGCGTCAGCGGGGCAAGTACCAGGGCCTCATGGGCGGCGTCTTCGGACTCGCCTCGATCCTCGGCCCGCTCGTCGGTGGCTTCGTCACCGACAACTGGGGCTGGCGCTACCTCTTCTTCATCACGCTGCCCGTCGGCGTCTTCGCCTTCTTCGGCATCAGCCGCTTCCTGCACCTCGAGCACACGCCCCGCGAGTCCGTCGTCGACAAGGCAGGCATCGGCGTCCTGTCGCTGACCCTGATCCTCCTCCTCGTGCCCACCTCGCTCGGTGGCACGACGCTCGCCTGGGGCTCCCCCGCCATCATCGGCATGTATGCCGCGGGCGTCGTCGCGCTCGGCGCCTTCATCGCGATCGAGCGCCGGGCCGTCGAGCCGGTGCTGCCGCTGCGCCTCTTCAGGAGCCCGCTCTTCACGCTCTCCAACATCGCGGCGTTCATGGTCTCGGTCATGATGTTCGGCGCGATGATCTACCTGCCCGTCTACGCGCAGGGCGTGCTCGGCGCCTCGGCGACCAACTCGGGCCTCATCCTCATGCCGATGTCGGTCGCCATGATCGGCCTCTCGATCGTGTCGGGTCTGGTCATCACGAAGACCGGCCGCTACAAGCTGCAGACCATCGCGGGCATCCTCATCATGGGCGTCGGCTTCTGGCTGCTGACCCAGCTGCACTACGGCTCGAGCCAGACCGAGCTGACGCTCTCGATGATCGTCTTCGGTGTCGGCCTTGGCATGGCCCTGCAGGTCTTCACCCTGATCATCCAGAACTCCGCGCAGCGCAAGGACCTCGGTGTCGCCACCGCCTCGACGCAGTTCTTCCGCAACGTCGGATCGACCGTGGGCACCGCGGTCTTCGGCACGATCATGACGAGCGGCCTCGCCGGCAACATCGCCTCGCACCTGCCGGCCTCGGTCGTGCAGCAGATGCAGGCGTCCGGACAGCAGGTCAGCGCCGGCTCGGTGCTCGACCCGTCCGCTCTCGCGAAGCTGCCGCCCCGGGTCGCCACCGGCGTCCAGCAGGGTCTCGCCGACTCGCTCCACACGGTCTTCGTCTGGGGACTCGTGCCCTTCGCCCTCGCGCTGCTCGCCGCGCTCTTCATCAAGGAGCTGCCGCTGCGCGACACGGTGCACACGCCCGACGAGGCCGGCATCGAGATGCTCGACACCCTGTCGCAGTCGGCCCCCGACGACGAGCTCAAGGTGCCGCTCGGCCGCGAGGCCGGCAACACGCGTACCCACGAGCGCCTGCTCGGACTGCGTCTGGGCCTGCTCGCCGACTCGGCGCTGCGCGGCGACCGTCCGCTGCTGACGCGGGCCGTGACCCGGCTCGGCGACGGCGACCTCGACGCCGGCGCGGCGCTGCTCCACCGCACGGCCCGGATGCTCACCACCGAGGACCTCGCCCTCGCGGCCGAGACCGAGCGCTTCGCCGTCGAGGTCGGGGCCCGTGCCAAGGCGCTGGGCGGCGTGCTCGACGACGCTCTCAAGCGCGAGCTCGCGACCGCCGTGGCAGAGCGTGACGCCCGCACGGTGATGACGACCGTCGAGCCGACCGTTGCCGAGCGGCACGAGGCCGTCGACATCCAGATGCTGTCGTCCGTCGGCGACGACCTCGGCGCCGCCTACCTCGTCGACCGGCAGAACGCCCGCGTCGCCGAGCAGGAGGCAGTCGCCGCCCGCTGACGCCACAGGGCCGCATACGGTGGCGGCATGACTGACGGGACGAAGAAGGTCGCCCTCGTGACGGGCGCCTCCGCCGGCATCGGCGAGTCCATCGCGGTCCACCTCGTCGAGGCGGGGTGGACCGTGTATGCCGTCGCGCGGCGCGTCGACCGGATGGCCGGCCTGGCGTCGCGCGGCGTCACGACCTTCGCCATGGACGTCACCGACGACGGCTCGATGGTGGCTGGCGTGCGCCGCGTCATCGACGAGCAGGGCCGCATCGACGCCCTCGTCAACAACGCGGGCTACGGCTCCTACGGCCCCGTCGAGACCGTCCCGCTCGAGGAGGCGCGCCGGCAGTTCGAGGTCAACGTCTTCGGGCTGGCTCGCCTCACGCAGCTCGTCATCCCGCAGCTGCGGCGGCAGCGGTCGGGGACCATCGTCAACATCTCGAGCATCGGCGGACGCATCTACGAGCCGCTCGGCGCCTGGTACCACGCGACGAAGTTCGCGGTCGAGGGGTTCAGCGACAGCCTGCGCCTCGAGCTCGCACCGTTCGGCATCGACGTCGTGCTCATCCAGCCCGGCCCGATCGTCTCGGAGTGGGACGGCATCGCCCGCGAGAGCATGCTCGCCTGGTCGCGTGGCACGGACTACGAGAAGGCGGCGATGCGGATGGCCGCAGCCTACGAGCGCACCTACGACCCGAGGCGCATCTCGAGTCCGGACGCGGTCGCCGAGAAGGTGCTCGTCGCGCTCGAGGCGGCGAACCCGGCGGCGCGCTACCCGGCCGGGCGTGGTGCCCGCACGATCCTCGCGGCGCGACGCCTGCTCCCGGACCGCCTCATGGACGTCGTCCTGAAGCGCGTCGCGGGAGGCTGACCCCCTACCTCCCCTGCCGTCCCCCACAACGCGCGAACGCCGCGTTCGGTTGGTGCGGGGGGTGTGGGGCTCGGCGGTCAGCCCCAGACGAGGGCCTGGGCGGGGTCGGCGAGGATCGCCGCGAGGTCGCTGAGGAACCTCGACCCGAGCTCGCCGTCGATGAGGCGGTGGTCGAAGCTGACCGCCAGCTGCGTGACGTGGCGGATCGCGATCTCGTCGTTGCCGTCGGCGTCGGTGACGACCCACGGCTGCTTGCGGATGGCGCCGAAGCAGACGATGGCCGACTCGCCCGGGTTGATGATCGGCGTGCCGCTGTCGACGCCGAAGACGCCGACGTTGGTGATCGTCATCGTGCCGCCCGACATCTCGGCCGGCTGGGTGCGACCCTCGCGGGCCGTCGCCGTGAGCGCGCCGATGGCCTGCGCCAGCTCGAGCATCGACATGCCGTGGGCGTCCTTGATGTTCGGGACGATCAGGCCCCGCGGGGTCGCCGCGGCGATGCCGAGGTTGACGTAGTTCTTCTGGACGATCTCCTGGGCGGCCTCGTCCCACGTCGCGTTCATGCCCGGGTTGCGCTTCACCGCGAGGACGAGCGCCTTGGCGAGCACGAGCAGCGGCGTGACCTTGACGTCCTTGAACTCGCGGCTGCCCTTGAGGCGGTCGACGAGCTCCATCGTCTTGGTGACGTCGATCGTGATCCACTCGGTGACGTGCGGGGCGGTGAACGCCGAGCCGACCATCGCCTGCGCGGTCATCTTGCGCACGCCCTTGATCGGGGTGCGCTCCTCGCGCGGGCCCGAGCCGAAGGGGGCGTATGCCGCGCCGCCCGGTGCCGCCGCACCGTTGACGGCGGCTGCGGCCGGGGCCGAGACGGCCTGCGCCGCAGCGGAACCCGAGCCGGACACGAAGGCGTGCACGTCGTCACGGGTGATGATGCCGTCAGTGCCGGACCCCTGGACGGACCAGAGGTCGACCCCGAGGTCCTTGGCGAGCTTGCGCACTGGGGGCTTCGCCTTCGGGCGGCCCTCGCGAGAGACGGGCTCGGCGACCGCGGGGGCCGGGGACTCGGTGCGCGGCGCCGGGGCGACATGCTCGGCGACCTGTGCGGCCGCGGCGACCTGCTCGGTCTCGGTCGGGGCCGAGGCCACGGCGGCGGATGCCACGGGCGCGGAAGCGGACCCGGACGGGGCGGCGGCCTTGCGCGGGCGACGCGCGGTCGCGCCCGCCTTGGCGCCGTAGCCGACGAGGATCGCCTCCGACGCACCGTCGGCCTTGTCGGCGGCGGGTGCGGCCGGGGTCTCGTCGCCACCCTTGCCGTCGTCGATCGAGATGATCGGTGTGCCGACGTCGATGGTCTGGCCGACCTCGACGAGCAGCTCCTTGACGGTGCCCGCCCACGGGATGGGCAGCTCGACGAGCGACTTGGCCGTCTCGATCTCGAGCACCATGTCGTTGACCTTGACGGAGTCGCCGGGCGCGACCTTCCACTCGACGATCTCGGCCTCGACGAGGCCCTCGCCGGGGTCGGGCAGGTTGAACGTCTTGATTGCCATGTGTCGCAGCCCTTCTCAGTACGCGAGCGCGCGGTCGACGCCGTCGAGGATGCGGTCGAGGTCGGGGAGGAACTCCTCCTCCATCCGGCTCGGCGGGTAGGGGATGTTCGCACCGTTGACGCGGATGACCGGTGCCTCGAGCTCGTAGAAGCACTGCTCGGTCACCTGGGCGGAGATCTCCGACGCCATGCCGAGGAAGCTGCTCGCCTCGTGCACGATGACGAGACGGCCCGTCTTGCGCACCGACGCCACGATGGTGTCGATCGGCAGCGGCGACAGCGAGCGCAGGTCGATGACCTCGATGCTCGTGCCCTCCGCCTCGGCGGCCGCGGCGGACTCCATCATCGTCTTGACGACGGGGCCGTAGCCGAGGAGCGTCACGTCGGTGCCCTCGCGCAGCACGGCAGCCTCGAAGAGGCTGCGGGGCGCTGACGTCGCTGCCGTGTCGTACTCGGCGCGGTCGTGGTAGCGCCGCTTCGGCTCGAAGAACATCACCGGGTCGTCGCACTCGATGGCCTGCTGGATCATCCAGTGCGCGTCCTCGGGGTTGCTGCACGCGACGACGCGAAGGCCGGCGGTGTGCGCGAAGTACGCCTCGGGGCTCTCGGAGTGGTGCTCGGGGCTGCCGATGCCGCCGCCGAACGGGATGCGGATGACCATCGGCATCTTGATCGCGCCGAGCGAGCGGGCCCGCATCTTCGCGACCTGGCTGACGATCTGGTCGAACGCCGGGTAGACGAACCCGTCGAACTGGATCTCGCAGACGGGCCGGTAGCCGCGCAGCGCCATGCCGACCGCGGTGCCGACGATGCCCGACTCGGCGAGCGGCGAGTCGATGACGCGCTCCTCGCCGAAGTCCTTCTGCAGGCCCTCCGTGATGCGGAAGACGCCGCCGAGCTTGCCGATGTCCTCACCGATGAGCACGACCTTGGGGTCGGCCTCCATGGCCTTGCGCAGGCCGTTGGTGATGCTCTTGCCGAGGGTGACCTTCTCGAGCGCCATCAGTTCGCCTCCTCGAAGCTCGCCTTGTAGGCAAGGTAGGCGGCACGCTCCGCCTCCATGACGGGGTGGTCCTCGGCGTAGATGTGGTCCCACATCGTCTCGCCGGCCATCGTCTCCATGTTGACGCAGCCGTCGCGCAGCTCCGCGGCGAAGCGGTCGGCCTCCTCGTCGACGCCGGCGAAGAACTCCTCGTCGGCCATGCCCTCGTGGGCGAGGAGGGTCTTGAGGCGCAGGATCGGGTCGCGGAACTTCCACTCCTCGACCTCGGCCGAGACGCGGTACTTCGTCGGGTCGTCGGCCGTGGTGTGCGCACCCATGCGGTAGGTGTAGGCCTCGATGAGCAGTGGGCCGTTGCCGTTGCGGGCCTCGTCGAGACAGTGCTGTGTCACGGCATACGTGGCGAGGATGTCGTTGCCGTCGACGCGCACGCCGGGGAAGCCGAAGCCTCGGGCGCGCTGGAAGAGCGGGATGCGGGTCTGCTTCTCGACGGGCTCGGAGATGGCCCACTGGTTGTTCTGGCAGAAGAAGACGACCGGGGCATCGAAGCTCGCCGCGTAGACGAACGCCTCGTTGACGTCACCCTGCGAGCTGGCGCCGTCACCGAAGTAGCAGATGACGGCGGTGTCGCGGTCGGGGTCGCCGGTGCCGACGTTGCCGTCCATGCGCACACCCATGGCGTAGCCGGTGGCGTGCAGCGCCTGCGCGCCGATGACGATCGTGTAGAGGTGGAAGTTGTTCTCCTGCGGGTCCCAGCCGCCCTGGCTGACGCCGCGGAAGAGCTGCAGCGAGCTCTGCGGGTCCATGCCGCGCACGAAGCCGACGCCGTGCTCGCGGTAGGTGGGGAAGACGAAGTCGTGCGGCTTGAGCGCGCGGCCGGAGCCGACCTGGGCGGCCTCCTGGCCGAGCAGGCTGGGCCACAGGCCGAGCTCGCCCTGACGCTGGAGCGCGTAGCCCTCGGCGTCGAGACGACGGATCAGGACGAGGTCGCGGTAGAAGCTCCGCAGGTCCTCGGGTGTCAGGTCCGCGACGTACTTGTCGTAGTCGGGGTGGGACACGCGCTGACCTTCGGGGGTCAGCAACTGGATCATGTCCGGGCCACCGTCGCCGACCGCGGGGGTCGGCTCGTGCAGCTCGGCGACAACCTTGTCGCTCACGTGGGGCTCCTTTGCCGGTGAGACCGGCCTACTCGTTCGGCCCGCATACGGGGGTCACCCGCTGTCGGCTTCTGGGGGGCGCAGAGCCGCCGTTCGTGACGACGGACACGTGCTTGGTCCTCGACCCGGAACTTACCGGAGAGCCCTGCGAATCTCACAATGCGGGACGACTGGGCGACCGTCGTGGACGTTCCCGAGCAGGTATGCCGTCGCGTCGGGTGCGGGCGTCGGTGCGGTCAGCGGCGGGTGCCCCACGACCAGGCGGGCGTCGTGAGCAGACCTTGGCCCTGCACGAAGGTCTCACCGAGGTCCTTGGCCAGGGTGATGCCACGGGCCGGTGAGCCGAGACCGACGCGGGTGTCGTCCTGGTCCTCGTCCTCGTCCTCGTCCTGGTCGTCGTCGTCGTCGAGGTCGACGACGCCGAGCTCGTCGACGAGGGCCCGGGAGTGGGAGACGACCATGACCTGGCTGCGCTCGGCTGCCGCGCGGATGAGGCGCGCGAGGGGCGGCAGCAGCTGCGGGTGGAGCGAGGTCTCGGGCTCGTTGAGCACCATGAGCGGCGGCGGGTCGGGGGTGAGCAGCGCCGCGACGAGCAGCAGGTAGCGCAGGGTGCCGTCGGAGAGCTCGGCGCCCGACAGCGGTCGCAGCATGCCCGGCTGGTGCAGCGCCACGTCGAAGCGGCCGCCCTCGACGGTGACGTCGAGGATCGCCCCGTCGAAGGCGTCGGCGACGGCGTGGTCGAGCGCGCGGTCGCCCTGCTCGCGGATGGTCTGGAGCGCCGCGGCAAGGTCGCTGCCGTCGTCGGCGAGCACCGGTGTGCGGGTGCCGACCTGCGGCGTACGGGCCGGCGCGCCGGCGTCGGCCCGGAAGCCGTCGTAGAAGCGCCAGCCGCGCATCATCCGGCGCACGCGCAGCAGCTCGGGGGCCCGCTCGGGGTCGGCGAGCTCGGTGAGCATGCTCTCCCACGGCCGCAGGGACCGGGTCAGCTCGGTCCAGCCCGGCCGACCGCGTCGGCTGCCACCGGCGGACCGGGCGCCCGGCCCGCCGGAGGGCGCGGGGTCACGGTAGGCGGCGCGCGACCCGGTGCGTGAGCCGGGCGCCTCCACGGGGTCGGACTCCCACTCGGACTCGTCCTCACCCTCGCTGCCGCCCCAGCCGGCGTCCCAGTCGTCGTCGCTGCCGGAGGTCGCGCGGGTCTCGACGACGCCCCACCGGCGACGCACGAGCACCGAACCGGGACGCATGACCGGCCCGGACCACACGACCTCGCGCTTGATCTCGGGGTCGCGCAGGAACGCGGAGGCCGACCCGGCGTCCACCCCGGAGGCCTGTTGCGGCAGGCCGAGGTCGACGAGGTAGCCGAAGTCGTCGGACGCGAATCCCAGCTGCAGGCTGATCGGCCCCTTGCGCCGTGTGCCCTGGACGGCATGGCCCCGGTCGCGTGCACCACCGAGGGTCGCGGGCCCGGCCCAGAGCGCCGACTGGAGCCCGCCCTCGCGCGCGAGCGTGCCGATGACGTCGCCCCGACCACAGCCGGCGAGCAGCCGGAGGGAGCGGTAGAGGCTCGACTTGCCGCTGCCGTTGGCGCCGGTGACGACGTCGAGCCCGTGGAGCGGCACGACGACGTCGCGCAGCGACCGGTAGCCCGAGACGGCGACGGCGGTGAGCATGACCCGACCGTATGCCGCGGCGCCGACACCGCGCGCCTGCCCCCTTCGCCCGCCCGCGCACGTTGACGCCGTCGAACGGGAAGCGGGATTCTGGAGTCATCCGGAGGAGGGTTCGGTGGCGACGTTCAAGCATCAGATGACCCGGAACGGAAACGCGATCGGGCTCTTCCTTCATCGAGCCCTCAAGGGGCGGCTCGACGCCTTCGGCGACCAGAAGGTGCTGATGCTCTGCGCCCCCGGTCGACGCACCGGCCTCCCCCGGTCGGTCATGGTTCGCTTCCTCGACTACGAAGGCGGGTTCCTCGTCTGGGGCACCGGGAGCGGCTCACCCACCGAGCCGGACTGGTTCCGCAACCTGCGCCGCGCCTCGCGTGCACGCGTCGAGATCGGCACGACCCCGCTTGAGGTCGTGCCACAGGTACTGGCCGGCACCGAGCGCGACCGCGTCTGGCGGGAGGTCGTGCTGGCAGCCGTCCCGGGTGTCGCGAAGTACGAGGCGAAGGCGGGCCGCATCATCCCGGTTGCCGTGCTGCGGCCGGTCGACGTCAGTCCTGCGGGTTGACCCCGTCGCCACCGGCCCCGGCCGACCAGGCAGGGAGCTGCTGCAGCGACCAGCGGTTGCCGTCGGGGTCGGAGAAGTAGACGAAGCGCCCCCACGCCTGCTCGTCGACCTCGGACGCCTCGACACCGCGACCGACGAGCTCGGCGCGCAGCGCGTCGACGTCGGCGACGACCATCTGGAGGTTGTCCAGACCACCGGGGACCATCTGGGTCAGGCCCTTGCCGATGGCGATCGAGCAGGCCGAGCCCGGGGGCGTCAGCTGGACGAAACGGACCTCGTCACTCACGGTGTAGTCGTGGTCGGCGTTGAAACCCACCCGGTCGACGTAGAACTCCTTGGCCCGGTCGACATCGGTCACGGGGACGGCCACCAGCTCGAGCTTCATGTCCATGACGGCACGCTAGCCCCGACCACCGACGCTGCGGGGCCCGAGCAGCCACGGATGCGGGTCAGGGCCGTCCGGCGTCGCGGTCGTCGGTGAACCCGACCTGCGCGCGGTCCCTCGCCTCGTCGGGCTCGGGCGACGGTCTCCGGCCCCCGGCACGGACCCACGCCGCGACGGTCCCGCGGACCCTCGAGGCCGCGGACGGTCCGAGCAGCAGCGCCAGGGCGACGAGCAGCAGGACGACGGCCAGGGACTCCGACCAACCGGCAGCGGTCGTCACGGTGCGCACCGAGGGCTGGAGCATCGCCGTCCTGTCGTCGAAGGACCACCGCGCGACGGTCGACGAGGCCACGGTGCCGAGCGCCAGCGCCGTGCAGACCGCGGCGAGCTGCTCGGTCCGCCGCCCGGGCCGCACGGCGACGGCGACGAGCGCGACCGCGGCGAGCACCAGGACCGCCACGAGGAGCAGCAGGCGCGGGACCGGGTGCGGCCCGATGTCGTCGTCGAGCACGAGCCCGTCGGAGGTGTAGCTGACGACGTCGCGACCCCACGCCCAGAAACGCTGCTCCGACCCACGCGTCGGGTCGCCGCTCCCGGGCATCCGCACCGACAGGACCAGCGTGGGCCAGACCGTCGTCGTCCCAGCGAGCACGAGGCCGAGACCCCCCAGCGTCGCCGCGGCCACCGGGGCCGCGCGAACGACCCGTCCACCGCGCCGCCCTGTCACGCCCTCACCCCCGCTCGTCCTCACCCCCGCTCGTCCTCCACGAGCTCGACGGGCGGCCCGGAGAGGTGCTCGCCCGCGGGCCGCAGGGCGCCCCTCTCCACTGCAACCGGGCGGCCCGGGAGCACCCGGCCCGGCGTGCGACCGTGCTGCGGCTCCTCGTGCGCCGCCGGCACCTCTGCACGGTCGAGTCTCGAGGTGACCACCATCGCGACGACCGCGCCGAGCAACACGACGACCGATGCCGTCTCGAGCGTCGCGGGAAGCGTCATCTGGGTGCGCACGGTGAGCCCGGCCACGCCTTGGTCGACCTCGGTGAGCGAGGCGTTCACCCGTGATGCCACGGTCGTGAGGGCGCTACCGGCGAGCAGTCCCACGCCGGCGGGGGCGGCCGCCGAGGCGAGCGGCCGGTGCAGCAGCCACAGCACCACGCACACCGTCGCGCCGGCCGCGAGGAGACCGAACACGACGAGCCCCAGCCAGCTCCAGGTGTCCTGCAGCTCGACGTTCTCGACCCCGGTGACCCGGACCCTGCCCCAGCGCCAGTCGGACTCGGTCTTGAGCAGGGCCCCGCGCTCGCGGTCCGAGACCGACATGGTCCTCGTCGGTTCGACGAACGACGGCAGGAGCAGCAGCACTCCGACCAGGGCGAGGCCGCCGCTCGACCAGCGGGCGGCGCGCCGGGTGCCCTGCGTGTCCATGGGCGACCTCCGAAGGAGAGCTGTGCCGCACCACTCCGGGCGGCCAGTCCATTCTCGCCTCGATCAGCGCGCCCCGAAACGCCCCGCCACCTCGACGAGGCGCGTGTTGGCCTCGGGTTCGCCGGTCGTGACCCGCACGCCGTCGTCGCCGTACTGCCGCACCATCAGGCCGGCCTCCTCGCACGCCTGCGAGAACGCGGTCGAGTCGGCCCCCAGCGGGAACCACACGAAGTTGGCGTCGGACTGCGGCAGCTTCCACCCCTGGTCGGCGAGCGCCCGCACCACGCGGTCCCGCTCGGCGACGATCGTCTCGACCCGCTCGGTCAGCTCGTCGAACGCGTCGAGCGAGGCGATCGCGGCCGCCTGCGCGATCGAGTTCACGCCGAACGGCGTGGCCGTCTTGCGGAGCGCAGCGGCGACCGGAGGGTGCGCGACGGCATACCCGACGCGCAGGCCGGCGAGGCCGTACGCCTTCGAGAAGGTGCGGAGGACGACGACGTTGGGACGGTGGCGCCAGACGTCGAGACCGCGTACGGCCTCGGGGTCGCGGACGAACTCGACGTACGCCTCGTCGACCACGACGATGACGTCGCTCGGCACCTTGTCGAGGAACGCCTCGAGCTCGGACTGGTGCACGCAGGGACCCGTCGGGTTGTTCGGCGTGCAGACGAGCACGACGCGGGTGCGCTCGGTGATCGCGGCGAACATGGCGTCGAGCCGGTGGCGGGCCTGCTCGTCGAGACCCACCATGACGGGCGTGGCGCCGGCGAGCTGCGTGACGATCGGGTAGGCCTCGAAGGAGCGCCACGCGAAGACGACCTCGTCGCCGGCGTCGCAGGCGGCGTTGACGATCTGCGCCAGCACGGCGACCGAGCCGGTGCCCGTCGCGATGCACTCGGTCGGCACGTCGAGCGCCTTGGCGAGACGCTGCGTGAGGGCGGTGACTGCCATGTCGGGGTAGCGGTTCACCGACGCCGCAGCGCCGTCGATCGCCGAGAGCACCGACGGGAGCGGGCCGTACGGGTTCTCGTTGGACGACAGCTTGTAGGCCGTCACGCCGGCGGGCGCCGCCGCCGGCTTGCCCGGCTTGTAGTCCGGCATCTGCGCGAGGACCTCACGGAGCCTGACGCCGGGGTTCACGTCGGGGTGCTGGGAGGGGTGCTCGGCCGCGTCGCTCATACCCGAACTGTAGAGGCAGTGTCCACGGCGGCGACCGCCCCATGGACGCAGGACTGACGCGGCGCCCGCTCTGTGGCTAGGCTCACATCGTCGCGTCAGCGCCGCCACGACACCCTGTTTGCTGCCCACTCTCCGAAAGTCCACTCAATGCGCATCGGCATTCTCACCGGGGGCGGGGACTGTCCCGGCCTCAACGCCGTCATCCGCGGCGCGACCCGCGCCGCCGAGGTCACCTACGACAGCACCGTCATCGGCTTCCGCAACGCGTGGCGCGGTGTCATGGACAACGACTACGAGATCCTCGACGTCGACCGCTGCCGCGGCATCCTCCCGCTCGGCGGCACGATCCTCGGCACGTCCCGCGACCAGCCGTTCGCCCACGAGGACGGCCTCAAGCGCGTGCGCAAGGCATACGACCGGCACGGCCTCGACGCGATCATCGGCATCGGCGGCGAAGGCTCCATGGGCGTCGTCAACCGCCTGCACGAGAACGGGTTCCCCGTCATCGGCGTGCCGAAGACGATCGACAACGACATCTCCCTCACCGAGATGACCTTCGGCTTCCAGACGGCCGTGCAGATCTGCACCGACGCCATCGACCGCCTCCACACCACCGCCGAGTCGCACCACCGGGTGCTCGTCGTCGAGGTGATGGGCCGGCACGTCGGGCACATCGCCATCTGGTCGGGCCTCGCCGGCGGCGCCGCCATCACCCTCGTGCCCGAGGAGCCGTTCGACATCGACGAGGTGTGCGAGCGCATCGTCCACCGTCACAAGAAGGGCCGCTTCGCGACGATCGTCGTCGTCGCCGAGGGCGCCCTCCCCAAGGAGGGCACGATCGAGATCCCGGCGCCCGAGGTCGACAAGTACGGCCACCAGATCCTCGGCGGCATCGGCTCGATCCTCGCCCGCGAGATCCAGGGCCGCACCGGCATCGAGAGCCGCATGACCGCGCTCGGTCACATCCAGCGCGGTGGCTCGCCCGTCGCCTTCGACCGCGTGCTCGGCACCCGGTTCGGCGTCGCCGCGGTCGAGGCCGCCCTCGACGGCGCCTGGGGCCAGATGGTGGCCCTGCAGAACGGGCACATCGAGCGCGTGCCCGTGGCCGAGGCCATCGGGTCGCTCAAGATGGTCGAGCCCGACCTGCTGCGCCTCAACGCAATGTTCCAGCCGCGCATCCCCGGCGACGAGCACCCCGGCCTGCCCGACGATTCGCCTGCCGCCGTGGAACACTGAGCGCATGCTCATCAACTTCGCGCTGCAGACGGTCATCAACGCCGTCGCCCTGTGGATCGCCGCGTGGGCCATCCCGGGCATCACGTTCGGCGAGGGCCGCACGGGCAACATCTTCTGGACGGTCGTCCTCGTCGCCCTGATCTTCGGCGTCGTCAACGCCCTCATCCGGCCCGTGGCGAAGCTGCTGTCGATGCCGTTCATCATCCTGACGCTGGGACTGTTCGTCTTCATCGTCAACGCGCTGATGCTCGAGCTCACCTCGTGGCTCGCCGGCAAGCTCAACCTCGCGTTCCACATCGACCACTTCTTCTGGGACGCCGTCTTCGGGGCGCTCATCGTCACCTTCGTGTCGATGATCCTCAGCTTCGCCAAGCGCGACTGACCACCACCAGACACCCCGGTATGCCGTGAGCCCGCTTCCCTCCGGGGAGGTGGGCTCACGGCATACCGGGGTGTCGGTTTCGGGGCTGTCGGCGCGGAGTCCTACCGTCGGGGCATGCGGTTGCTCCACACCTCCGACTGGCACCTCGGGCGCACGCTCCACGGCGTGAACCTCCACGAGGCCCAGACGGCTGTCCTGGAGCGCATCTGCGAGCTCGTCGAGTCGCCGCCCGACGGCATCCCCGTCGACGCGGTGCTCGTCGCAGGCGACGTGTACGACCGCGGCGTCCCGCCCGTCGAGTCGGTGCAGCTGTTCGAGTGGACGCTGTCGCGACTGTCCGCCGTCACCACCGTCGTCGTGACCTCGGGCAACCACGACTCCGCCATCCGCCTCGGCTACGGCTCGGGCCTCTTCCGCGACCGCATCCGCATGGTCACCGACCTCGAGCAGCTCGACCTACCGGTCCTGCTCGAGGGCAGCGACGGCGTGCGGGGCGCGATCTACGGCATCCCCTACCTCGACCCCGACCACGCGCGAGTTGCGCTGGCCGGTGGTGGTGAGCCGCTGCCGAGGTCGCACCAGGCCGTCGTCGGCGCCGCCGTCGAGCGCATCCGGGCCGACCTCGCCGACCGCCCCGGCGTCCGCTCGGTCGTGCTGGCCCACGCGTTCGTCGCAGGCGCCGAGCCGAGCGACTCCGAGCGCTCGATCATGGTCGGCGGCGTCGACCGGGTGGCCGGCACCGTCTTCGCCGGCATCGACTACGCGGCGCTCGGGCACCTCCACGGACCCCAGGCCCCCGACTCGGCCGACGGGTCGGTGGTGCGCTACTCCGGGTCGCCGCTGCGCTACTCGTTCTCCGAGCAGGACCACGAGAAGGTCGTGCTGCTCGTCGACCTCGACGAGACCGGCCCGGCTCGCGTGACTCCGGTCGAGATCTCCCAGCCTCGCCCGATGGCGACGCTCCGGGGCCGACTCGACGAGCTGCTCGAGGCACCCGAGCACACGCACGCCGAGAGCGCGTGGGTGCGCGTCACGGTCACCGACCGCGTGCGGCCCGACTCGCTCATGGACCGCCTCAAGTCACGCTTCCCGCACGCCCTCCAGGTCTTCCACGACCCCGAGGGGGCGGTCGAGCGCACCCGGGGCGGCACCACCGTCGTGAGCGAGCGCGACCCGCGCGAGCTCGGCTCCGACTTCATCGCCTACGTCACCAAGACCGAGGCGAGCGACGGTGAGGTCGACGTCTTCGCAGCCGGCTACGAGGCCGCCGTCGTCGCCCAGCACAAGGCCGAGGCGCAGGAGGTGGCGTGACGTGCAGCTGCACCACCTCTCCATGACGGCGATCGGGCCGTATGCCGGCACCGAGGTCATCGACTTCACCACCGTGGGTCGGGCCGGGCTCTTCCTGCTCGAGGGACCGACGGGATCCGGCAAGTCGACCATCATCGACGCCATCACCTTCGCGCTCTACGGCAAGGTCGCCCAGGCCTCCGCCGACGTCGAGCGCATTCACTCGCACCACGCCGACCCGCGCACGGTGCCGGTCGTCGTCCTCGTCTTCGAGACCCAGTCGGGCCTCTACCGGGTGCAGCGCACACCCCGCTTCGAGCGGCCGAAGTCGCGCGGCACCGGCTCGACCGTGCAGCAACCGACGATCAAGCTGTGGCGCCTGCAGACCCCCGACGACCTGACGGGCGGCGAGCTGCTCTCGACCAACATCGGCGACTGCGACGACGAGATCACCCGGGCGGTCGGTCTCACCCGCGACCAGTTCGTGCAGACCGTGATCCTGCCGCAGGGTGAGTTCGCCACCTTCCTGCGGGCCCGGTCCGAAGACAAGGGCAAGCTCCTCGAGAAGGTGTTCGGCACGGCGTTCTTCCGCCGTGTGCAGGACGAGATCGTCGAGGCGGGCAAGGCCGCCCAGGCGCGCCGGCAGTCGGCGGTCGACGAGATCCGCCTGGCCGTGCACGCGCTCGCGGTGTCGGCAGGTCTGGAGACCGAGCGCCGCGACGTGCTCGAGGCCCTGAGCCGCACGGCGCCGGATGCCCTCGAGGCCGAGCTGTCGCAGGTCGTCGACGAGCTGACCACGCGCGAGCGCCACGCCGGCAAGGCCAGCCGCGAGGCCATCGAGAGCCACAAGCAGATGGCCGACATGGTCAGCGACGCCAGGCTGCGCATGCAGCGCCGCGAGCGCCTGCTGGCGCTGCAGCAGCAGGAGCACGACCTCGGCAAGCAGGCGGTGCGCTTCACCGAGCTGCGCGAGGAGGTGGCACGCGCGCAGCAGGCTCGGCCCGTCGCCGGCGCGGTGCGCACCCTGGCGCTGTCCGAGGCCGCCCTCAAGCGCGCGGCCGCGGCGCTGGCCAAGGCGCGCGAGCAGGTGGAGCCGGCCCTGCGCGACCACGGTCCAGCCGCCCTGCGCGAAGCAGCTGCCCGGGCTCGCGAGGTCGTCGGCTCGCTCACCGGCGCGATCGCGGTCGAGACCGCCCTCGCCTCAAGGTTGTCCGAGCAACGACGACTGGCCGAGCACCGAGACGGCATCCGGCGCTCCGTCGCCGCGGTCACCACCGAGCTCGAGGCCCTGCCGGTGACCATCGGCACCCACGAGGAGGCGCTCACCGAGGCACGGCGGCTGACCGCCCTCGTCGACGGACGCACGGCAGAGGGGTCCCGCGCCAAGGAGCGGCTCGAGGCGGCGCTCGCGCACGCCGCTGCCGCGGGACGGGTCCCCGGGTGCGAGGCCGCGGCGGCCGAGGCGTTGTCTGTCGTGGCAGCTGCCGAGACCGGCCTCGCCGGGCTGCGTCGCGCCCGCATCGAGGGCATCGCCGGCGAGCTCGGCCTCTCCCTCGTCGACGGCGACCCGTGCCCCGTGTGCGGGTCGACCGAACACCCCTCCCCGGCGCACCCGACCCTCGACGCCGTCACGCCCGAGCAGATCGACGCCGAGGAGACCCGCGTCGTGGACCTGCGGCGACGCGCGACGCACGCCGCCGACGTCCTCGGGGCCCTGCGCTCCGAGGTGCGCGAGCTCGCAGCTCGCGCAGACGGACTGGACGTCGACACCGCCCGCGCCCGGGCCGAGGCCGCCGGCCGCGACCTGGCCGAGTCGGTCAGCGCCCGCTCCGACGTCGAGGCCGGGGCGGCGCGACTCCGCGAGCTGCGCGACCGTGTCGACACCCTGTCGGCGCAGGCCGCGCGACTGGCCGCCGAGCTCGCTCGCACCGAGCAGGCCGTCACTGACCTCGACACGCGAATCGCCGAGGAGACCACCCTCGTCGAGCAGGCACGCGACGGCCACCCCAGCGTCGCCGCCCGACGAAGCGACCTCGTGGCGGCCGCCGGTCGCATCGACGCGCTCGTCGACGCCATCGGCCAGCGCGACGTCGCCGCCGCGGCCGTCGCCGAGGACACCGCCGTCCGCGACTCCGACCTCGCCCAGTTCGGCTTCGCCGACGTCGCCGAGTGGATGGCAGCCGACCGCAGCGCCGAGTGGATCAGCGCCCGCACCAAGGAGATCGACGACTTCGAGCGCGCCTGCACACAGGTGCGGGCGGGGCTCACCGGTCCTGAGCTCGCCGACGTCCAGCTCGATGCGCTCTTCGACGACATCGAGCAGCTCGAAGCCCTCGCCGTCGCCGCCAAGAAGGACATGGAGGCCGCCGCCCACGAGCACGGCAGCCTGCGCGACCAGGTCGCCCGCACCAAGCGGCGCGTGGCCGACATCCGCGAAGCCCTGTCGCGCAACGCCGCGGTGATTGCCGAGACCGCCGACGCCGTCCGGGTCGGTCAGCTCGTCGCCGGCAACGGCGACAACCAGCTCAACCTCGACCTGGCCAAGTACGTCCTCATCCGCCGCTTCACCGAGGTGCTCGCGGCCGCCAACACGGAGCTCGGCCGCTTCTCCGGCGGTCGCTACACGCTCGAGCACACCGACGCGAAGAAGGGCAACGCCAAGTCGGGCCTCGGGGTGCGGGTCCACGACATGCACACCAACCAGGTGCGCGAGGTCGGCACGCTCTCGGGCGGCGAGACCTTCTACGTCTCCCTGTCGCTCGCGCTCGCCCTCGCCGAGGTCGTGCGCGCCGAGTCCGGTGGCGTCGACCTCGGCACCCTCTTCGTCGACGAGGGCTTCGGCACCCTCGACCCCGACGTGCTCGACGACGTGATGCACACCCTCGAGGGGCTGCGCGAGGGTGGTCGCACGGTCGGCATCGTCAGCCACGTCACCGAGCTGAAGTCCCGCGTCGCCGACCGCATCGAGGTGCTCGTCCGCCCCGACCGCACGAGCACCCTCCGCATCACCGCCTGACCGGCTCGCTCCGCGCCGACCGAGAGAGCACTCCGTCACACGACCCGGGTCCGCCGTTCGCCGCGCACCCGCGTTCCCCCCACCCAATCGAAAGAACGCTCCGTCACGTCCCGCGAGTGACAAAGCGTTCTCTCGACTGCGGCGGTGGCGGGCGGAGGCCAGCGATCGAGAAAGCGATCCGCCGGTTCGGTGCACGGCGTCGGCGGGCGGGCCGCTCTACGATCGCGAGCATGAGCTTCGTCGCGAGCGTGTTCGTCGGTCTGGCCGCCCTGCTCCACGCCTACATCTTCTGGATGGAGAGCGTCGCCTGGACTCGTCCCGACATCTGGCGTCGGTTCGGGGTCGCCGACCAGACGGCCGCCGACGTGACCCGGCCGATGGCGTACAACCAGGGCTTCTACAACCTCTTCCTCGGCATCGGCGCCGCGCTGGGCATCGTGCTGTGGTGGACCGGCCACCACGAGGTCGGCAAGACCCTCATGCTCTTCTGCGCCGGATCGATGGTGGCCGCCGCGACGGTGCTCATCACGACCGGCAAGAGCTACCTGCGGGCCGCGCTGTCGCAGGGCACGATCCCCCTCATCGGCTTCGTGCTGACCCTCTTCACCTGACCTGGCCAGGACCCCACTTCCACTCGAGTGCTCGATTCCCGACGCGGGCTCGGTCGGACAGTGAGCACTCGATGGGGCCAGACGGGGAAAGGCGGGGTCAGGCGGGGGTCGGGACGTCCGCGTCTCCACGCCGGCGGGGGCCGCGCGTCGCGCCGATGACGAGCACGACGACACCGACCACGGCGGAGCCGAGGGCGAGCATCCCGTAGCCGGCGGACCCCACGACGACACCCGCCGCCACACCGCCGAAGGCACCCGCGAGGCCCATGAGCACGTCGGCCAGGCCCTGGGCCGCCGGCCGCTCGTCGGTGGAGACCGCCGAGGTGAGCAGGGTCGAGCCCGACACGAGCGTGCACGACCACCCGACCCCGAGCAGGAAGAGGGCGACGAGCAGCAGCCCCGACCAGCCGGCGTGCGAGCGCGACGCCAGCACCGCGGCGAACGCCAGCACCGCGCCGCCGGTTGTCGCCACGGCCGGGCCGCCCCAGCGGTCGACGGCCATGCCGACGAGCGGCGACAGCGCGAACATGCCCAGGATGTGCATGGAGATGACGAAGCCGATGACCTCGAGCTCGGCGTGGCCGTGCTTCATGTGGATCGGTGTCATCACCATGACGCTCACCATCACGAGGTGGCCGAGGGCCATGATGAGCATCCCCTGGAGTGCTGCCGGGTTGGCGCGCAGCACGGCGAGGCCACGCCGCATCGAGCCGTCGTGGTTCGGGCCGTCGTGCTGCGAGGCGTCGGCGACCGAACCCGAGGTCGGATCGTCGCCGCCCACGCCCGCGACGACCGCGTCTGCCCGGACCATCTCGGCGTCGGCCCGACGCGCCTGGGCATCGAGCGTCCGCGCCGCGAGCAGCGGGTCGGGGCGCAGCAGCCGGTCGACGACGAGCCACGCCAGCACGAACCCCGCGAGCGAGAAGACGAAGACGCCCGACAGCTCCGGCACCCCGACGGCGTGCGCCACGGCCTTGCCCGGCCCGACGAGGTTGGGCCCGGCCACCGACCCGATGGTCGTCGCCCAGACGACGATGCTCAGGTCACGCCCCCGGCGCGCCGGAAGCGCGAGGTCGGCGGCGGCATACCTCGTCTGGTTGTTGGCGGTGGTGCCACCGCCGAAGAGGAACATGCCGACGACGAAGAGCGGGAACGAGCGCAGCACGGCGGCGGCGAGGACCACTGCCGCGCCGACGAAGGCGAGGGTGAGGCCGAGGCGCAGCCCGAGCCGCCTGCCGCGCGCGGCCGTCGCCCTCGCGACCGGGATGGTGATGAGGGCCGTGCCGAGCACCTGTGCCGTGGTGCCGACGCCGGCGAGCGCCTCGGTGCCGCTGAGGTCCTCGGCGAGCAGCGCGCCCACCGCGATGCCGCAGGCCATGCCGACTCCGCCGAGCACCTGCGAGCCCACCAGAGTGCGAATCACCCTGCGCTGCAGGGCATCCCGGTCGATCGACGCTGGAGCCAGAACCACGAGACCTCAGACGTGCCGGCGTGACGTGATGACGCGGAAGCGGTTCGCGACGAACGCGGCGTCCGTGTAGGCCGCGTTGGCGGCGGGGTTGGCGCCCGTGCCGTGCAGGTCGGAGAACGCCGCCGTCTGGTTGACGAAGATCTGGCCGGTGAGGTTCTCGGAGAGGGCGACCCCGCCCGCGGCCGCCGCGTCGCGAGCCGCGTCGAGCACGTCCTCGCTGGTCGAGTAGACGGCGGCCGTCATCGCGCCGTGCTCGTGCACGGTGTCGGCGAGCTGGGCGAGCGACTGGTCGGTCGAGGCGGTGCGGATGAGGAAGCCGACCGGCCCGAAGCACTCCTGCGTGTAGACGTCCTCGCGGGCGACGTCGAGCGCGACGAGGCCGGGAGCGCGGACGACCGCGTCGGCGTACGCCGGGTGCGTCACGCGACGTGAGTCGAGCACGACCCGGCCGTCGGAGTCCGACGCGAGCTGCGCCAGCGAGTCGGCGTTGGCACGCACCTGGTCGTTGACCGTCGCGCCGAGCAGCTCGACCGCCTTCGCGTCGTCACCGGTGAGACGCCCCACCGCCCCCGCGAGCTTGTCGCCGAACTCGTCGAACGACAGGTGGCCCTCGTCGGTGTCGATGCCGTCGGCAGGCACGTAGAGATTCTGCGGGGCGGTGCACATCTGCCCGGAGTAGAGGGTGAGGCTGAAGGCGAGGTTGCCGAGCATGCCCTTGAGGTTGTCGGTCGAGTCGATGACGATCGAGTTGATGCCCGCCTTCTCGGTGTAGACGAGCGCGCCGTGGGCGCCGGCGGTCTCCTCGAGCCAGGCGCCGAACGTCGGCCCGCCCGTGTAGTCGATGATCGCGACGTCGTCGCGCTCGGCGAGCGTCTTGGCGAGCCCCTGGCCGTCGGCCTCGGCGGCGAGCTGCACGAGAGCGGCGTCGAAGCCGGCCTCGGCCAGCACCTCGCGCGCGACCTCGACCGAGATCGCGAGCGGCAGCACGGCCCGCGGGTGCGGCTTGACGACGACCGGGTTGCCGGTGACGAGCGACGCGAAGATGCCCGGGTAGGCGTTCCACGTCGGGAACGTGTTGCAGCCGATGACGAGCGCGATGCCGCGCGGGACGATGCGGTAGTCCTTCTGCATGCGCGTCGGCGCCGGGTTGCCCTCGCGGTCACGGCCGGGCTTCTCCCACACGACCGAGGCGGGCACGCGCTCCTGCTCGACGAGCCCCGCCGCGACAGCCTCGACGGCACGGTCCTGCGCGTGCGGACCGCCGGCCTGGAAGGACATGACGAACGGCTGCCCCGACGTGTGCATCACCGCGTTGGCGATCTCGAAGCTGCGCTTGTTGATGCGATCGACGATCTCGACGCACACCGCCGCGCGCACCTGTGGCCCGGCGTCGCGCCAGGCGGGGATCGCTGCCCTGGCCGCCTCGAACGCGGCGTCGACGTCGAGCGCCGGGTAGGTCGTGCCGAGCGTCGGCCCGTAGGGCGACACCTCACTCCCCACGAAGGTGCCGTCGGTCGGCTGGCTCGACAGGGCGGCATACGGCTGCCCGAGGTGGGCCTCGTAGGCCGCCAGGCCCTCCGCCGCGGCGGTCTCGCCGTAGACACGGGGACTGGGCGACTCGGGGTAGCGGGAGTACCAGACGCGCGTGGTCAGGGCCTGACGGATCTCGTCGAGGACCCCGGCGTGCGTGTCGAGGAGTGCGTGGGTGGGCGTCGTTGCCGGTGCAGTCACAAGGCGATGCTAGCCCCGGCCACGGGGGGTGCCTGACCGCCCGGTGAGCACGCGACCGCCCCGACCCGGCAGGATGGCGGACATGGACACGGACACCCCCGAGGCCGGTGCTGCACGCGACGACGAGGGCGCGGTCGGAGCGACGTTCGGCCCCGTCGGCGTCGTCGGAGCGGGCGCGATGGGGGCCGGCATCGCGCAGGTGGCGGCGACCGCCGGCCACCGGGTGACGCTCGTCGACCTCGTCGAGGGAGCCGCGGTCGCTGCCGTCGAGAAGATCGGTTCGGCGCTGACCCGCCTCGTCGAGAAGGGACGCCTGTCCCAGGACGCCGCGTCGGCGGCCCTCGCCCGCATCACGCCCGCCCGGTCGCTCGACGAGCTGCCCGAGTGCGGGCTCGTCATCGAGGCGGTGCCCGAGAACCTCGCCGTCAAGCAGGGCATCTTCGCCGAGCTCGCCGAACGCCAGCCACCGACGACGGTGCTCGCGACGAACACCTCCAGCATCGACATCGACGCGATCGCCGACGACGTCGCCGACCCCGAGCGCGTGCTCGGTCTGCACTTCTTCAACCCGCCACCCGTCATGGCGCTCGTCGAGGTCGTGCACGGCAAGCGCACCGCGCAGGCGTACGTCGAGCACGCGATCGCGCTCATGGAGGCCTGGGGCAAGACCCCGGTGCGCTGCAGCTCGACGCCGGGCTTCATCGTCAACCGGGTGGCGCGCCCGTTCTACGGCGAGGCGCAGCGCATCGTCGAGGCGGGGATCGCCGACGCGGCGACGGTCGACTGGATCCTGCGCGAGAAGGGCGGCTTCCCGATGGGACCGCTCGAGCTCACCGACTTCATCGGACAGGACGTCAACCTCGCCGTCGGCACGTCGGTGTGGGAGCAGACCGACCACGACGAGCGGTACGCGCCCACCGACTTCCAGCGTGGCCTCGTCGAGGCGGGGCGGCTGGGTCGCAAGACCGGCTCGGGCGTCTACGCGTATGCCGCCGACGGCACGGTGGAGGGGGCCGAGCCCGACCTCGAGCTCGCCGCCCGGCTCGTCGGGGGGCCGGTCGAGACCGACCCGCTGGCCCGCACGCTCGCCATGCTCGTCAACGAGGCCGTCGACCTCGTGGCCCGAGGCGAGGCCGGGGCCGACGACGTCGACACGGCGATGCGGCTCGGCACCCGCTACCCCCGCGGCCCCGTCGAGTGGGGGCGTGAGATCGGCTTCGACGTCGTGGCCGCCCAGCTGACCGCGCTCGACGCCGCCTACCCCGGAGGCCGCTACCGGCCGAGCCCGGCGCTGACAGACGGGAGCCTGTCGTGACCGACACCGGGGAGACCGCGTCGAGCGACGAGGGCGTCGCCTTCGCACGGCAGATGTGGGCCGACGACCAGGCCTCCCGCCGCCTCGGCATGGACGCCACGGTCGTCGAGCAGGACCACGCCGTGGTGCGGATGGAGATCCGCGACGACATGGTCAACGGCCACGCCATCTGCCACGGCGGCTACATCTTCACCCTGGCCGACTCGTGCTTCGCGCTCGCCTGCAACTCGCGGGGGCGCCTCACGGTGGCGGCCGGGGCCGACATCTCCTTCACCGCACCGGGCAGACTCGGTGACGTGCTCGTCGCCGAGGCAAGGGTGCGCTCGGCGTTCGGACGCAGCGGCATCACCGACGTGACGGTCAGGCGGGAGTCCGACGGTCAGATCATCGCCGAGTTCCGCGGCCGCAGCCGCTCCCTCAAGCGCCCCTGAACCCTGAGGAACTGAGCACTCGATGCGGGTTCAGCCTCGAGTGCTCAGTTCGCGACCCACGATGCGCGTCAGGAAATGAGCACTCGACCGGCCCTACGCGTCGAGTGCAGCCTTCCCGACACGAACGCTTCGCGAGGAAGTGAGCACTCGACGGGGTGGGGAGGCTGCGTCAGCGGGAGCGGCGGGCGCCGGCACGGGTGCCGGCGGAGAACGCCGCGGCGCTGCTGCCGCTGCTCGTCGAGTAGACGGTCGAGGAACCGCCCGAGCCGGCACCCCGACGGCCGGAGCCGGAGCCCGTGGCGCCGCCGCGACGACGCGAGCCCGCGCCGTCGCTGCGGCGACCGGCGGGCTGCCCGTCGCCACCCTGACCGGAGCGACCGGCAGCACTTCCGGATCCACGGCCGCCGGAGCGGCCGGACCCGCGGGTGCCCGAGCCACCGGCGCCGCCGGCAGCCTCGGGACGCTGACCACCGTGACCCCGGCCGCGGCCGCGACCGCGGCCCGCGCCACCGGACGTCGACCCTGCCGAGCCGGCCCCGTCACCGGAGCCACCCCGGTTCCCGGCGCCCGCGGGGACAGCCTCGCGGACGAGCCCACCGGCATACGACCGCTGGCCGGGTGCGAGCTCGCTGAGCAGCGGGTGGCCCAGGGCGACGCGGGTGGTCGTCGGCTTGATGCCGGCCTTGCGGGTCAGGTCGCGCACGTCGCGCACCTGGTCGTCGAGCATCATCGTGACGACGGTGCCCTCGTTGCCGGCGCGGGCCGTGCGGCCCGAACGGTGCAGGTACGCCTTGTGCTCGACGGGCGGGTCGGCGTGGATCACGAGCGCGACGTCGTCGACGTGGATGCCGCGGGCGGCGATGTCGGTCGCGACGAGCGTCTGCGCGCGACCCGAGTGGAAGTCGTCCATGTTGCGCGTGCGCGCGTTCTGGCTGAGGTTGCCGTGCAGCTCGACGGCCGGAACTCCCGAGGCGTTGAGCTGCTTGGCGAGCTTCTTCGCGCGGTGCTTCGTGCGCGTGAAGACGACCTTGCGGCCGGGCGCCGCGGTGAGGTCGAGGATGACGGGAAGGTGCGAGCCGTTGTCGACGTGGAGCACGTGGTGGCTCATCGTCGCGACGGGCGACTGGGCCGAGTCGGCCTCGTGCGTCACGGGATTCGTGAGGAAACGCTTGACGAGGACGTTGATGGCACCGTCGAGCGTCGCCGAGAAGAGCAGCCGCTGGCTGTCGCGCGGCGTCTTGTCCATGATGCGGCGCACGCCGGGCAGGAAGCCGAGGTCGGCCATGTGGTCGGCCTCGTCGAGGATCGTCACCTCGATGCCGTCGAGGAAGACATGGCCCTGCTGCATGAGGTCCTCGAGGCGCCCCGGGCAGGCGACGATGACGTCGACGCCCGCCCGCAGGCCCTGGACCTGGGGGTTCTGGCCGACGCCGCCGAAGATCGTCTGCGAGGTGAGGCCGAGCGCCTTGGCGAGGGGCGCCATGGCCGTGTCGATCTGGGCGACCAGCTCGCGCGTCGGGGCGAGGATGAGGGCGCGCGGACGGCGCGCCTGACGGCGACCGCCCGACTGGGACAGCCGCGTCAGCAGCGGCAGCAGGAACGCGTACGTCTTGCCGGAGCCGGTGCGGCCACGGCCGAGCACGTCGCGACCGGCGATCGAGTCGGGCAGCGTGGCCGCCTGGATGGGGGTCGGGATCGTGATGCCGAGGTCGTCGAGCACGCGGACGAGGTGGGCGGGCACGCCGAGCACGGCGAAGTTCGTGTCAGTGGACACAGGTGGGTACTCCAGAAAAAGTGGCTGGTCGTTCTGCCCGGCGCGAGGGGCCTCAACGGTGAGGGTCGCGGCGCAAGAGCGAATCGACGGGGCCGGCGAACAGACGCCAGGCCAAGAAGAGGCGGCCCGAGGCAGAACTGGGCGGACCGCTGCTGACAAGACTACCGGAGCGACCTGCTCATCCCCTAACCGGGGCCGCCCGCACCCCCTGGCGACGAGCCCTGCCGGACCCCTGCCGGACCTCTGCCGGACCCCTGCCGGACCCGCGGCCACCCCTGCAGCCACGGGCCGGCCACGCCATGGGCACACCTCGCTAACGGTTCGGCGGTTGCCGTGGGCTGCCGCGGGGAAAGGTGGCAGGATCGGCCAATCAGCCGGCGCACCGTCGCGCCCCGATCGTTTGAACGCCCGGAAGGACCAAGCAACATGCGTCGCATGTCCATCGTCGCCGTCAGCGGCGCCGTCGCCCTCGGCCTCACCCTCTCGGCCTGCGGGTCGGACTCTCTGTCCACCTCGCCCGGAGCGGGCAACACCTCCGCCGGGTCGGGCTCGACCGGCGCAGGCGGCGGTGTCGACCAGGCCCTCGCGGCCAAGGTGCCCGCGAAGCTCAAGACGGCCGGCAAGATCGTCGTCGGCACCGACCCGACGTATGCGCCCAACGAGATGCTGGCGACCGACGGCAAGACCGTCGAGGGCTTCGACGTCGACGTCTTCAACGCGGTCGCGGCCAAGCTCGGCCTGAAGACCGAGTACGTCCCGGCCGGGTTCGGCACGATCATCCTCGGCGTCACGAGCGGCAAGTACGACGTCGGCGTCTCCAGCTTCACCATCAACCCCGAGCGCAAGAAGCAGGTCAACATGGTGAGCTACTACAGCGCCGGCACCCAGTGGGTCGTCGCGAAGGGCAATCCCGAGAAGGTCAACATCGACGACGTCTGCGGCAAGAGCGTCGGCGCCCAGAAGGACACCGTCCAGGCCGAGGACCTCGCCGCTCGCAGCAAGAAGTGCACCGACGCCGGCAAGCCGGCCATCACGCAGGTCATCCAGACCGGTCAGGACCAGGTCACGGCCGATGTCGCGAGCGGCAAGACGGTCGCCATGCTCGCCGACTCGCCGGTCGGGCTGTATGCCGTCAAGCAGACGGGCACGCTCGAGGCGCTCGGTGAGATCTACGACTCGGCCCCCTACGGCTACGTCGTGCCGAAGAACCAGACGGACTTCGCCAACCTCCTCGTCGAGGCCCTCAAGGCCGCCAAGGCGGACGGCTCCTACGAGGCGGCTCTCAAGAAGTACTCGGTCGAGGCCGGCGCCATCGACACCTTCGCCCTCAACCCGTGAGCCACGCGGTGACCGACACGACCACCGACCGGCCGGGTGTCATCGACGCCCGGCCGGTCCGGCACCCCGGCCGCTGGGTGGCGCTGGCCGTCATCCTCGTGCTGCTCGGGATGCTGGTCAGCTCGTTCGTGACCAACGAGCGCTGGAACTTCCCCAAGGCGTTCGAGATCATGCAGCAGACGCCGGTGCTGGAGGGCCTCTGGAAGGGCACCATCATCGGCACCATCGGCTCGATGGTGATCGGCATCGTCGGCGGCATCATCATCGCGGTGCTTCGCCTGTCGGAGAATCCCGTCCTGCGCGGGGTGTCGTTCGTCTACACATGGTTCTTCCGCGGCATCCCGCGCCTCGTGCTGCTCGCGATGATCGGCAGCGGCATCGGCTTCCTCTACAACCGGGTCGACTTCGGGCTCCCGTTCGGGCAGCAGCTCGCCTCGTTCATGGGTCTGTCGAGCGACTTCACCTTCTTCACCCTCAACGTCAACCAGTTCTCGAGCACGCTGATCGCGGGCATCATCGGCCTGGGCCTCTCCGAGGCGGCCTACATGGCCGAGATCGCTCGAGCGGGCATCCTCTCGGTCGACCGCGGGCAGGGTGAGGCGGCCGCCGCGCTGGGCATGAACCGGGGGCAGGCGATGCGCCGCATCGTGCTGCCGCAGGCGATGCGCGTCATCGTGCCCCCGACCGGCAACGAGACGATCGCGATGGTCAAGGACACCTCGCTGCTCTCGGCCATCCCGGTCATCACCGAGCTCTTCTACCAGACCAGCGCCATCGGCAACCGGACGCTGCTCATCATGCCGGCCTTCGTCGCGGTCACCGCCTGGTACCTCATCGTCGGGTCGGTGCTCATGGTCGGGCAGTACTTCCTCGAGAAGCGGTTCGGGCGCGGCTTCGGCACCCCGAGCAACAAGCGGTTCGCCCGTCCCGCCGGAGCAGGAGGCGCCTGATGTCGGAGACCACCAGCACTGCGTCCACCGCGGCGGCCCGCACCCGCACGGGTGAGGAGCAGCCGCTCGTCCACGCGGTCAACGTCATGAAGAGCTTCCACGGCAACGAGGTGCTCAAGGGCATCGACCTCGACGTGCACCGCGGTGAGGTCGTCTGTCTCCTGGGCCCGTCGGGGTCGGGCAAGACGACGTTCCTGCGCTGCATCAACCAGCTCGAGGCCATCGACGGTGGCCGCATCTGGGTCGACGGCGACCTCGTCGGCTACCGGGACGAGGGCGGGCACCTGCACCACCTCACCGACAAGCAGGTGGCCACCCAGCGTCGCGAGATCGGCATGGTGTTCCAGCGCTTCAACCTCTTCCCGCACATGACGGCGCTCGAGAACGTCATGGAGGCGCCGGTCCAGGTCAAGGGCGTCGGCAAGAAGCAGGCGCGTGCGCGGGGGCTCGAGCTGCTCGAGCAGGTCGGCCTGGCCGACAAGCCGAACGCCTACCCGGCGCAGCTCTCGGGCGGACAGCAGCAGCGCGTCGCCATCGCCCGCGCGCTGGCCATGGACCCGAAGCTGATGCTCTTCGACGAGCCGACCTCGGCCCTCGACCCGGAGCTCGTCGGCGAGGTGCTGCGCGTGATGCGCGAGCTCGCCCGGCAGGGCATGACGATGATCGTCGTGACGCACGAGATGGGTTTCGCGCGCGACGTCGCCGACCACGTCGTCTTCATGGACGGCGGTGTCGTCGTCGAGGAGGGCAAGCCGAAGGACGTCATCCGCAACCCGCAGCACGAGCGTACGAAGTCGTTCCTCGCGCGCATGCGCACCGAGGACGCCGAAGAGGCCACCGACACCCATCGGCCCTGAGCCCCAGACACACCCGGTAACAGTCAACGCGTCACGGTTGCACCCGTGACGCGTTGACTGTTACCGGGTGTGTTGCTCAGGGCCGACGTGGGCAGAATGGGGGCCATGACGACGGAGTCACCCTCGGGCCGCCCGGCACTGCCCGACCACGAGATCCCGACCCTCGAGGTCGACGAGCTGCGCGCCACCCAGCTCGAGCGGCTCCAGCGGACGGTGCGGGCGGCATACGACAACGTCCCTCACTATCGGGCAGCCCTCGAGGCCAAGGGTTTCCACCCGGACGACCTGCGGTCGCTCGACGACGTCGCCCGTCTGCCGTTCACGACCAAGGCGGACCTCCGCGCCAACTACCCCTTCGGCATGTTCGCCGTGCCCCGCGAGCAGGTCGTCCGCATCCACGCGAGCTCGGGCACCACCGGACGTCCCACCGTGGTGGGCTACACGAAGGACGACATCGACACGTGGGCCGACCTCATGGCCCGCTCGATCCGCCTCGCCGGCGGCCACCCGGGTGACATCGTGCACGTGGCGTACGGCTACGGCCTGTTCACCGGCGGCCTCGGCGCGCACTACGGCGTCGAGCGGCTCGGCGCGACCGTGGTGCCGGTCAGCGGCGGCATGACCGAGCGGCAGGTGCAGCTCATCCAGGACTTCGGCCCGCGCGTCATCATGGTGACGCCCTCCTACTTCCTCAGCCTGCTCGACGAGATGGAGCGCTCGGGCGTCGACCCCGCCTCGACGACCTTGCGGGTGGGCATCTTCGGCGCCGAGCCATGGACCGAGTCGATGCGCCAGGAGATCGAGCGGCGCACCGGCATGGACGCCGTCGACATCTACGGCCTCTCCGAGGTGATGGGCCCGGGTGTCGCGCAGGAGGCGGCGACGACCAAGGACGGCCTGCACATCTGGGAGGACCACTTCTACCCCGAGGTCATCGACCCGGTGACCGAGGAGGTGCTGCCCGACGGCGAGCTGGGCGAGCTCGTCTTCACCTCGCTCACCAAGCAGGCGATGCCTGTGATCCGTTACCGCACCAGGGATCTCACGCGCCTGCTCCCCGGCACCGCGGTCCCGTCGATGCGCCGCATGGAGAAGGTGACCGGCCGCACCGACGACATGATGATCATCCGCGGCGTCAACGTCTTCCCCACCCAGATCGAGGAGCACGTGCTCGCCGAGCCGCGCCTCTCCCCCTACTTCCAGTGCGTGCTGACGCAGCCCGGTCGCATGGTCGAGCTCACCGTTCTCGTCGAGCCGCTCGCCCCGCTGGGCGCCGGTGAGGCCGACCAGATCGCCCGCACGCTCGAGGCGACGATCAAGCGGCGCATCGGCACGTCGTGCCGCGTGGAGGTGCGGGGTCCCGGCTCGATCGAGCGCTCCATCGGCAAGGCCCGCCGCATCGTCGACGAGCGCCCCAAGGCCTGAGCCCCTCCCGTATGCCGTCTCGGCTGTTCCGCGGCCATCTCTGGTTCGTGCGTGCTTGACTCGGGAGCAGGAGCGCGTCCGGGCCTCACCGGGCGCGTCGGTGGTGAGGAGGGCCTCGTGGCATCGATCGGTCAGCGCCTCTGGAAGGCGGGCAACACGGCGTCGGTCTGGCTCTACCGCCGCACCGGCGGGAAGGTCGGCGGGCGGGTGCGCGGCGTGCCCGTGCTGCTGCTCACCGTGCCCGGGCGCAGGACCTCCGTGGCGCACACGACGCCGGTCGGCTACTTCGAGCGCGACGGCTCCTACTACCTCGGGGCATCCGCCGGCGGGCAGCCCAAGGAGCCGCAGTGGATCCGCAACCTCCGGGCCAGCTCGACGGCGACGGTCCAGATCGGCCGCGAGAGCAGCCCGGTCACCGTCGAGATCCTGAGGGGCACGGAACGCGACTCCGTCTGGACCGATCTCGTCGTCGCGACGGCACCCTTCTTCGCGGACTACGAGACGAAGTCGGGGCGCCGCATCGCGGTCGCGAAGCTCACCCCGGCCGGGCCCGGGTCCACCACCTGACGTCCGGCCGGGATCGTGGAGGGTTCGCGTTGCCAGGACGGCAGGAAACCTCCACGGGGTCGCATTCACCGGCCGCGCGGTCAGCGGGTGCCGGCGGGTCAGGCGATGGGGGTGAGCACGACCCAGCCCACCGAGACCTGGCGCGTGGCCTCGGCCACCATGAGGGCTCCTGACGACGCGGGGAGCGTGTCGAGCACGAGGGACGCCTCGGTGCCGTCGCAGGGCACCGTGATCGTCGCCACCGGATCGCCCGACATCGGCTCCGACGGTGCCCCGTCGACGGCGCCACCCTCGGCCGGGCCCAGCACGTCGACGACGAGCCTGCCACCCGTGGTTGCGGGTAGACAGCGCCCGGCGATCCGGTAGCGCTGGCCCTTCCTCGTGAGCTGCCCGGTCTCCTGCGACCCGTTCCAGAAGAGGCCCTCGGCGTCGCGCACCTGCATCCGCGACACCTCGTCCTCGGACCGTGGCGGCAGCCCGAGGCGGTCGGCCGTCACGGCGGCGCCACCCTCGGGGACGGTAGTCATGTCGGGCCCGTCGACCGTGACCGTCGGGGCCGGCGCCGGGGTCCCGGCCGTGCACGCCGCGAGCGCCCCACCGAGCAGCAGGCACGCACCGACGGCCGCCATCACGCGCTGCACAGCCACGACGCTCACCGTCACCCCTCCCCGACCGGCTGGTTGCCACTGCACGGTACTGCGCCGACCGGCCTGGCGCGTGGTGTCACGTATCAGCGGCCCGACGACGGGCTCTGACCCACAGGGCCCACGGCCCGAGCATCCCCACAGCAGCAGGAGCACACCATGGGCATCCCTCCGCACGCCGCTCGCCTCGTCGGCACCTGGACGGCACAGTCGGCGCCGTCGCTACAGACGCCGTCGACCGGTCTGGCGCCATCGGGGCCCCGGCCGTCGTCCACCGCCCGTCAGATGCGGCGCGACCGCTCGCGCCGCCGCCTCACCACCATGCTTCAGCCGGCGCGCTGGGCGTCGCGGACGAGCTCGAGCGCGGCCGCGTCGTCGAGACCGGCCTGACGGCACTCGGCGACGAAGCGCGTGGCGAGAGCGGCGAGGGCCGCCTCTGCCGCGTGCGCACCTGAGGCGACGCTCGTGCCGGCGCGGCTGTGCGTCTCGACGAGACCAGCCGTCTCGAGCAGCTTGTAGGCGCGCGCCACCGTGTTGGCGGCGAGACCGAGCTGGCCGGCCAGACCTCGCACGGTCGGCAGCTTGTCACCCGGCAGCAGGCGGCCGTCACGGATGAGCGCCTCGAGCTGGGCGCGTACCTGCTCGAACGGTGCGGTGTGCGATGCGTGGTCCACGTCGAGCGCGAGGTCGGCCATCCCGAGATTCACCCATCGAGCCTGCGCGCGTGTCAATGCGGCTGGCTCCCGACCCGAACCAGGGCATCAACTACGACGTGTAGTATCTACTACGACCTGTAGTTCCGCTGACCCTCCGGGGAGCCTTGATGGATGCAACGGACCTGGCACGGTGGCAGTTCGCGATCACCACCGTGTACCACTTCCTCTTCGTGCCAATCACGATCGGCATGTCCGCGATCGTCGCCTTCTTCCACACCGCCTGGGTGCGCACGCACCACGAGCGGTGGCTCCGACTGGCGAAGTTCTTCGGCAAGCTCTTCCTCATCAACTTCGCGCTCGGCCTCGTGACCGGCATCGTGCAGGAGTTCCAGTTCGGCATGAACTGGAGCGACTACTCACGCTTCGTCGGTGACATCTTCGGCGCCCCGCTCGCCGTCGAGGCGCTGCTCGCCTTCTTCCTCGAGTCGACCTTCCTCGGCCTCTGGATCTTCGGCTGGGGCCGCATCCCCGAGAAGCTCCACGCGGCGACGATGTGGATCGTCCACGTCGGCACGGTGCTGTCCGCGTACTTCATCCTGTCGGCCAACTCGTTCATGCAGCACCCCGTCGGCTACACGTACAACAAGGCGACCGGGCGTGCCGAGCTCACCGACTTCTTCGCGGTGCTGACCAACAAGGTTCAGCTCGTCACCTTCCCGCACGTCATCTTCGCCGCCTACATGGCCGGAGGCGCCGTCGTGATGGGCGTCGCGCTCTGGTGCATGCGACGAGAGGCGCTGCGCGCCACGGACGCGGGTGAGGACCTTGCGCAGAGCGACGCCCCGATGTACCGCCGCGCCACCCGCATCGGCGCCGTCGTGACCCTCGTCGCCGCCCTCGGTGTCTCCCTCACCGGCGACGTGCAGGGGAAGATCATGACCGAGGTGCAGCCGATGAAGATGGCGGCCGCCGAGGCCCTCTACGAGTCGGTGCCTGCCGGCGAGGGCGCACCCTTCTCGGTGCTTTCAGTCGGCTCGCTCGACGGCTCCCATGCGAACGCCATCATCGAGGTGCCCGGCCTGCTCAGCTTCCTCGCGACCGGCAACTTCGGCGGCGCGGTCGAGGGCATCAACGACCTCAAGGCCCTGTATGCCGACACGTACGGGGCGAGCGGAAACCCGCTCGTGGCGTCGGCGACGGGCTACGCACCGAACATCCCGACCACGTACTGGACCTTCCGTCTCATGATCGGTCTCGGCCTGGCCGGCGCGGCCGTCTCCATCGCCGTGCTCTGGCTGACCCGGAAGGGCCGCACGCCGACCCACCGCTGGCTGCTCTGGGCGGCGATCCTCACGCCGTTCCTGCCGATCTTCGCCAACAGCTTCGGCTGGATCTTCACCGAGATGGGCCGCCAGCCCTGGCTCGTCTTCGGCCTCATGACCACGGCGACCGGCGTCTCGCCCGGCGTCTCGATCGGCGAGGTCATCACCTCGATGACCGTCTTCACGCTCCTCTACGGCGCTCTCGCCGTCGTCGAGATCAAGCTCTTCCTGCACTACGTGCGCAAGGGTGCCGAGCCCTTCGAGCAGCCGCAGGACCCCGCCGACCGTGACGAGGACGCCCCCCTCGCCTTCGCCTACTGAAAGGCACTGGACCGCAATGGATCTCGCAACGTTCTGGTTCATCGTCCTCGGCATCCTGTGGACGGGCTACTTCGTCCTCGAGGGCTTCGACTTCGGCGTCGGCATGCTGCTTCCCGTCCTCGGCGGCAAGAGGTACGCCACCGACGCCGCCGACGCCGAGAAGCGCCGCCGCGTGCTGCTCAACACGATCGGTCCGGTCTGGGACGGCAACGAGGTGTGGGTGCTCACGGCCGGGGGCGCGACCTTCGCCGCCTTCCCGCACTGGTACGCAACGCTCTTCAGTGGCTTCTACCTGCCGCTGCTCGTCATCCTCGTCGCGCTCATCCTGCGCAACCTCGGCTTCGAGTACCGCCACAAGCGGCCCGAGGCGCAGTGGAAGGCACGCTGGGACCTCGCGATCTTCTGGGGTTCGCTGGTTCCGGCCTTCCTCTGGGGTGTGGCGCTGACCAACATCGTGCGCGGTGTGCCGATCGACGCGAGCAAGGAGTTCACCGGCACCGTCTTCACCTTGCTCAACCCGGCCGGCCTGCTCGGTGGCTTCGTCTTCGTCGCCCTCTTCCTCACGCACGGTGCGATCTTCGTCGCACTGAAGACGGAGGGCCGCATCCGGCAGGAGGCCCGCGCGATCGCCGAGCGGGTGGGCAGCCTCGCCGCCGTGCTCGCCGTGGCCCTGCTGCTCTGGCTCGGGTTCACCGACGGCAAGGCCGCGTCCTGGGTGACCACCGTCGTCGCCGCAGTCGCCCTGCTCGGTGGGCTCGCCGCCAACCGGGCCGGGCGCGAGGGGTGGGCGTTCATCGGCACCGCCGTCACCATCGCCATGGCCGTCGCGACGTACTTCCTGACCCTTTTCCCGAACGTCATGCCGTCGTCGACGAACCCCGCGTGGAGCCTCACCGTCGACAACGCCTCGAGCACGGAGTACACGCTCAAGGTCATGACGGTCGTCGCGCTCGTCTTCACCCCGATCGTGCTGCTCTACCAGGGCTGGACGTACTGGGTGTTCCGGAAGCGTCTGGGCACCAAGCACATTCCCGACGACGCGCCGCTCGAGACCGCCCACCACTGACGATGCCCGAGGCCAGCCGATGAAGCCCTTCGACCCACGACTCCTCCGGGCGGTCCCGGCCGCCCGGAGGCCCGTCGGCGTGCTCGCCGCCACAGGTGTGCTGACGGGTGTCGCGACCATCGCCACGGCGTTCGCGCTGTCGGCGGTGGTCGTGGCGGTGGTCGAGCGCGGCGACCTCACGCAGCCCCTCGTCTGGCTGCTCGCGCTCTTCGTCGCGCGAGCCGCCCTCGCCGCCACCACCGAGTGGGTGGGGGCGTGGGCCGGGGTCTCGGTGTCGTCGGCCCTGCGGGCGTCGCTGCTGCGCGCGTGGGGCGCCCGTGACGCCGACTCGCGGCCCGACCCCGGCACCGCGGTGTCGCTCGCGACCTCCGGCGCCGCCGCCGTCGAGCCGTATGCCGCCCGCTACCTCCCGACGCTCGTGCACGCCGCCGTCGTGCCGGCCCTCGCCGTCGGCACGCTCGTCGTCGTCGACTGGCCGAGCGCCCTCGTCGTGGTGCTGACGCTGCCGTTGCTCCCGCTCTTCGCCGCCCTCATCGGCCGCGCCACCGAGGAGTCGACGCAGCGGCGCTGGTCCGCGCTGGCCGCGCTCTCCGGTCACTTCCTCGACGTCGTCCGCGGCCTGCCGACGCTCGTCACCTACGGGCGAGCACGACGCCAGGTCGAGACCGTGCTTGCGGTGAGCGACCGGCACCGCCGCGCCACGATGGAGACGCTGCGCATCGCCTTCCTCTCGTCGGCCGCCCTGGAGCTGTTGGCGACGATCTCGGTCGCCATCGTCGCCGTGACCGTCGGCCTGCGGCTCTCGCACGGCTCGATGGCCCTCGGCGCCGGGCTCGTCGCGATCCTCCTCGCGCCCGAGGCGTACTGGCCGGTGCGCCGGGTCGGTGCCGAGTACCACTCCGCCGCCGACGGCGCCATCGCCCTCGACGCCATCCTCGCCGAGCTCGACCACGCCCAGCCGTCCTCCCCCTCCCCTGCCACCCTCTCCTCGCCGAACGCAGCGTTCGATCGCGAACGCGCTGTTAGAACAGCGCATTCGGCGTCGAACGCTGCGTTCGGTGTGGGTGGGGAGGTGCGACTCGAGAGGGTCACCTACGCGTATGCCGGCTCGGCCGTCCCGGTCACCCGGGACCTCTCGCTCGTGGCCGGGCCCGGGCTGACCGTCGTCACCGGGCCTTCCGGCGGCGGCAAGTCGACGCTGCTCGACCTCGTTGCCGGGCTGCGGGTGCCCACCGCGGGCACCGTCGCCGCACCGCGTGCGCACTACGTCACGCAGCGGCCGTTCCTCGCGACCGGCTCGGTGCGCGAGGCGCTCACCATCGGACACCCTGCGACCGACGAGCAGCTGTGGGAGTCGCTCCGCGCCGTCGGCGTCGACGGGGTCGTCGCCTCTCTCCCCGGCGGGCTCTCGGCCGACCTCGGCGACGACGGCTTCGGCCTCTCCGCGGGCCAGCGACAGCGCCTCGCGCTCGCCCGGGCCTGGCTCGCCCCCGAGACGGTGCTGCTCCTCGACGAGCCGACCGCGCACCTCGACCCCGACGGGGCGGCGCACCTCGCCCAGGTCGTCGCCGACCTCGCCGAGCGGCGCGTCGTCATCGCGGTCACGCACCGCGACGAGCTGCTCGCCCACGCCGACCAGCACGTCGTGGTGAGGCGCCCCGACGCCGCAGGCTCCCCGCTCGACACCGAGGAGTCCGTCCGATGAGCGCTGACACCCGGCCCGTCTGGTGGCCCACCGCAGGCACCCTGCGAGGTGGGCTCCTCGGCGGCATCGCGACCGCCTCGGGCATGGCCCTGACCGCGACGTCCGGCTGGCTCATCGTCCGGGCGGCCGAGCGGCCGGTCATCCTCACCCTGCTCACCGCCATCGTCATGGTGCGCGCGTTCGGCATGGCCCGGCCCGTGTTCCGCTACTGGGAGAGGCTCGTCAGCCACGACGCCGCGCTGCGGCTGCTCGCCGACCGTCGCACCCGGGCCTACGAGGGCCTCATCCCCCTCACCCCGGCGAGGCTCGGCCGACGGCGCCGCGCGGACGTGCTGACCGGCGTCGTCGACGACCTCACCGACGCCGTCGACGCGCAGGTGCGCGTCACCGTGCCCGTCCTGTCGACGGCGGTCGCCGGAGGCATCGTCATCGCCCTGGCCATGGCCCTCTCGATGCCGGTCGGACTGGTGATGCTCGCGCTCGGGTGCGTCGTGGTCCTCGTCAGCGCGCTCGCCGCCGCGCTCGAGTCCCGTTCTTTCCCCGAGCTGCTGGCTGCACGCGCCGAGGTCACCCGGGTCTGCGAGCTCGTCGCGAGCCAGTCCGGTGAGCTGCGGGCCGTCGGGGGCTGGGCGACCGCCATGACCTGGCTCGACCGGGCCCACGACACCCTGGCCCGCAGCACCCGGCGCATCAGCGCGGGTCGCTCGCTCGCTGCGTCGCTCTACCTCGTGGCCGTGGGCGCGGCCGTGGCGGTGACGGCCGTCATCGCGCGCGACCTCGACGTCGCCACGCCGGTCAAGGCGCTGCTCGTGCTCACGCCGGTCGCGGTCTCGGACGCCGTCACGCCGCTCGTCGACGCCATGCGCGCGCTGGCCCGGGCCCGCGGCAGCGAGCGCCGCGTCGACGCCCTGCTCGGCCTCTCCCCCGCCGTCGTCGACCGCACCACCGAGACCGCGGCCGACACCGCGGCCGACACCGTGCGCGACACCGCAGCCGACACCGACGTCACCGTGGCCGCCCGACCCGGCGCGACGGCATACGGACGCGGCGGCGTCGTGCTGCGCGACGTCACGGCGTCGTGGACCGGTGAACGCACCGACCTCGCCTCGACCGACCTCGTCGTCGAGCCCGGCACGTCGGTGGCCGTCACGGGCGCGAACGGCAGCGGCAAGTCGACCCTGCTCGCCGTGCTCGCCCGGCACCTCGACCCGACGAGCGGCACCTACCACCTCGACGGCGTCGATGCGCTCGACCTCCCTCTGGCACAGACGCGTTCGCAGGTCGCCGTCGTCGACGACGAGACCCACGTGCTCGCGACGAGCCTGCGCAACAACCTCGTGCTGGCCCGTCCGGACGCCACCGACGACGCCGTCGACGCCGCCCTGGCGGCCGCCGGCCTCACGGCCCTCCGTACGAGCCTCCCCGACGGCCTCGACACGACCCTCGGCGCCGGGGGACGCGGCCTCTCGGGTGGCGAGCGCGCACGCCTCGGCATCGCGCGGGCCCACCTCAGCGAGCGGCCGCTCGTGCTGCTCGACGAGCCGGTCGCCCACCTCGACCCGCCCACGGCCCGTGCCGTCGTCGAGGACCTCACGTCCCTCACGAACCGGCCGGGCGCCCGCGGCACTCCCCGGACGATCATCATGGTGACCCACCGCGACGACGGCGCCGACCTGTTCGACCGTGTCGTCGAGGTGCGGCGCCGGCCATCGGCGACGATGGCACCCACCGCGGTCACCCAGCCGGGCGACCGCACGCACGGAAGCGGCCGCACCGGCCGATAGATTGGAACCGCCATGCCCAGCACACCCCGCAACCGCCTCGGCGACCTCGAGCGCGCCGTCATGGAAGAGCTCTGGCGCACCGCCGACGCCCACCCCGAGGGCCGCACGGTGCGTGAGGTCCACGACTCCATCGGCGTCGAGCGCGGCCTCGCCTACACGACCCTCATGACGGTGCTCGACCGCATGGCGAAGAAGGACCTCGTCCAGCGCGAGCGCGACGGCCGCGCCTGGCGCTACACGCCCGCGTCGAGCCGCGCCGAGCTGACGTCCGAGTCGCTGCACCACACCCTCGGCGAGCTCGCCGGCGACACGCGCCGGTCGGCCCTGCTGCACTTCCTCGACGAGTCGACCCCCGAGGAGATCGACGAGCTGAAGGCCGCCCTCGCCGAGCTCGAGGCGCGCCGACCCGACCAGCGCAGAGCCTGACCTGTGCTCGTCGTCGCGGGACTCGTCGCCCTGGCGGTCCTGCTCGCCTGGCCGGTCCCCCGCGCCCTCGCCCGGGTGACCAGCCTCCGTCGTGCCCCGCGCGCGGCGCTCGTCCTGTGGCAGTCGACGGCCGTGGCGGCGGTGCTCGCCGCCCTGCTCGCCGCACCTGCAGCCCTGCCGGCGCTGCTCGGGCGCGAGGTGCGCCTGTCGCAGAGCTGGCCCACCGTCACCGTCGCCGCCCTCCTCAGCGCCGTCGTCGCCGTGCGGCTGCTGCTCTCGGGCGACCGGGTCGGGCGCAACCTGCGCGCGGCGCGACGCCGCCACCGCGAGCTCGTCGACCTGCTCGGCACGCCCGGTGAGGGGGCCGACCGCCACATGCGGGTGCTCGAGCACACGACCCCGACGGCATACTGCGTGCCCGGTGTGCGGCGCCGCGTCGTGCTCACCCAGGGCACCCTCGACCGGCTCGGCCCCGACGAGCTCACCGCCGTCCTCGCCCACGAACGCGCCCACCTCGCCGCCCGGCACGACCTCGTCATGGAGTTCTTCACCGTCGTGCACGAGGCGATGCCGCCGTGGCTGCGCTCCGAGGCGGCGCTGCGCGAGGTGCACCTGCTCATCGAAGTGCTCGCCGACCGCGCCGCCGTGCGCCGTGCCGGCGCCGTCAACACCGGGCGCGCCATCGTGGCGATGGCCGGGGGCCCCAAGCCGGTGGGCGCGATGGCGATGGCCGACAGCACCCGCGTCGCGAGCGCCCGCATCCAGCTGCTCGACGCCGACCGCATCGCCGGCCTCCCGGTGGGCGTGGTCGCCGCGACCATGTATGCCGCCTCGGCCGTCCTCGTCGCCGTCCCCCTCGCGCTCTACGGCCTCGCGATCGCCGAGCTGTCGCTCGTCTGACGCCCCCGGCGCCGCCCTCGATAGGGTGGGCGCATGCGCGTACTCGTCAGCGGCGGAGCCGGTTACATCGGCTCGCACACAGTGGTCCAGCTCGTCGCGGCAGGGCACGACGTGCTCATCGTCGACAACTTCGCCAACAGCAAGCCGACGGTGGTCAACCGGCTCGAAGCCCTCACCGGGCGGCACCTGCCGGTGCACTCGTTCGACCTGCGAGACCACGACAAGACCGAGCACCTCTTCGCCAACGAACGCATCGACGCGGTGATCCACTTCGCCGGTCTCAAGGCCGTCGGCGAGAGCGTCGAGCTGCCCCTCGAGTACTACGAGAACAACCTCGTCTCGACGTTCTCCCTCGTGCGGGCCATGCGGCGACACGGCGTGAGCAAGCTGGTCTTCAGCAGCTCCGCCACGGTCTACGGCCACAACGCACCTCCTCTGGTCGAGGAGATGCCGACTGCGGCTACCAACCCCTACGGCTGGACCAAGGTGATGATCGAGCAGATCCTGCGCGACGTCGCGGCCGCCGACCCGTCGCTGCGCATCGCCCTACTGCGCTACTTCAACCCAGTGGGTGCCCACGCGAGCGGCACCATCGGCGAGGACCCGCAGGGCATCCCCAACAACCTCATGCCGTTTATCGCCCAGGTGGCCGTCGGTCGCCGCGAGAAGCTGCAGGTCTTCGGCGACGACTACCCCACCCCTGACGGCACGCCGCTGCGCGACTACATCCACGTCGAGGACCTCGCGTCCGGTCACCTCGCCGCGCTGACCCGGCTATCTCAGGTAGACGAGCCGGTGTCGACGTGGAACCTCGGCACCGGGCACGGCACGAGCGTGCTCGAGGTGCTGCACGCGTTCGAACGCGCCGTCGGCCGAGAGCTGCCCTATGAGGTCGTCGGCCGCCGCGCCGGTGACCTGCCCGAGTCCTTCGCCGACCCGTCACGCGCCAATGACGAGCTCGGCTGGCGTGCGGAGAGGACGATGGACGACATGTGCGCCGACCAGTGGCGGTGGCAGCAGGCCAACCCCACCGGCTACCCCGACGCCTGACCCCTCCGGTCCCGAGGCCGTATGCCGCCGGCCGACCCCACGCGTCGGCCCACCCCGCCAGGACGTCGGGGAGCGAGCACTCGAGGGGTCACACGCGTACGCCGAGCTCGGCGGCCGTTGCCGTCTCGGTCGCCGCGGCGCGGTGGAACCGGAGGTAGAGCGACGGCACGACGAACAGGCTGAGCATGGTCGAGGTGAGCAGGCCACCGAGGATCACCACGGCCAGCGGGTGCTCGATCTCGTGGCCCGGCCGCTGGCCGAGGACGACGAGGGGCACGAGCGCGAGCCCGGTCGCGAGCGTCGTCATGAGGATCGGGGCGAGGCGCTCGCGGGCGGCGCGCACGACGAGCTCCACGCCGAACGGCTCACCCTCGACCTCCTCGAGGTGCTGAGCGTGGTTGATGAGCAGGATGCTGTTGCGCGCCGCGATGCCGAAGACCGTGAAGAAGCCGACGATCGAGCCGAGTGACAGAATGCCCTCACCGACGCGGGCTGCGAGCACCCCACCCACCAGCGCCATGGGCAGCGTGAGGAAGACGAGGGCGGCGAGCCGCCAGCTGCGGAAGGACGCCTGCAGGAGCAGGAGGATGAGCACCGCGGCGATGACGGCGGAGGTGACGAGGCGGCTCTGTGCCATCTGCAGCTCCTTGTACTCGCCGAGCACCTCGGCGTGGTAGCCGAGGGGGTACTCGACGCCCTTGAGCTTGGCGTTGATGTCGTTCACGACGGAGGCCAGGTCACGACCCTCGACGGAGGCCCCGACGTCGAGCCGGCGGGAGTCACCCTGACGCTCGATGGCGTTGGGGTTGGGCGCCACGGTGACCGTGGCCACCTGGCTCAGCGGGACCTTCTTGCCCGACGGGGTGTCGATGGGCATCCGCTGGAGGGCGCTGACGTCAGCGCGGCTGCTGGGCGTGCCCCAGACGACGACGTCGTACGCGCGCCCTGCCCGGAAGATGTCGCCGACCTCCTCGCCCGCCACCATCGTCGCTGCGGCCCGGCGGACGTCACCGGGCTTGAGGCCGAGCTTCTCGGCGGCGTCGAGCTTCACCTCGACGTCGACCTGCGGGATGTCGGCCGAGATGTCCGTGTGGGCGTCGACGACGCCCGGCACCGACGCGATGAGGTCGAGGATCTCGGCCGACTTGTCGCGCAGCACGTCCAGGTCCTCGCCGTAGACGCGCACGATGATCGGCTCCTTGCCACCGGTCAGCACCTCCTCGACGCGTTCGTCGAGGTAGGTCTGCACCTCGGCGAAGAGCCCCGGGTACTTCGCGGCGATCTCGTCGATCTGGTCGCGTGCGGCCGTGTAGTCGGCGTCGGGGGCGAGGCTGATCCAGTTCTCGCCGAAGTTGACGCCGAAGACCTCCTCGCCGAGCAGGGCCTGGCCGATGTGGGCGCCGAAGCTGCGCACGCCGGGCACGGCCATGATCTCCTTGCTCACGGCCGTCGTCGTGCGCTCCGTCTCGGCGACGGACGTGCCCGGGACGCCGACCCAGTGCATGAGGAAGTCGCGCTCCTGGAAGGCCGGGAACAGGCTCTGCCCGAGGCCCGAGCCGACACCGATCCCGAGCAGGAACACGACCACCGCGGAGGCGTAGATCCGTCGCGGTCGGGCCACGATGCGGCGCAGGCCGGCGGCGTAGTGCTTCTGCAGCCAGCGCACGACCGGTGACATGTGCCGTTCGACGGGAGCCTTGCGCAGCAGGATGAGGCAGAGCGCCGGCGTCAGGGTGAGCGCGACGAGCATCGAGGCCAGGATCGCGAGCGTGTAGGTGACCGCCAGCGGCCGGAAGAACGCGCCCGTCAGGCCGACGAGCAGGAAGACCGGGATCGACGCGGCGACGATGATGAACGTCGCGTAGACGATCGGGCTGCGCACCTCGAGCGAGGCCCGCAGGATCACCGAGGCCGTCGGCTCCCCGTCGCCGGCGAGGCGGGACTCGCGCAGCCTTCGCACGATGTTCTCGGCGTCGATGATGGCGTCGTCGACGACCGCGCCGAGGGCGATGACGAGACCGGCGAGCGTCATCGTGTTGATCGTCGCCCCGCGCCAGTGCAGCACGAGCAGCGCCATGATCAGCGACAGCGGGATCGTCAGCAGGCTGATCAGCGCGACGCGCCACTCGAACAGGAAGAGCAGCAGGATCACGACGACGAGCAGGAACCCGAGGAACAACGCCTGCGAGAGGTTGGAGATCGCGAGCTTGACGAAGTCGGCCTGCTGGAAGACGTGCGTGTCGAAGACGACGTCGGGCAACCCCGGCCGCAGCTCGTCGATCGCCTTCTCGACCCCGGCCGTCAGGTCGATCGTGTTGGCCCACGGCAGCTTCTCGACGACGAGGAGCACGCCCGGCTCACCGTTGACGACGGCACTGCCGATGAGCGGCTGGTGGTCCTCGGCCACCGTGGCGACGTCGCCGAGGGTCGTCGGCGACGTCGTGCCCTCCACAGGCACCTGGGCGAGGTCGGCCGGAGTGATGATGGGCAGGACGTTGCGCACCGGCATCCGCTGGTTCGCCGACTCGATGACGCCGCCCGTGCCGATGACGCTCCCGGTGGAGAAGCGCAGCAGGCCCGAGTCGACAGCGGCTGCGGTCGTCTCCATGACCTGGTCGAGGCTGACGTTGCGTGTCGCCATGCGGTCGGGCTCGGCCTGCACCGTCATGAGCTGGAGGCGCTCGTTCCAGATGGCGACGTTGGCGACGCCGGGCACCTGAAGCAGCCGCGCCCGGATGTTCCAGTAGGCACTCATCGACATCTGGATGATCGACGACGTCGACGAGGTCATCCCGATCTGCATCGCGCGGCCGGTCGCGGAGACCGGCGCGAGGATGACCGGCGGCGCCGCCCACGTCGGCAGGGTCGGCGAGACGATGGCCAGCCGCTCCTGCACGAGCTGCCGGGCGTGGAGCAGGTCGGTGTCGGCCGAGAACAGCAGCTCGATGGACGACAGCTGGGGCACCGAGCGGGAACGCATGTCCTCCAGGCCCTGGAGCCCGTTGAGGCCCTGCTCCAGCGGGACGGTCACGAGCTCCTCGACGTCGGAGGTCGACAGGCCCACGCTCGCCGTCTGGATGACGACGCGCGGCGGTGCGAACTCCGGGAAGACGTCGACGCGCATCCGTGACATGGACGTGATGCCGACGACCATGAGCGCCACCGAGGCGGCCACGACGATGAAGCGCAGGCTCAGGCTGGTCCGGACGATCCAGGCGATGGCCGAACGCCGCGGCTTCACTGCTCGCCGTCTATCTCCAGCTCGGCACCGAGCACCTCCGGCGCGCCGACGACGACGACCGGGGTGCCGACAGCCGGGCCGGCGGTGAGCGTGGCGACGTCACCCTCGATGCCGGCGACCGTGATCGGGGCCCGCTGGTACTTGTGCTCGCCGGTCTCCGCATACGTCCACGTCGTCCCGTCGAGGTAGTAGACGACGGCGGAGTACGGGATGGTCAGGCGCCCGGCTGTGGTCGCCCTGGCGACCGCTGCCGTCTCGAGGCCGATGGCCTCGGCGGCGTCGGCGCGCAGCGCGACGGACTTCACCTCGCTGCCGGCGACGTCCTCGACGACGGAGGGTGGCTCCGGCGTCGGCTCGGGTTCGGCGGAGCAGGCGGTGACGGTGAAGGCGAGAGCGACCACGCCCGCCACGGACGACAGGGACCGGGCGATGCTCATCGGTCCACCTCCTTGGTGTCGGCACACAGGGCTGGGACGACGAGCAGGACCACGAGGACGCTCGTGACGAGGCCGCCGATGACGGTGAGGGCGAACGGCCGGAACACCTCGGAACCGGCCCGGTCACCGAGCACCACGGCCGGCAGGAGAGCCAGCGCGGTGATCAGGGCGGTCCGGACCACGGGCACGATCCTGCTGCGGGTCAGCTCGGAACGTGCGGCCGCGACGGCGATGGGCGACCCGTCGGCGGCCGCGGACGCGTTCGCCTCCTCGGCTTCGAACTGGAGGCTGCGCACCGTCGCCAGCCCGCCGACGAGCGTCAGCAGGGTGACGGTCAGGAAGCCGAGCATCGGGCCGAGGGTGCCGAACCCACCCACGAGGGGCGCGACGCCGATGCTGCCCGCCCCGCCGAGAGGTGCCAGCAGGAGCAGGAGGGCCGCCGGCCGCCATCTCCCGATCGCCGCCTGCAGGACGAGGAGGATGGCGATGAGCACCCCGAGCGCCACGAGCCCGACCCGGCGCAGGTCCGACTGCCGGTCGACGGCGTTGCCGATCACCTGCAGGTGTGCCTCGCTGGGCATGGACACTCGGGCGGCCGCGGTGCGGACGTCGTCGAGCACGCCCTGCGCGTCGGAGCCGGTGACCTCGGCGACGACCTCGACCGAGCGCATCACCTGGTCGTGCACGATCGAGGCCGGTTCGGGCCCGACACTGAGCTTGGCGACGTCACCGAGCCGGACCTGCTTGCCGGACGGGGTGTCGATCCGGACGTCGGCCAGGGTCGAGAGGTTGGCCCGAGCGGTCGGCGTGCCGAGCACCACGACGTCGAAGACCTTCGCCTGCTCGTAGAGGTTGCCGACGGTGAGGCCCGAGACGAGCGTCGTCGCCTCACGGCGGACGTCGCCCGGGCGCAGGTCGTAGCGCTTCGCCGCGTCCAGGTCGACCTCGACCCGGACGGTGGGTTGCATCGGCGTCGCCAGGACCCGCGCAGCGGAGAGGCCGGAGACCTCGGACAGCTGGTCCGCCACCTGCTCGGCCGTCGCCCGGAGGCTGGGCAGGTCCTGACCGAGCACGCGCACCATGACGCCGTGCTCACCCCCGGCCGTGGCGGCGGCGAGCCGGTCCTGCGTGTAGGTGAGCTGGTCGACGCGTACGCCGGGGAAACCGTGCGCCACGCGGTCGATGGCAGCCCGCGTCGTCCCGTAGTCGGCTGCGTCGTCCAGACGCAGCCACAGCTCGCCGGCGTTGACGTCGCCGAGCTGGTCGGAGGTCACGGCGCGGCCGTTGTGGCCGGCCACGTGGGTCACGCCGTCGACGGCCTGCAGCTTCGAGGCCATCAGACCTGCGATGCGGTTCATCTCCGGGAGGGACGTGCCCGGCGCGGCCTGGAGGGTGAGGAGCACGTCACGGTCACGTGCCTGCGGCACGAGGGAGGTGCTCGACAGCTGGGGAAGCGCCGTGAGCGCGACGAGCAGCAGCACTCCCGCTGCGGCCCAGGCGAGCCCGTGCGACTGGGAGAAGCGTTCGGCGACCCGCCGGACCGCGTCCGTCGCGCGCCTGAGCGAGGCCCATGACGCCTCCGGCCGCGGTGGACCCTGCATGAGCAGATGGGTCAGGGCCGGCGTCAGGGTCAGCGACACCACCAGACCGACGCCCATCGACAGGGCGAGGGCGGCGACGAGGGGGCGGCTGAACGCTGCCGCGGAGGGGCCGAGGGCCAGGGTCGGGGTCAGGGCCAGGGCACCGACGAGGAGAGCCACGGCCGTGTTGCGCAGGGTGCGGCGCAGGGTCCGAGCCACGAGCTCGCCCGGGGGAAGGCGGTGCGGCGCCTGCTCCTGCGCCCGGGCCTGGGCTCGGACGCCGTCGACGTCGGCCGTGGCCACCGCGAAGGTCACCACGGTCGCGACGAGCATCGCCGACAGGGTGATGCTCGTGAACGTCTCGCCGAGCAGGTAGAGCACGGTGAAGGTGCCGGCCAGGGTGACCGTGACGGCCGCCCCCACGACGAGCGCGGGGCGCCACGAGCGGAACAGCGCCCAGCTGCCCAGCAGGAGGACGAGCAGCGCCAGTCCGCCCGTCAGGCCGATGCTGCGAGTGGCGCTCTCGAGGTAGGTCGCCGGCCGGTAGACCGAGGTGTCGACCGTGATGCCGCCGAGTCCGGGCGCGAGGCTCGCCATCGCCTCCTCGACCGAGCGGGTGACCTCTGCCGTGTCGGCTCCGGGGAACTTCTGCACGACGAGGAAGAGCGTCGGGTCGGCGTTCACGGCGTCGCCGATGAGGGGCTGGTGGTCCTCGATGACCTTCGTGACGTCGGACAGCTTCAGCGGCGGCGTGGTGCCCTCGATCGTCACCTGGCCGAGGGTGTCCGCGGTCGTGATCGGCAGGATGTGCTGGACGGCGAGCCGCTGGGTCTGGCCCTCGACGAAGCCGCCGGTTCCGGGCGTCGAGGCCTCGACGAAGGTCAGCGGTGAGACCCACAGGGCGTTGCCGGCCGTCTCGATGACCTGGGTCAGCGTGACGCCCTTGCTGCTCAGGGTCGCGGGGTCGGCCTGGATCTGCAGCTGCCGGTCACGCATGCCGTAGACGGACACGTTGGCCACACCGGGGATGCCCATGAGCCTCGGACGCACCTTCCAGCGCGCGAGGACGGACATGTCGATGAGCGAGACGCTCTTGGACGTGAGACCGATCATCGACACCCGGCTCGCCGACGCGAGGGGCTCGACCATGACGGGCGCGCTGCCCACGTTGGGGAGTGCGTGCGCCTGGGTGAGCCGCTCCTGCACCATCTGGCGGGCGGCATACAGCTCGGTGCCCGGCTCGAAGACCACGTCGATGGCCGACAGCCCGGACTGCGAGCGGGAGTGGATGTGGTCGAGCCACGGGACACCGTTGAGGAGGTCCTGCTCGAGGGGCACGGTGATGAGCTGCTCGACCTCGGCCGCGGACAGCCCGAGGGCCTCCGTCTGCACCTGGACCGCCGGGGGCATGAACTCCGGGAGGAAGTCGACCTTCGCCGACCCCAGCTGTGTGCCGGCGAGCACGAGGACACCGACGGCAGCGGCGATGGCGAGCCGCCCGAAGCGGGGCGTGCCCTCCCGCGTTCGGCCGGGCCCGCGGGTCACCGACCCTTCAGCCGACGCCTCGAGCGGACCCGCCTGCCCAGCCGGCGGCGCAGCTGTCCTGCGACGCAGTCCCGGAATCCCCATTTCGAACCCCTCCCACTGCAGGGCGTCTTTACTGAGAGTTGACGCTAGTTGGAGGTGGTCGCATGGTCGTCCAGCCAGGGGACCGTCTCGGCCTCCTCCGCGCGAAGGCGGAGCTGGTCCTTCGCGGCGGTGACGAGCGCCCCTCGGGTGACGTCGTCCTCCACCCACGGGGGGAGGCTGGTGACTTCCCCGACATGGTCACCTCGACTGCGTTCCGACCGCCCGGCACCCCGGGCGGACCACCGACCGGCCACCGCAGCTGGCGGCCGCCGGCGGTCGACGTGGTCATCGCCGTCGTCGTCACCGCGCTCACCCTCGTGAGCTACCTCGACCAGTCGTCGCTGACCCTCGAGGGCGACGACTCCGACCAGCACTACAACCTCCCCGACGCGGTCGGGGAGGTCGAGATCCTGCTCGGCATGTCCGTGTTGCCCTGGCGCCGCAGGCTGCCCGCCGTCGTGCTCGTCGTGAGCGTCGGCACCACGTTCCTGCGCTACTGGCAGCGCTACTCGGTGGCCGCCCTCCCGTTCGTCGTAATCATCGCCGTGTACACGACGGCGCAGCTGTGGCCGCTCGCACGGTCGGCCTGGTCGTTGTTCGTCGTGTGCGCGGTCATGGCCGTGGGGGTCCTCGTGTTCCTCAGCCCGGGCGACTACGAGGAGGCGCTGACCGAGGTGACCACGCTGGTCTGCGCGTGGTCGCTCGGCCGCGGTGTCCGCCTCCAGAAGGGCCGCACGCAGCTGCTCGAGCAGCACGCCCGCCTGCTCGAGGACCGCGCCGCTCAGCTCGCCCGCGAGCGCGCCACGCTCGCCGCGCTGTCGTCCGCACGCGAGCGCGCGACGATCGCCCGCGAGCTGCACGACATCGTCTCCAGTGACGTCGGGGTGATCGTGCTCCGGGCGTCCACCGCCCGTCGGGGCCTGGAGGGGGAGGCCACCGCCGTACGCGACGCGCTCTCCTCGATCGAGTCGCTCGGCAAGAGCGCGCTCGCCGACATGCGGCGCCTCGTCGGGGTGCTCCACGCGGAGCCGGGGGACGCCCTCCCGACGACCTCCCCCCGCCTGGGTCAGCTCGAGGGTCTCGTCGACAGCGTCGTCCAGGCGGGCACCGTCGTCCGCCTCGAGGTCACCGGCGAGCGGCGGCCGCTCTCGCCCGCGATCGAGCTCAACGCCTTCCGGATCGTGCAGGAGGGCCTGAGCAACGCCCTCAAGCACGCGGCCGGGTCACCCGTGGAGGTACGCGTCGACTTCGGCACCGAGGTCCCCGGCGTCCTGCGCGTGGTCGTCCGCGACCACGGCGGTGGGCGCAGCCAGGTCGGGTCGTCCGGCCGCGGACTGGAGGGGATGCGACAGCGGGTCGCCTCGGTCGGGGGGACCATCCTGCTGGGCCCGGCGGACGGCGGCGGGTTCGTCGTCGACGCACGCCTGCCGATCAGCGCCGGCGGTGCCGCGTGAAGATCCGGGTGCTCGTCGCCGAGGACCAGCCGCTCATGCGGACCGCCCTGCGTGACTGCCTCGAGACCGGCTCCGACATCGAGGTGGTCGCCGAGGCGGGCAACGGCGAGCAGGCCGTCGAGCTGGCCCGCACCAGCGCACCCGACGTGGCGCTCATCGACATCCGGATGCCGGTGATGGACGGCATCGAGGCGACCCGGCGGATCGTCCACGGCTCCGGCGACTCGCCGCGGGTCATCGTCATGACGACCTTCGACCTCGACGAGTACATCATCAGCGCGCTGCGGGTCGGCGCGAGCGGCTTCCTGCTCAAGGACGCGACCGCGGAGGAGCTGCTCCAGGCGGTGCACACCGTGGCAGCCGGCGATGCGCTGCTGGCCCCGGGCGTCACCCGCAGGCTGCTGGATCTCTACGCCCGGTTCCTGCCCGTGCCCTCGAACGCGACCCCCGAGACCGACCTGACGCCCCGTGAGCTCGACGTGCTCAAGCTCGTGGCCCGCGGCCAGACCAACGCCCAGATCGCCGAAGGGCTCTACGTGGCCGAGAGCAGCGTCAAGACCCACATCGGTCACCTGCTCGTGAAGCTGCGCGTACGCGACCGGGTGCACCTGGTCATCCACGCGTACGAGACGGGGCTCGTGCAGCCGGGGACCCTGCCCCCCGCGACCGTCGAGTAGCCGCGAGCAGCCCAGCAGTCCGAGTGGCTCGGGCAGCCCGAGCCCCCTGCGTCAGGGACGCGGGTCGAGGGCGTCGTAGTCGCGGAACGACGGGACCCGGGCGACCGTGACGACGACGAGCACCACGACGAGGACGCCGCCGACGACGGACGGCACCCACGTCGCCGCCGTCAGGGTGGCCACCGTGCCGGCGAACATCTGACCCAGCCGTGGCCCGCCGGTCACGACGACGGTGAAGACGCCCTGGGTGCGCCCCCGCAGCTGGTCTGGCACGGCCGACTGCAGGATCGACTGGCGGAAGATCGCGCTGATGTTGTCGGCGCCACCCGAGACGGCGAGGCACAGGGCCGCGCCGGCGAGCGCCCACCGGTTGACGTCGCCGAAGTCCATCGACGCGACGGCGGAGCCACTGAGGGTCGTGACCGCGAGCACGGTGCCGAAGGCGAGGATGCCGAGGCCGTACGCGACGATCGAGTCGCGGATCGCCCTGCCCTGCCAGCGCAGCCCGGTCACCCGCCCCGAGCCGAGGCTGGAGAGGATGCCGCCGACGGCGAACGACGCGAGGAGGATGCCGGCCGTCACCGAGCCGCCGCCGATGACGATGGCGCCGACCGCCGGGAAGAGCACCATGGGCTGCCCGAAGGTCATCGCGATGATGTCGACGACGAAGCTCATGCGGACGTTCGGCGCCCGGCGCAGGTGCGCGAGCCCGTCGACGACCGACCGGAACCCCCCGGCCGCCGGCCGGTCGCCCTCGGGCCGGATGCGGGGCAGCGTCCAGAGGCCGAAGAACCCGGCGAAGAAGAGGATGACGTCGATCGTGTAGGTCCAGGCGTAGCCGGCGCGGGCGACGAGCACCCCCGCGACACCCGGCCCGACCGTCACCATCACGCCCGCCGAGATACCAAGCAGCGCAGCGGCTTTCGGCAGCTGCTCCTTGGGCAGCAGCCGTGGGGTGATCGCCTGCCGCGTCGCCGACGCGATCGTCGCGGCGACGGCGTTGACCGTCGTGATGACGTAGAACATCCAGACGTGCTCGGCCCCGAGCCACGCGACCGTCGCGAGGACCACGGTCGAGGCCCAGGCCACGGTCGACGCGGACAACGCGACGGTGCGCCGGTCGAAACGGTCGGCGATCGCCCCGCCGTAGAGCCCGGCGACGACCATCGGGAGCAACGAGAACCACGCCACGAGCGAGACCATGAAGGTCGAGCGCGTCAGGTCGTAGATGTGCAGGCCGACGGCGGTGTTGGTGACGAAGGTGCCGATGCCGGCGAGGGTGTTGCCGAACCACAGCCGCGCGAAGGCGGGGCTGACACGCAGCGGGGTGAGGTCGATGAGGTGTGACCGGCGCCCGGGTGCGGCGGCCTCGACACGGGTGTCCGGTCCGGGGGAGGCGTCAGTCACAGAGCGACGCTACGCCACGGCGAGGGGCGCCGAGTCGACGGGCAGGCACGCCGGGACGCCGCGCAGCCGCGAGCCATCGCGCACCCACACCCACCGCCCGTCAGACGTGCGACGCGCGACCTGGGTGCGCACCGAACCGTCGCTGCACGACGACGTGGTCATCGCGAGGTCACCCGCGACGACGGCCCGCGACAGGACCGCGCCGTCGAACGGCCCGAGGGCCTCGGCCGCGAGCGCCGCGGCGAAGGCTGCGCGGATCGCCTCGTGCCCGGCCGCCTCGCGGCCCAGCGGCAGGCTCACGACGGCGTCGGCGGCATACAGCCCGACGATGCCGTCGAGGTCACGGGCCAGCGCGAGCTCGACGAAACGGGCCTCGAGCGCCTCCGGGGCGCCCGTCCCCTGTGCCGCCTGCGGTGTCGTCGTCATGCGAGGACCATGTCATCCCCCACCGACACCGGCCCCGACACCGGCCCCGACACCGGCCCCGACACCGCTCGTCCGCCACTGCGACGGGGCGCGCAGCCACCCCGCCACCGGGCCGTGCACGACTGTCCGGAATGTCCGGTCGACGAGTCGGATCGCTTCGGCCTTCCCGCCGACGTTCGCGGTGTTCAATGGGGATCATGTCGCCTCGCCCCGTCCACGTCACGTTCGTGTGCAGCGGCAACATCTGCAGGTCGCCCATGGGTCACGTGATCCTCCAGCGGATGGTCGACGACGCCGGTCTGCGCGAGCACGTGACGGTCAGCTCGAGCGGCACCGGTGACTGGCACGTCGGCGAGCACGCCGACCCCCGCACCGTCGCCGAGCTGGCCCGGCACGGCTACGACGGCAGCCGGCACCGCGCTCGCGAGTTCGACCCTGCCGAGTTCGACGACGTCGACCTCGTGCTGGCGTCCGACGAGGGACACGTGCGCACGCTCCAGCGGCTGGCCCGCACGGAGGCCAACCGCCGCAAGATCCGGCTCGTGCGCGAGTTCGACCCCGAGGCGGTCGCGGCGGGCACCCTCGAGACCGGCGACCCCTGGTACGGCGGCGAGGACCACTTCGCCCGGTGTTTCGTTGAGGTGGAGGCGGCCTGCCGTGGCATCCTTCACCACGTCAGGGACCAGCTGGACCGCCGGCTGGACGGTCGACCGGGCGTCCTCGACGACCGGCCTGAGACCGGTCGGCCCTGACCCCGACGCGAGACCCGAGCCTGACTGTGCCCGACTATCCCTATGGATCCCCTTGCTGGGTCGACCTGCTCGTCAGCGACGTCCCCCAGGCGAAACGCTTCTACACCGAGCTCTTCGGTTGGCAGTGGATCGCCGGCGACGCCGCCACCGGCGGCTACACGATGGCGTTGCTCGACGGCCACCCCGTCGCCGGGATCAGCCGCAAGCCCGACAACGCCCCGATCCCCAGCCAGTGGACCACCTACCTGCGCGTCGGTGACATCGACGTCGCCGCGCAGGCCATCAACACCTACGGCGGCCGCACGATCGGTCGGCCCGTCCCCCTCGGCGCCCTGGCGAGCACCCTCATCGCCGTCGACCCCGGTGGCACGTACTTCGGGGTGTGGCAGCCGCGCGACCTGCCCGGCAGCGGCCTCCTCGACGAGCCCGGGTCGCTGACGTGGAACGAGCTGCTGACCCGCGCCTACGACCAGGTGCAGGCGTTCCAGCACGCCGTCTTCGGCCACGAGTTCACCGACGAGACCGAGCCCGACGGCCCGCGCTGGTCGACCGCGCACACGGGCGACGGCAACCCGGCATACGGCCTCTCCGAGATCAGCGACGACTGGCCGGCGACGATCCCCTCCCACTGGGTCGCGTCGTTCGCCACGCACGACGTGGACCGTTCGCTGGAACGGGCCCTCGTCAACGGCGCCACCGTGCTGCAGCCGCCGTTCGACGGGCCGTTCGGGCTCGGTGCCGTGCTGAGCGGGCCGGAGGGAGAGGTCTTCTCACTCCTCGTGCCCGACCTGGACTGACGCTCGCACAGACCGGTGGCGTATGCCGTGTGGCCGGGACTGCACGTCGCCTCCCGAGCGCGGCGGACGGCATACGAACCACTCCTCCCGCTCTGGGAGGATGTCGGCATGGCTTCGCTTGCTGACGCAACCCCGCCCATCGCGCTCGGGGCGCTCGACGGCCGCTACCGCGCCGCCGTCGCGCCCCTCGTCGACCACCTCTCCGAGGCGGCCCTCAACCGGCAGCGCGTGCACGTCGAGGTCGAGTGGCTCGTGCACCAGACGACCAACGGCGTCGTGCCGGGTGTGCGCAAGCTGAGCGACGACGAGGTGGCGGCGCTGCGCGCGGTCGTCGAGGACTTCGGACCCGACGAGGTGGCCGAGCTCGGCGAGATCGAGCGGGTCACGGTGCACGACGTCAAGGCGGTCGAGTACCTCCTCAAGAAGCGCCTCGCCGAGATCGCCCCGGCCGAGGCCGACAAGGGCCTCGCCGAGCTCATCCACTTCGGCTGCACGAGCGAGGACATCAACAACCTCTCCTACGCCCTCATGGTCAAGGGCGCCGTCGAGCAGGTGTGGCTGCCCAAGGCGCAGTCGCTCGTCGAGCAGGTGTCGCAGATGGCGCGCGAGCTCAAGGACGTCCCGCTGCTCGCCCACACCCACGGCCAGCCGGCCACGCCGACGACGATGGGCAAGGAGCTCGCCGTCCTCGCGCACCGTCTCGGCCGTCAGCTGCGGCGCATCGACAAGCAGGAGTACCTCGGCAAGTTCAACGGCGCCACCGGCACGTTCGGCGCCCACGCGCTCGCGCTGCCCGATGTCGACTGGCCCGCCGTGTCGCGCGCCTTCGTCGAGGGCCTCGGCCTCACGTGGAACCCGCTGACGACCCAGATCGAGAGCCACGACTGGCAGGCCGAGCTCTACGCCGACGTCGCGCGCTTCAACCGCATCCTGCACAACCTCTGCACCGACGTGTGGACCTACATCTCGATGGGCTACTTCGCCCAGGTGCGCGGCCAGGGCACGGTCGGCAGCTCGACGATGCCCCACAAGGTCAACCCGATCCGCTTCGAGAACGCCGAGGCCAACCTCGAGGTGAGCAACGCGCTGCTCGACGTGCTCGGCGGCACGCTGGTCCAGAGCCGTCTGCAGCGCGACCTCACCGACTCGTCGATGCAGCGCAACATCGGCACTGCGTTCGGGCACTCGATGCTCGCCCTCGACAACGTGGCGCGTGGCCTCGCCGGGCTCGACGCCGTGCCCGAGCGCATGGCCGCCGACCTCGAGGCCAACTGGGAGGTGCTCGGCGAGCCGATCCAGTCGGCCATGAGGGCCCTTGGCGCGCAGGGCGTTCCGGGCATGGAGGAGCCCTACGAGCGGCTCAAGGAGCTGACCCGTGGCCGCCGCGTCGGCGGCGATGAGGTGCGCGAGTTCGTGCGCGGCCTCGGGCTGCCGGCAGACGTCGAGGCCCGCTTCGTCGCGCTGACCCCGCAGACCTACACCGCGCTGGCGAGCCGCCTCGTCGACGACCACCTCGCCTGACGGCCTGCGCCCCGGTTCCCGGCCGGACGCACGAACCCCGCCCCGAGCGGGCCACCCACGCAGGGTGGCCCACCGCGAGGCGGGTTCGTGCATCGACGGGGGGATCCCCCTTCAGGCGCCCGGGCGGAAGCCGCGCAGGCGCAGGCTGTTCGTCACGACGAAGACCGACGAGAACGCCATCGCCGCGCCCGCGAGCATCGGGTTGAGCAGACCGGCCGCGGCCAGCGGCAGGGCAGCGACGTTGTAGGCGAAGGCCCAGAACAGGTTGCCCTTGATGGTCGCCAGCGTGCGCCGCGAGAGCCGGATCGCGTCGGCGGCCACGCGCAGGTCGCCACGCACGAGCGTCAGGTCGCCGGCCTCGATCGCCACGTCCGTGCCGGTGCCCATCGCGAGGCCGAGGTCGGCCTGGGCGAGCGCCGCGGCGTCGTTCACGCCGTCGCCCACCATGGCGACGACCCGGCCCTCGTCCTGCAGCTGCTTGACGACGTCGACCTTGCCGGCAGGCAGCACCTCGGCGACGACGTCCTCCGGGGCGATCCCGACCTCGGCGGCGACGGCGCGCGCGGTCGCCGCGTTGTCGCCCGTGAGCAGCACGGGCCGCAGGCCCAGCCCGCGCAGCCGGCTGATCGCCTCCGCCGACGTCGGCTTGACCGTGTCGGCGACGACGAGCACGCCCTGCGCCGTCCCGTCCCAGGCGACGACGACCGCCGTGCCACCCGACTCCTCGGCCCGCCGCATCGCGGTGGCCAGCTCGACCGGCATGTCGACGCCGCGCCGCTCCACGAACGACGCGCGCCCCACGACGACCTCGTGAGCCGCCCCGTCCACGGTCACGACGCCCCGGACCCCGAGGCCCTCGCTGTTCGCGAAGTCCGTCACGGTCGGCAGGCCCGCCGACCCGTCCAGCCGGTCGCGGGCGCCCGACGCGACGGCCCGGGCCACGGGGTGCTCGGACGCGTCCTCGACGGCGCCCGCGAGCAGCAGCACCTCGTCGGCCGACGCGCCCCCGGTCGGCACGACGTCCCGCAGCTGCATCCGGCCGGTCGTCACCGTGCCCGTCTTGTCGAGCACGACGGTGTCGACCCGGCGCGTCGACTCCAGCACCTCGGGCCCCTTGATGAGGATGCCCAGCTGGGCCCCGCGGCCGGTGCCGACCATGAGCGCCGTCGGCGTCGCGAGGCCCAGGGCGCACGGGCAGGCGATGATGAGAACCGCGACGGCTGCGGTGAAGGCGGTCGCGGTCCCGTTCCCCGTGCCGAGCCAGTAGCCGAGCGTCGCGACGGCGATCGCGATGACCACCGGCACGAAGATGCCCGACACCCGGTCGGCGAGCCGCTGAACCTGGGCCTTGCCGTTCTGGGCGTCCTCGACGAGGCGGGCCATCTGGGCGAGCTGGGTGTCGGCGCCCACCCGGGTGGCGCGCACGACGAGGCGGCCACCGGCGTTGACGGTGGCGCCGACGACGGCGTCTCCGGGGCCGACGTCGACGGGCACCGACTCGCCCGTGAGCATCGACGCGTCGACCGCCGACGAGCCGTCCTCGACGACGCCGTCGGTCGCGACCTTCTCGCCCGGCCGGACGACGAACCGCGTTCCGGCGGTGAGGGACCCGACCGGCACGCGCTCCTCGACCTCACGTCCGTCGAGACCGGGCCGCAGGACCGCGACGTCCTTGGCACCCATCTCGAGCAGGGCCCGCAGGGCCGCGCCGGCCTGCCGCTTCGAGCGTGCCTCCGCGTAGCGTCCGGCGAGCAGGAACGTCGTGACACCGGCCGCGACCTCCAGGTAGAGGTTGCCCGAGCCGTCGGAACGCGCCACCGTCAGCTCGAACGGGTGCACCATGCCGGGCGCGCCGGCCTCGCCGAGGAAGAGGGCCCACAGCGACCAGCCGAACGCCGCGATCGTGCCCATCGACACGAGCGTGTCCATCGTCGTGGTGCCGTGCCGCAGGTTCGTCCAGGCCGCGCGGTGGAACGGCCACGCTCCCCAGACGACAACGGGCGCCGCCAGCGTCAGCGAGGCCCACTGCCAGTAGGTGAACTGCAGCGCCGGCGCCATCGACATCGCGATGACCGGAACGGTGAGCACCGTGGACACGAGGAGGCGCTCGCGCAGCCGACGCACGCGGTCGTATGCCGGGTCGTTCCCCTCGGCGCCCACGCCGGCCTCGTCGCCCTGCCCCTGCGACGTCGTCGCCGGCGGCGCCGGCACCGTCGCGCCGTAGCCGGCCTCCTCGACGGTGCGGACGAGGTCGGCCACCGAGACGGTGTCGGGCACCGTGACGCGCGCCTTCTCGGTCGCGTAGTTGACCGTCGCGGTGACGCCCTCGAGCTTGTTGAGCTTGCGCTCGATGCGGTTGGCGCACGAGGCGCAGGTCATGCCCGTGACGTCGAGCTCGACCGTCGCGTCGGGCAGGGTCGGCGCGCCAGGAGCCCCGCTGGCGTCGGGGAGGCGCAGCGAGGCCAGGACGGGCGTCGGGTCAGTGGCCGTGGCCATCGGAGTCTCCTGTCTGCGTCGGCTCGGAGGTGGGGGCAGTCGCCGGCTCGGGCGCGGGGGCCTTGGCGGCCTCGGCGGCCTCGGAGGCCGTCACGACGAACGAGGCGGTGCGCACCACGCCGTGGTGCTGGAAGTCGAGGTGGAGGCGGTAGCCGCCGGCGCTCGGCACCGTCGTGTGGAAGACGACCTCGGGGCCGGCGGTGGTGCGACCGTCGCCGGGCTCGCCGTCCGGGTGGACGTGCAGGTAGGCGAGGTCGCCGTCGCGGAGGGCGACGAGGTGGCCGTACGCGCCGAGGTAGGGGTCGAGGTCGGTGACCGGCCGGCCGTCCTTGGTGACGGTGAGGCCTAGGCGGGCGTCGCGGCCCGCGACGAGGTCGCCGGTCAGCGTGACGGTGTAGCCGTCGACGACGGCGGTGCGCGAGACCGGCGCCGCGCTGACCGGCGTGAAGGCGCCGGCCACGGACAGGTCGCTGCCGAGGGTGAGCGCCTCGCCGCCCGAGGCCTTGAAGTCGGCGAAGAGCCGCCACGTGCCCGGTGTCAGGTCGAGGGCCGTCGTCCACGTGCCGTCGGCGGCGAGCGTGGGGTGGACGTGCTGAAAGCCGCTCTGGTCGCGGCGCACCGCGATGAGGTGCAGCCGCTTCTCGTGCTGGACGTCGAACGCCGTGACCGCGGTCCCGCCCGGCCCCGTCACGGTGAAAGACACGGGGACGGCCCGGCCCGCGACGGCAGTCGCGGAGGCCAGGCGCAGCGCGTAGCCGTCCTGGGCGACGGTGAGCCCGCCGGGCAGCGCGGACGAGACCGGCGACCCGGGCTCGGAGCCGGCCGAGCCGTGACCGGTGGTCGAGGCGGCGCCGTGCCCGCCCGCTGCATGGGGAGCAGCAGTAGTCGTGGCATCGGTGGGCCCGACGGCCGAGCCGACCGCAAGGGCCCCGCCGAAGAGCGCGCCCAGGCCGAGCACGAAGCCGGCGACCCGGGACGGCGTGCCCAGCCGGGCGACTCGCTCGCCGACGCTCATGACGCACCCGCGAGCTCGTAGCCGGCCTCCTCGACGGCGGCGCGCACGTCCGCCTCGTCGACGACGCCGACGGAGGTCAGGGTGAGCCGGCCGGTCTCGAGGTCGACCTCGACGCGCTCGACCCCGGCGAGAGCACCGACCTCCTCCGAGACGGACGAGACGCAGTGGCCGCACGTCATCCCGACGACGGTCCAGGTGCTGGTGGTCTGGCTCATGGTGGTGGTCCTTCCGGCTGCGATGAGGTTTCTGTTTCGATACCCGCGGGGGGTATCTCGATGTCACCATAACCCATGCCGCGCATACCCGCCAGGGGTATCTGGGGGCCTTCGGCCCGACGGCAGGCCGCGTCGCTCCTGTCGCGCGCGTGCGCTCCCGGCTACCGTGCTGTGGCATGGCGCCATCCCGCAGGGCCCGGTTGGCCGATCTCGACGAGATCGCCCTCTCCCTGCCCGAGGTCACGCGCGACCCACCCAAGGGCGGCCGGCCGGCATACCAGGTCAGGGGCAGGACGTTCGCGTTCGCCAGAGGCCCCCGCAAGGACGCCTTCGACCCCGAGACCGGCGAGCTCTACGACGACGTGCTGGCCTTCTCGTGCACGGCGGAGGACAAGGAGGCCATGGTGGGTGACGACGCGAGCCCGTGGTTCACGACCGCGCACTGGAACGGCTACAACGCCGTGCTCCTCCTCGAGCGCGACCTGCCGAAGGTGACCGTGGCCGAGCTGCGCGAGGTGCTCACGGACGCCTGGCTCACCAAGGCGCCGAAGCGGCTCGCCGCCACCCTCACCGAGGAGCAGAGGTGAGTCGCGACGTGGTGCGGAATACCCCACCTGGGTATGCTGTTGTCGACGGAGAGGAGGTGGCGACGTGCCCGGATACACCGGCAGCAAGGACGACTACCTGAAGCGGCTGCGCCGCATCGAGGGGCAGGTGCGCGGCGTGCAGAAGATGGTCGACACCGACACGTACTGCATCGACATCCTGACCCAGGTCAGCGCCATCACCAAGGCGCTCCAGGCCGTCAGCCTCGGCCTGCTCGAGGACCACGTGTCCCACTGCGTCGTCGACGCCGCCCGCGAGTCCGACGAGGCCGCCCAGGAGAAGGTGCGAGAGGCCGCCGACGCCATCGCCCGCCTCGTCCGCAGCTGAGGCACCCCAGAACCGAGCCCGACCGCCGAGGAGGCACCCGATGAGCACCCAGACCGAGATCACCGTCGCAGGCATGACGTGCGGGCACTGCAGCGCAGCGGTCAGCCAGGAGCTGTCGGCCCTGCCCGGCGTCATGGCGGTCGCGGTCGACCTGCACCCCGGCGAGGACTCTCCCGTCACCATCACGAGCGAGGCCCCCCTCGACCCGGTGGTCGTCGCCGACGCCGTCGCCGAGGCGGGTTACAGCGTCCGATGACCGAGGGGCGGGCACCGGTGACGCCCGACGAGCGGCCCCCTGAGGAGGTCCGGCTCGCCATCACCGGCATGACCTGCGCCTCCTGCTCCGCGCGCATCGAGCGCAAGCTGTCCAAGGTCGCCGGCGTCGAGTCCGCGACCGTCAACCTCGCCACCGAGAAGGCCCTCGTCTCCTTCTCGGCACCGGTCACCGTCGACCAGATCGTCGCCGAGGTGCAGAAGACCGGCTACGGCGCCACCGTCGTCGGTGCCGCCACGTCCCCGAGCCCGTATGCCGCCCCGTCCGAGACCGCGCGCCCAGCGGCGGGTGCCTTGCTCGAGAAGCTGCGCGCCCAGGAGCTGGCGCGGCAGAAGGTCCGCCCCGACCGGCCCGCCAGGACGACCACGACGAACGCGCGCGGGCCGCACGCCGCGCCCGGCAGCCCGTCGGGTTCCGCTCCCGACGGCGGAGGCCGCCACGACCACGACGGGCACGAGCGGCACGACGCGCAAGACCCCGCCGACCACCTCGAGCACACCCCGGCCCAGGACGTCATCCGGCCGCGCCTCGTCGCCGCGGTGGCGCTCACCGTTCCGGTGCTGGTGCTCGCGACCTTCCTGCCCTCGCTCGCCGCGAGCCCGTGGCTGCAGCTGCTCCTGTCGACGCCGGTGGTGCTCTGGTGCGCCTGGCCGTTCCACCGCGCCGCCGCCGTCAACGCCCGCCACCTTGCCTCGACGATGGACACCCTGGTGTCGCTCGGGGTCGCGGCGGCCTACGGCTACTCCGTCGTCGAGCTGCTGACGGGCACCGGCGACGAGACGCACCTCTACTTCGAGGTGGCCGCCGTCGTGACGACGTTCCTGCTCGCCGGCCGCTTCCTCGAGGCGCGCGCCAAGGACTCCGGCAAGGACGCCCTGCGCTCGCTGCTCGACCTCGGCGCCAAGGACGTCGCGGTGCTGCGCATCGACCCGCAGACCCGCACCACGAGCGAGACCCGGGTGCCCGTCGAGCAGCTCGTCGTCGGCGACCAGTTCATCGTGCGCCCCGGCGAGAAGGTCGCGACCGACGGTGTCGTGCTCGACGGGTCCAGCGCCGTCGACGCCAGCCTGGTCACGGGCGAGTCCACCCCCGTCGACGTCGGCCCGGGCGACGCCGTCACGGGCGGTTCCGTCAACACCACCGGGCGCATCGTCGTCGAGGCCCGCCGGGTCGGTTCCGAGACGATGCTCGCCGGCATCCAGCGGCTCGTCGAGACCGCGCAGACGGGCAAGGCCAAGGTGCAGCGGCTCGCCGACCGCGTGTCGGCCGTCTTCGTCCCGGCCGTCCTCGCCATCGCGCTCGTCACGTTCGTCGCCTGGCTGGCGACCGGCCACGACCTCTCGCGGTCGCTCGCCGTCGCCGTGACCGTGCTCATCATCGCCTGCCCCTGCGCGCTCGGGCTCGCGACGCCGACCGCGCTGCTCGTCGGCACCGGCCGCGGCGCGCAGCTCGGCACCCTCATCAAGGGTCCCCAGGTGCTCGAGGACACCCGCCGCGTCGACACGGTCGTGCTCGACAAGACGGGCACCGTCACCACCGGTGAGCTGCGGCTGCGCCGCATCGCGGTGCGCGGCCGGCTTTCGAAGAAGGCCGCCCTCACTGCTGCGGCGGCGGTCGAGCAGGGCAGCGAGCACCCCATCGCCCGGGCGATCGTCGACGGCGCGGCACTGGCCCGCATCGACCTGCCGCGCATCCGCGACTTCCAGTCCAACCCCGGCGAGGGCGCGAGCGCCCGCATCAAGGACACCGAGGTGACGGTGGGCAAGGCAGCACTCTTCGAGAGCGTCGACCCCGCGCTCGTCGAGCACGCCTCGCGCCAGGCCGGCACCACCGTCTTCGTCGGCTGGGACGGCGTCGCCCAGGCCGCCCTCACGGTCGAGGACACCGTGCGCGACACGTCGAAGGCCGCCATCGACCGCCTGCGCGCGCTCGGCCTGACCCCCTACCTGCTGACCGGCGACAGCGCCTCCAACGCGCGCAGCGTCGCCGAGCAGGTCGGCATCCCGTCCTCCCACGTGCGCTCCGACGTGATGCCCGCCGACAAGCACCGGATCGTCACCGAGCTGCAGCAGCAGCACCAGGTGGTCGCGATGGTCGGCGACGGCGTCAACGACGCCGCCGCGCTCGCGCAGGCCGACCTCGGGCTCGCCATGGGCTCGGGCACCGACGTCGCGATGGACTCCGCCGACATCGTGCTCGTGCGCACCGACCTCGACGCGGTCGCAGACGCCATCGGTCTCTCGCGGCAGACGCTGCGCGTCATCAAGCAGAACCTCGCCTGGGCGTTCGGCTACAACACGGCTGCGATCCCGCTCGCCGCCTTCGGGCTGCTCAACCCGATGGTCGCCGGCGCTGCGATGGCTCTCTCGTCCGTCCTGGTCGTCACGAACTCGCTGCGCCTCAAGCGCTGGCCCCGCTGACCGGCGTCCGCCCTGCCGGGTCGTCTCGCAACGACGAACGGCGGCCACCCCCGTGGGGTGACCGCCGTCGCGTGCGAGCTGAGGGGCTGGGTCAGATGGTGACCTTGCCGTCGGGGGTGTCGAAGGTGACCGACAGCAGGCCGGGCGTGCCGTGCGGCGCGACGAACGTGAAGTCGATGCCGCCCTTGTCGAAGGTGTCCTCCGGGCCGAGCCACTCGCGCACGCGCTTGGGGTCACCGGCGATCTGGAGGTTGTCGATCGAGACGGCCGTGTCGGCACCCGCCGACGGGTGGACCGTCATGTCGTCCCACTCGATGAAGTAGGGCACCTGCGGGTCGGCCATGAGGCCCTTGATGCCGAGCTGGCGCCACTTGAGCTCGGTGCCGTCGGGGCGGTGCCGGTTGCCCGGGACCGACTCGCGGCCGAGGCGCTGCTCGACGACGGAGATGTCGTCGACCGCGACGACCCACCCGAGCCAGCCGCCGCCGGCCTCGGACGCAGCGCGCACGGCCTGGCCGAACGGGGCCTTGTCGGACGCCGGGTGGTCGAGCACCTCGACGACCTCGAGGTAGTGGTCCTTGGCCAGGGGGAAGATCACGTTGCGCGTGCCGAAACGGGGGTGCACCCCGCCGTCGACCGCGGGGACGCCGATGAGCTTCGACAGCCGGTCGGCGGTGGCCTTGAGGCCACCGGCCTCTGCTGCATAGGAGACGTGGTCAACTCGCATACAAGACATCGTGACACACGCCAAGGGGTGCTCTTGACCACCCCTCCCCTGCCCCTCGACGCCCACCTCACGCGTCACACGCGCGTAACCCGGCCGTCATCGCGTACGCCGTCACGCCACCTCGGGAGGGTCAGCGCAGGTCGCGCTGGCGCACCGCCTCGTAGAGCACGATGGCGGCGGAGGCTGCGACGTTGAGGCTGTTGGCCTTGCCGTGCATGGGGATCCGCACCCGGTGCGTGGCAGCCTCGAGGAGGGTGCGGTCGGCGCCGTGCTTCTCGCTGCCGACGGCGACCGCGACGCGGCCCGTGTAGTCGACGTCGGTGTGGAGCAGGTCGGTCTCGGGGGTCGTGACGACGAGGCGGATGTCGTTGACCTCGAGCCATGCGACGGCGTCGGCGGTCGTCGCGCTCGCGGCGGGCACGGCGAAGACCGTTCCCTTGCTCGCGCGCACGACGTTGGGGTTGCCCCAGTCGGTGACGGGGTCGGCCGCGACGACGGCGTCGACCCCGGCCGCGTCGGCGGTGCGGAGCATGGCGCCGAGGTTGCCGGGCTTCTCGACGCCCTGGCTGAGCAGGGTGAGGTGGTCGGGTCCGTCGACACGCAGGTCGTCGAGCGTGACGCCGACGCGGTCGACCACGGCGAGCAGACCGTCGGGCCCCTCGCGGTAGCTGACCTTCTCGAAGGCGCCACGGCTCAGGTGCACGACCTCGACGCGGTCGTCTCGCAGCCGGGCGAGCAGGTCGGTCTGGTGACCGATGTCCTGGCTGCCGGCGCGGCCCGCGGGGCTGAAGAGCTCCTCGCAGACGTAGACGGTGCCCGGTCGCACCCCGGCAGACAGGGCGAGGCCGATCTCCTCGTAGCCCTCGACGAGGGTCTGCCCCGTCTCCTCGCGGGTGCGGCGGCGGCGCAGGCCGAGCAGGCCCTTGAGGCGGGGGTTGGCGGCCGACGTGATGGTCAGCTCGCGGGAGGGGTGGGTCGGGTTCGTCATGGCAGGCCCAGCATCGCATCCGCCCGCACGTCAGGGGTGCAGGCGCGAGCCCTTGAGGATGCGGTCGACGGCGTTCTTCGGGCCGTGCAGCGCGAGGCCCACGAGGTCGAGGTGGGCGGTCGGCACGGCGGCGACGGCCGCGCGGTTGTCCGCGTCGTGGCCGGTGGCGAACATGTCGCGCGTGTAGACGGCCACCGGGGTGCCGCGGCGCAGGGCACGCTCGTGCGAGGCGGTGACGGCTGCGGCGTCGCCCTCGAAGACGAGCACCGGCATGCCGAGCAGGGGCAGGTAGGTGCGGCCGTCGGCGTCGGCGTACGGCTCGCCGACGAGCTCGGGGTGCGCCGCCGTCACGCCGCTGACGAGGAACGCGGTGACGTTGAGGCGCTGCCAGGCCTCGAGGTCGTCGCGCACGATGACGGCGATCTTGGTGTCGAACGGCGGGGTCAGCAGGTCACTCATGCCTCGATCGTCCGGCCGGGGCAGGGTCGCGTCTTGTACGTCGTTGATGTCATGCCAGATCGGTCACGAGATCGCGCAGGTGGAGTCGTCTCACGCCAGCGAGCGCCCGATCACACGCCCGAGCCCGTATGCCGCACGGCAGGGTCCTCGACGCCCGTGGCGTCAGGCGCTGCGTTGGTAGCGGGCCGGCGTCATGCCGAGGAACCGTTTGAAGTGGCGCGTCAGATGGGCCTGGTCGTAGAAGCCGGCCTCGGTCGCGACGAGGGCCGCGGGCACCCCGTCGCGCAGCCGGCGACGTGCGAGGTCGAGCCGGCGACCGACGACGTACTGGTGCGGTGCGATGCCGTACGCGTTCACGAAGGAGCGCACGAGGTGTGCTGTCGTGACCCCGAGGGAGGCAGCCACGGCTGCCACACCGTCGGTGCCCACCGGGTCGGCGTCGAACGCCTCTCGCGCGAGTGCCGCCACGCGGCCGGTACGCGCGCCGCGCGCGGACGCCGAGAGGGACGCCGCGGGGGACGCAGGCTCAGGCGCCCGGCATACGAGATGGGTGGTGAGCCGCTCGACGACGAGGGCCAGGCGCGACTCGGCCTCGAGGTCGTCGCGGGCGACGAGGGCCCGGTCGAGCAGTGACACCGCGTGCCGCAGGTCGGCGTCCGGCACGAGCGGCGCGTCGACGGCGCGGCCCACGAGGGCCGGTGCGATGACGTCCTCCTCGAGGTAGACGACGCGCTTGCGGAAGCCGCCGGCGGTCAGGGCCCGGCCGTCGTGCACCACGTGCGGTGGCAGCAGCGTGACACCCGAGCGGACCGCAGTGTGGTCGTGCCGGTCGAGGTCGTAGCCGATGACGCCGTCGTCGACGACGAGCAGCGTCCACGTGTCGTGGGTGTGACCCGGGTAGGCGTGGTCGTGCCACTGCGCGTGGAAGACCTCCGCGACGCCCGCGACCGCGGGCCGCCACGAGACCGTGCGGTCGGTCAGGGGCTCCACAACGGCACGGTAACCCGGTCGAGCCGGTACGGGCTCCTAGGCTGGACGCGTCCGCGTACGGCCGGCTCGAGCGAGGAGCGTCGATGACCGAAGAGGGCTACCCACGGCTCATGCACACGGCGCTCGACACCGAGGACGCCCGTGGCCTGGCGGAGTTCTACCGCGAGCTGCTCGGGCTGCACTACCGGCCGGGCGACGAGCCGCCGCCCGACGGCAGCGACGACGACTCGGACTGGCTGGTGCTGCTCGACGCCGACGGGGTGCGACGGCTGGCGTTCCAGCAGGTCGACGCACCGCTACCGCGCGCGACGTGGCCCGCGCACGACGTGCCGATGCAGCTGCACGTCGACTACGCGGTGCCGACCTTCGCCGAGCTCGAGTGGCACCGCGACCGGGCGCTGGCCCTGGGCGCCGAGCTGCGGCTCGACCGCACGGCTGACCCCGACGAGGCACTCGTCGTGCTCGCCGATCCGGCGGGGCACCCGTTCTGCCTGCTCGTCGCCGGCTGAACCCGGCACTCGCTGACCCGGCGCCCGCTGAACCCTCGGTCTGCTGCGCCGCCGCGGTGTCGGTGCCGCGGCGTAGCGTCGGACCATGACGACCCTCGAAGGACGACCCAACACCGCGCTCCTCGTCATCGACGTGCAGAACCAGGTCGTCGCCGACGCGTGGGACCGCGACGGCGTCATCGCCCGCATCGGCTCGCTCGTCGAGAAGGCGCGCAACGAGCACGTGCCCGTCATCTGGGTGCAGCACTCCGACGAGAACATGCCCGTCGACTCCGACGGCTGGCAGTACGTCCCCGAGCTGGCACGCGAGGAGTCCGAGCCGGTCGTGCACAAGCGCTTCGGTGACTCGTTCGAGGACACCAACCTCGAGTCGCTGCTCGCGCGGCACGAGGTCGGCCGCGTCGTCGTCACCGGGGCGCAGACCGACGCCTGCATCCGCTCGACGCTGCACGGCGCGCTCGTCCGGGGCTACGACGCGACGCTCGTCGAGGACGCTCACACCACCGAGGACCTCCGGCAGTGGGGCGTGCCCGTCAGCCCCGAGCAGGTCATCGCGCACACCAACACGTACTGGAGCTGGTCCGAGGCTCCCGGTCGCAAGGGCGACGTGACGCCGGCGGCCGAGGTCGACTTCGGTACGCGTCGGGGCGGGTGAGCGAGGCAGGCACCTCGGTGCCCGACGGGTGAACGGTCCGGCCTAGGGTGTGGGCATGCTCGACAGGCTGGCCGAGCTGCCCTTCTGGCAGGCGTTCCTCGCGCTGTTCGCGAGCGCCATGGTGCGCTCCAACGGCACCTACTGGGTCGGCCGTGGCGCGATCGCGAGCTGGCGGCGCTACCGCGGCGCGCACGGCGAGCCGACGGCGCGCGCCGAGGCGTTGCTGCGCCGGCTCGGGCCGGCCGCGGTCACCCTCTCCTACCTCACCGTCGGCATCCAGACCGCGATCCACCTGACGGCCGGCGTCATGCGGATGCCGCTGCGTTGGTACGTGCCGGCGGCGGTCGTCGGCTCCGTCGTGTGGGCGGTGCTCTACGCGACGGTCGGGCTGGCCGTCGTGCAGGCCTGGCTCGCGGCCGAGGCGGGCTCGTGGTGGGGCGTCGCGCTGGTCGCGCTCGCACTCGTCGGTGTGGTCGTCTGGGTCGCGGTCCGGCGCCGGCGCGCGTCCTCACACGATCCTGACGTGCGCGTGACGCCGGTGTGACTCGGCGAGAGGTCCGCCTCACTACGCTGCGAGACGTGCCCAGCGTGCCCGGCCCGAGCGCCGATCCCGGCCGCGGCCTCGTGCTCGTCGTCGAGGACGAGCCCGCGATCGCCGACGTGCTGCGCCTCAACCTGCGCGCCGCCGGCTACGGCGTCGAGGTCGTCGGTGACGGGGCCGCCGCGCTCGAGGCGACCCGCACCCTCCGGCCGAGCGCCCTCGTGCTCGACATCGGCCTGCCGACCCTCGACGGCATCGAGGTGTGCCGGCAGCTGCGGGGCCGGGGCGACTGGACCCCGGTGCTCTTCGTGACGGCCCGCGACGACGAGGTCGACCGCATCCTCGGCCTCGAGCTCGGCGCCGACGACTACATCACGAAGCCGTTCTCGCCGCGTGAGCTCGTGGCCCGACTGGGCGGCGTCCTCAGGCGGACGCGAGGGGATGCCGGTGCGCCGGACGTGCTTCGAACAGGTGACCTCACCGTCGACCTGACCAGCCACGAGGTGCGCGCCGCCGGTCGAGAGATCGCCCTCACCGCCACGGAGTTCGACCTGCTCGCACACCTGATGCGACGGCCGGGCGTCGTCTTCACGCGCGAGCAGCTGCTCAGCGACGTGTGGGGCTATGCCGCCACCGCGGGTGGGCGCACCGTCGACGTCCACGTCGCGCAGGTCCGAGCCAAGCTCGGCGACGCCAGCCCGATCCGCACCGTCCGCTCCGTCGGGTATGCCGCCGAGCGGCCACCCCGGGACGGTGGCCCGGGTGCCCGGTCGGGCACGTCGTGAGCATCCAAGGACAGCACGCACAGCCCGGGCGGCCCGGGCGGCCCGGCGGGTCGCTGTCGCGGCGGATCGTCCTGCTGGCGGTGGGGATCGCCGTCCTCACGGCTCTGCTCGCGGGCCTGCTGGCCGTGGGGCTCACGCGCACGTCGGCCGACGACAGCGCCCGGCGCACGCTGGCACAGATCGCCGACGCCGCTGCCGACCGCGCCGACGCCGGTGTCGTGGCGCGCACCTCGCAGGCCCGCACGGTGCGCACCCTCGGAGTCCTCGGCATCGAGTCGGCGAGCGTCGGGCGCGGTGGAGCCGTCACCTCGACGAGCCGGATCGCCAGGCAGGCGCTGACACCGGCGCGGCAGCAGCAGCTCCTCGCAGGGGGGCGGGTGTCGGCTCGCGACGACATCGACGGCACGGCCGTCCTCGTCGAAGGCCGGCCGACCGACGCCGGCGGGATCGTGCTCGTCCAGCGGCGCAGCGACGCCACCGCCGACTCCGACCGGCTCGTGCGTCGGGTGCTCCTGGCCCTCGTCATCGCCGTGGTCGTCGCCGTCGTGGTCAGCGTCGCCATCGCGCGGCGCCTGTCGAGGCCACTGCGGCGCACCGCCGACGCCGCCCACGCGCTGGCCGCCGGGCAGCGAGAGGTCCGGGTGCCGGTCGAGGGCCCGGACGAGGTCGCAGAGGTCGCGAGCGCCCTCAACACCCTGTCCGGGTCGCTGTCGCGTTCCGAGGCCCGGCAGCGCGACTTCCTCCTCTCCGTCTCGCACGACCTGCGCACGCCGCTCACCGGCATCAGCGGCTACGCGGAGTCGCTCGCGAGCGGGGTGGTCCCGCCGGACGACACGGCCAGGGTCGGCGGCGTGGTGCTCACCGAGGCGAAGCGGCTCGAGCGGCTGGTCGGCGACCTGCTCGACCTCGCCCGCCTCGGCGCGGACCAGCCGAGCGTGGCCCCGGAGCGCACCGACCTCGTCGCCCTCGGGCGTGAGGTCGAGTCGGTCTGGGGGCGCCGGTGCGGCGCCGTCGGGGTGCCGTTCACCCTCGTCGCCGGCGCCCCCGCCGTCTGGACCGTCACCGACCCTGCACGCGTGCGCCAGCTCGTCGACGGCCTGCTCGAGAACTCCCTGCGTGTCACCCCGACCGGACGGCCGATCGTCGTCGAGGTGCGGGCCGAACCGCAGGCCTACGTCGTCGAGGTGCGCGACGGGGGCCCGGGCCTCACCGACGACGACCTCACCGTCGCCTTCGAGCCGTCGGTGCTGCACGAGCGCTACCGCGGGGTGCGGCCGGTCGGCACCGGACTCGGCCTCGCCATCGTCGGTCGGCTGGCCGAGGTGCTCGGCGGCACCGTCGAGGCCGGGCACGCAGCCGAGGGCGGCGCCCGTTTCACCCTGCGCCTCCCCCACCCGACCACCCTCTGACGGCTCACCGTCGCGGACGCGGCAGACGGCATACGCCAGAAGGCCCTCCGGCCGATCCCGCGGAATGTCGACCACGCCTCGACGGTTGACCACCCCATGACCACCTGGGGATTCATCGGAAGCGGCAACATCGGCAGCACGGTGGCCCGGCTCGCGGTCGCGGCCGGACACGACGTCGTGCTCAGCAACAGCCGTGGCCCCGAGACCCTCGCCGACCTCGTCGCAGAGCTCGGCCCCGGCGCCAGGGCCGCGACAGCGCGACAGGCGGCGAGCGCCGGCGACATCGTCGTCGTGACGATCCCGCTCAAGGCCTACCGCGAGGTGCCCGTCGACGAGCTCGCCGGCAAGGTCGTCGTCGACACGATGAACTACTACCCGCAGCGCGACGGCCACATCGACGCCCTCGACGACGGCTCCACCACGAGCTCCGAGCTGCTCCAGGCCCACCTGCCGGACTCGCACGTGGTCAAGGGCTTCAACAACATCTTCTTCCAGCACCTGCGCGACCTCGCCCGACCCGGGGACGCGGCGGGCTCCGACGAGCGCAGCACCCTCGCGGTCGCGGGCGACGACCCCGCGGCCAAGGACACCGTGCGCCGAGCGCTCGACGCGCTCGGCTACGACACGCTCGACCTCGGCCCGCTCGCCGAGGGATGGCGCACGCAGCCCGGGCAGCCGGCGTACGGCACGCAGTACGCCCTCGACGCGAACGACTGGGCCGCCGGCGCACGCCGGGTGGCAGGGGACGAGCTCGCCGGGCTCGCTGCGCAGGCCACCCGCGAGGCCTGAGCGACCACCCTGGACAAGGTATTTGGGCGCCGGCCGGAGGGCACCTAGACTGGGCGCCGAGGGGAGTACTTCCTCGCGCGTTCCGGTCAGTACGGCGGTCCCATGGCTGCCCCGGTCCGCGGCCGGCATCGCCGGTGAAGGAGACCTCAGACGTTCATCGTTCTGAGGAGACCCATGCTCACTGCCCTGGCGCCCGCCGCCACTGCACCCGTGGCCCCCACCGAGTCCATCGGCTCACCCACCCTCTGGATCGCGACGATCGCCGGCGTGCTCGCCCTCTTCGTCGTCGACTTCCTCATCACCCGCCGCCCGCACGACCCGAGCATGCGCGAGGCGCTCGGGTGGTCGGCCTTCTACATCGCCATCCCCCTGCTCTTCGGCGGCTGGCTCTGGTGGCAGTACGGCTCGCAGCAGGGAGTCGAGTACTACACCGGCTACATCGTCGAGAAGTCACTCTCGGTCGACAACCTCTTCGTCTTCATCATCCTGCTGTCGGCGTTCGCCGTGCCGCGCGAGCTGCGCCAGCGGGTGCTGCTCATCGGCGTCGCCGGGGCCCTGGTGCTGCGTGGCATCTTCATCGCCCTCGGCGCGCAGATGATCGCCAGCTTCTCCTGGACGTTCCTGCTCTTCGGCGCGATCCTGCTCGCCACCGCGATCAAGGTCGGCCGCGACGCGCTCTCGCACGCCGACCACAGCATCGACGTCGACCGGCTGCGCAGCGTCACGCTGATCCGCCGCTTCTACCCCGTCACCGACGCGTATGCCGGCACGAACCTCACCGTCCAGCGTGACGGTCGGCGGGCCCTGACCCCGCTGGCGCTCGTCGCCGTGGCCATCCTCGGCACCGACATCGTCTTCGCCATCGACTCGGTGCCCGCGGTCTACGGCATCACCGGAGACCCGTACCTCGTCTTCGCGACCAACGCGTTCGCCCTGCTCGGCCTGCGGGCGCTCTACTTCGTGCTCGAGGGCGCGCTCGCCAAGCTCGTGCACCTCGGCCACGGCCTGTCGCTCATCCTCGCGTTCATCGGCGTCAAGCTCGTGCTGCACTGGGCGCACGGCGTCTGGCCGGGCGTGCCGGAGATCCCGACGTTGCTCTCGCTGGGAGTCATCGTCGGCATCCTCGCCGTCGTGACGGTGACGAGCCTCGTCTCGAACCGGCGAAGCGACGGTTCCGGCGACCACGACGACGAGCCCGCCGAGGTCACGAGCCACTGAACGCCCAGCGACCCGCACCCGGCCCGTCACGGGCCGGGTGCGGCGGCCTCAGCTCGTCGCGCTCGGGGTGGGGGACGCGGCGGGCGTGGCGGTCGTAATCCTGAAGACGACGACGCGTGCCGCCGGGTTCGTCGCACCGACACCGGCGACGAGCGCCTTGGCGCCCACCTTCACGCCACCGATCGACGACGCCGACCCGTGGCCCTTCGCCCGTTCGCGCACGACAGTGTCCTTGGCGACCGAGTACGTGAGGGAGAAGCCGTCCTTCGCCTTGACCGTGATCGAGGTCGGGGAGACCGCGGTGACCTCACCCCGCACGGCCTGGTGCGTGACGGGACCGCTCGCCCCGTCCGTCACCCAGCTGGCGTGGAGGGCGCGAAGGAGCTTGGCGCGCAGACCCTTCCGGTCGCCCGAAGCCCGGGCACCGTCTGTCGTCGCCGGGGTCTCGAGCGTGGCGCTGACGAGGTCGATGGTGTCGCCGTCGGCGGCCGCCTGGCCGGCAGGTGCCGCGCCGGGCTCGACCGCCGCACCGATGGCGCTGCTCGCCGTGCCGGTGGCGTCGGTCTTCGAGCACGCACCGAGCGCCAGGCTCGCGAGCACGAGGACGGCCGCACCGAGGGCGGTGGTGGAACGCTTGAGGCCGGTGGTCCGGCGGATGTCGGTGTTCATGACGCCTACGCTCGCGCACGCAGGTGAAGGCCCGGTCCGGGTCGTGTTCGGATCGTGTTCGGGCCCGCTCCGTCAGGCCTCGCCGGCAGCCCTCCTCAGCAGCAGCGCCTTCTCCGCGTCGTTCTGGGCCATCTCTGCGGCCCGGGCGAACTCGGCCCGGGCCTCCTCGTCACGCCCGAGCCGCGCGAGCAGGTCGCCGCGCACGCTCGGCAGCAGGTGGTAGCCCTCGAGGGCGTTGGTCGCGACCAGCGCATCGACGACGACGAGCGCGTCGGCCGGTCCGTCGGCATACGACATCGCCACCGCGCGGTTGAGGTCGACGACGGGCGAGGGTCGCACCGTGCCGAGCCGCTCGTAGAGCGCCACGATCTCCGACCAGTCGGTCTCCTCGGCGGTGCGAGCGCGGGCGTGCACCGCCGCGATGGCCGCCTGGAGCAGGTACGGGCCGGGGGCCGACCCGGCTGCGGCGACGAGCGACGACGCGCGGTCGAGGCCCGCGAGGGCGTGCCGGATGAGTCCCCAGTCCCACCTCGTGCGGTCCTGGTCGAGGAGCAGCACCGGCTCGCCGTCGCGCCCGATGCGGGCACGCGTGCGTGACGCCTGGATCTCCATGAGCGCGAGCAGCCCGTGCACCTCCGGCTCGCCGGGCGCGAGCGCGGCCAGCACCCGACCAAGGCGGATCGCCTCCTCCATCAGGTCGCCGCGCACCCAGTCGCGGCCCGACGTGGCGGCATAGCCCTCGTTGAAGATGAGGTAGACGACCTCGAGCACCGAGGCCAAGCGGGGTGCGAGGTCGGCGCCGGACGGCACCTCGATGGTGACGCCGTCCTGACTCAGCGTCTTCTTCGCCCGCGAGATGCGCTGCCCGATCGTCGGCTCGCTGGTGAGGAACGCCCTGGCGATCTCACGGGTGGTGAGTCCGCCGATCATCCTCAGCGTCAGAGAGATCCGCGCCTGGGCCGTCAGCGCGGGGTGGCAGGCGGCGAAGACGAGACCGAGCACGTCGTCGTCGATGTCCTCGAGGGCAGCGTCGAAGTCGGCCTCGGCCAGGTCGGCGACCCTCAGCTCCTCCATGTGCCCCACCTGCTGCAGCTTGCCCGCGAGGTTGACGTCGCGACGGATGCGGTCGATGGCCCGCCGCCGCGCCGTCGACGTGAGCCAGGCGCCGGGCTTGCTCGGGATGCCGTCGCGCGGCCACTGCTCGAGGGCCTGCACGAAGGCGTCCTGCGCGAGGTCCTCAGCCAGGCCCACGTCTCCGACGACGCGGGCGACGACGGCCGTCACCTTGGCCGCCTCCATGCGCCAGACAGCGGCGAGCGTGCGCTGCACGTCGTCGGGAGAGACGGCGTACGCCTTCGCCTCGGTGGGCGCGGAGGGGTCGTCAGGGATGGCCTCGGTCGACACCCCGCCACTCTGGCACGCCTCGTGAGCGCCGGGGTGGCGGGTCGCCTCGTTCAGCCGGCAGCGGCGTTGCGGGCCGCCTCGGCGCGCATCTGCTCCTCGCGCTCGATCATCTCGGGCGTGAGCACGTCGGCGAAGTCCTCGGGGGCGTAGACCTGGCGCAGCTCGAGCGCCTGCCCCGCGTCGGGAGCGCACGAGACGGGCCACTTCTTGAGCCACTCGAGCGCCTCCTCGCGCGAGCTGACGTCGATGATCGTGAAGCCGGCGATGAGCTCCTTGGCCTCGGCGAACGGCCCGTCGGTGACGACCCAGTCCCCGTCCTCGTAGGTGACCCGGGCACCCTTGGCCGACGGGTGCAGTCCCTGCCCGTCGACGAAGACGCCGGCCTTGAGCATCTCCTCGTTGTAGGCCTGCATGTCGGCGAACTGCTGCTCGGACCCGCTGAGGCCCTGCTCGGTCTCGCCGTTGGACGGGACGATGATCATGAAGCGCACGGTGTACTCCTCCGTCGGTGCGGGACCATTCCCGCGTCACCCCTACGTCGAACGGCTCAGCCCTGCTTCGACACGGCTCTCAGCTTTCCCGCGAGGGTGCGATAGAAGTCGACGTTCCGCAGGTAGCGGTAGTGGTCGGTCGCCAGGGTGCCCGCCGCGAAGAAGGCCGAGTCGTCGACACCCTCGATGATGCCCTCGGCGCGGAAGCTGAGCAGGTCGGCGTGGTCCCACACGTTCCACCAGCCGCCGAGGTGCTGCGAGGGCGGGTAGGCCGTCGGGCCGGGTCCGCGGTCGGTCGCGCTCTCGAGGAAGAGCCCGAGCTCCTCGAAGTAGCCGACCTGCGACGCCGCCGCACACCAGAAGTCGATGCGCACGCCGTGGTGCTCGGGCATCCGCGGCAGGAAGTGGGTGACGATGTCGTAGACGACCTGCCCGCCCATGCTGTGCGTCAGCACGACGAGGGGCTCCTCGCGGCTCTCGGCGGCGAACGCTGCGGCCTCGAGCCCGGCGAGGACGCGCTCGACGATGGGCCCGGGGGCCTGCGCCGTGCCGCGCGTCGCGACGTAGGTCATGACGTCGCCGAGGAAGACCGGGACGAAGTCCTCCACGGGGCGACGCAGCGTCGTGGCCATGTCGCGCAGGCGACGGATGCCGCGTGGCTCGTTCCCGGCAACCGCCTCGAGCCCCTCCTCGACCGCCTCCACCGCGGCGTCCGGCAGGTCCTGGGGGCGCGAGACGAGGGACCGGCCGCCGAAGGCGAACTGCGCGCCGAGGTCGCCCCAGTAGACGCGCATGATCGGCACGCCGGCGGGGTCGCTGGAGATCGCCGGCGCCACGTGCTCGCGGAGGTGGCCCTGGATCGTGGGCCAGGCCACCTCACCGAATGCCCTGGTGGCGCGGGCGAGCTCGGGCGGCTGCTCGTCGACGTCGCGCACGGCCACGCCGTGGACGAAGACGATCGGCACGCGTACGCCCCTGTCCTGGCTAGAGCTCGAGCCGAGCCGTGGCGGCGGACTGCACGCCGTCGCGGAACGGCACGCCGTCGCGCGCGGCCTGGCCGACGGCCTCGAGGACGGGGGCCAGACCGTCGTCGTCGACGTGTCCCGCGACCTCGTCGGCGATGGCCTTGACCTGGTCGGGGGCGTTGCCCATGGCGACGCCCCAGGCGGCCCAGTGGAGCATCTCGAGGTCGTTGCGCTGGTCTCCGCAGGCGACGGTGTGGATCGGCTCGACCTGCAGGTGCCGCCGCACGAGCTCGAGGGCACTGGCCTTGGAGACGCCCTCGGGGTTGATGTCGAGCCACGCGGACCAGCCGACGGCGTAGGACACCCCGTGCAGGCCGGCGCGCTCGACGAGCTCCATGAACTCCTCGGCGGTCGCCTCGGGCTGGCGCAGCGTGACGCGGGTGACGGGGTGCGCGATGAGCTCGTCCCAGTCGACCTCACGGGACTCGCCCATCAGCTCGCCGTCGGGGAAGTGCTTGCTCACCTTGAAGCCGACGCCGGGCTCCTCGACGGCGATGAGCGCGTCGGGCAGTGCGACGCGCATCTTCTCGAGCACCGCGCGGGGGTCGAAGGTCACCATGTCGATGATCGAGTAGCCCTGCGGCGATGAGGGATCGAGCTGGAGGGTCAGCGCGCCGTTGGAGCAGACGGCGTAGCCCTGGCGCAGGCCGAGCGCCTCCAGCACCGGGGTGGTCGCGATGATCGAGCGGCCGGTGGCGACGACGACCGCGACGTCGTCGGGCAGGGCGCGCACCGCGTCACGCACACGGTCGGACAGCTCGCCCATGTGGTTGAGGGTGGTGCCGTCGAGGTCGAGGGCGAGCAGTCGCTGAGCCATGCGCTCACCGTATCGCCCGGTTCGTGGCGCTCTCACGGCCCGGGGGCCCTCGTCACCCGCCCGTCACCCGCCGGCACCGACACGTCACGCGCCGGACACCGCGTCACCGTTCCGTCGGGCGCGACAGTGACGCGGCGTGCGCCGTCAGGCCAGGCGCCCGAGGGCGTCCTCGATGCCACGGTGCAGGGTCGGGTAGGCGTAGATCATCGAGCGCAGCCGGTCGATCGGCACCTGCCCGTGCACTGCGACGGCCAGCGCGCCGAGCACCTCGCCGCCGGCCGGACCCACGACCGTCGCGCCGACGAGCACTCCGCGGTCGGCGTCGGCCACGACCTTGATCAGCCCGTCGGCCTTGGCGATCCAGCCGCGCGTGGTCTCGCCGAGCGGGGTCAGCCCGACCTCGACGTTCGAGAGCTCGTCACGGGCCTGCGCCTCCGTCAGGCCGACGGCGCCCAGCTCGGGGTCGGTGAACGTGACGCGCGGAAGAGCCGCGTACTCGGCGGGGGGTCCGCCCTCCCCCAGGACGTCACGGATGACGACTCCGGCCTGGTACATCGAGACGTGTGTGAACGCGCCCTTGCCCGTGATGTCGCCGACGGCCCAGACCCCGTCGGCGACGCGACAGCGGTCGTCGACGGGTGCGGTGCGCGCGTCCTTCGCGACGCCGACGCGGTCGAGACCGACGTCGGCGGGGTCGGCGCTCCGGCCGGCGGCCACGAGCAGCTCGTCCGACGTGAGGGTCGAGCCGTCGGCGAGTGTGAGGGTGAACGTCGACCCGTCGTGGGTGACCTTCTCGGCGCCGACACCCTCGCGGACCGTGACCCCGTCTGCCTCGAGCGCCTGGCGCAGCGCGTCCGACGCCTCGGGCTCCTCACGGGCGACGATGCGGTCGGCGGCCTCGACGATCGTGACCTCGACGCCGAAGCGGGCCACGGCCTGGCCGAGCTCGCAGCCGATGGCGCCGCCACCGAGGATCACGAGCGAGCCCGGCAGCTCCTTGGCCTCGATGATCTCGTGGTTGCTCCAGTAGGGAGTGTCGGCCAGCCCTTCGACCGGCGGGAGGGCCGTCTTCGTGCCGGTGTTGACGACGATGCCGCGGGTGGCGGTGTAGGTCGTGCCGTCGACATCGACCCGACCGGGGCCGGCGATGGTGCCGGTGCCACGGACGAAGGTCGCGCCCTTGCCGGTGAGCCGGTCGACCGCGACCTGGTCGTCCCAGTCGTCGGTGGCCTCGTCGCGGATGCGGGTCGCGACCACCGACCAGTCGGGGGCGACCGCGCCCACGGTGCCGGCGAGGCCGTCGACCCGCCGGGCCTCCGCCAGCGCGTCGGCGGCCCGGATGATCATCTTCGACGGGATGCAGCCCCAGTAGGGGCACTCACCGCCGACGAGGCGGTTGTCGACGCCGAGCACCCGCTGGCCGCGTTGGGCCAGGGTGCCTGCCACGTGTTCACCACCGGGGCCGAGGCCGATGACGATGACGTCGAAGGTGTGGTCGGAGTCCGTGGCCATGCCTCAGCCTTACCCGGTCGTGTCGCGCTGGCCAGTCCCCGGCCGTATGCCGGTCGGTGCGCCAGGCGGGCGAGGCGGGCCCTCACGGGGTCCTGGGCGGCGACGACGCTGGCGACGACGAGCACCAACCCGCCGAGGTGGACGGCACCGAAGTGCTCACCGAGCAGCACGACGCCGAGCAGCACACCGACGACGGGGTTGACGAGGCCGATGATCGAGGCTGCGGTCGGACCGAGGACGGTCAGGCCGCGGAACCACAGCACGTAGGCGAGCCCGCTGCCGACGAGCCCGAGGTAGAGCAGCGCGCCGACCACAGCGAGGTCGAGTGCCGGTGGCGCGCCCTCGACCGCGAGTCCGATGGGCAGCAGCACGAGTCCGCCCCCGACGAGCTGCCACGAGGTCACCGTCACGACGTCGGCCGGCGGCGCCCACTTCTTCGTCAGGACGAAGCCGAACGACGAGAGCACGACGGCGAGCAGTCCGGCTGCGAGCCCCACCGGGTCGAGGGGTCTGTCGAGGCCGTTCTGCAGGACGAGCAGCGCCACACCGAACAGCCCGACGAGACCGGCGGCCAACGAGATCCGCGCCGGACGGCTGGCCAGCACGAGTCGGGCGACCGCCATGGTGACCATGGGGGCGGTGGCGACGAGCGTCGCGCCCAGACCGCTCGGGAGGCGGTAGGCGGCGACGAAGAGCAGCGCGTAGAAGAGGCCGATGTTGAGCGAGCCGAGCACGAGCGAGCGCCACCACCAGTCCCGGCGGGGCAGGCGGCGCAGCCACACGAGCATGAGCAGACCGACCGGGAGCGCTCGCACCGTCGCGGCGAAGAGCGGGCGTCCCGGCGGCAGCCACTGCTGTGTGACGGCATACGTCGAGCCCCAGATGGCGGCGGGCAGAGCGGTGAGGGCGACGGTGCCCCAGCCCACGCGACTGTCTTCCATGGAAGATAAAATACCTTCCAGAGAAGATATATTCCAGCCATGCGAGCCACAGCCCCACCCGCCGCGGACCACGCCCAGCACGTCGTCGATCAGTGGGCGGCGGTGCGGCCCGACCTCGACGCGAGCCCGGTCCTCGTCATCGGGCGGCTCCACCGGGTGGCACTGGCCCTGACCACCGAGCTCGTGAAGGTCTACAACGCGCACGGCCTCGGCGAGGGCGACTTCGACGTGCTCGCGACCCTGAGGCGCACGGGCGAGCCGTACGAGCTCACCCCGTCCGGGCTCATGGACCAGACGATGGTGACCTCCGGCGCCGTGACGAAGCGGCTCGACCGGCTCGAGGGCGCCGGCCTCGTCTCGCGGCGGGTCGCCCAGGACGACCGGCGCAGCCGCATCGTCGTGCTCACCGACAAGGGCCGCGAGCTCATCGACCGGGCCGCGCCCGAGCACTTCGCGAACGAGGCCCGCCTGCTCGAGCCCCTCACCGAGACCGAGCGCGAGACGCTGGCGAGGCTGCTCGCCAAGCTCGGCGCACCCCTCGGGGTGTGACGGCCGGACCGTCGCCGCAAGGCCACCTCCAGGAGTGGACGGCGCCGCGCGAGGACGGCAGGGCGGCATACGCTCGCGTGCCATGACGGTGTCGGCGCTGGTGCTGCTCGCGGTGGCCGCGCTGCTCGTGGGCTTCGCCAAGACCGCGATCGGGGGCGTCGCCAGCATCGCGGTCGCGATCTTCGCGTTCGTGCTGCCCACGCGGGAGTCGACCGCCGCGATCCTGCTGCTGCTCATCGTCGGCGACGCCGTCGCGGTGTGGCACTACCGACACGACGCCGACTGGCGGCTCATCCGGCAGCTCGTGCCCGCCGTGCTGCCCGGGCTCGCGCTGGGCGCCCTCTTCCTCGCCTGGGTGGACGACACGATGTTGCGGCGCTCGATCGGGGTGCTCCTGCTCGTGCTCGCCGCCCTGCAGCTCGTGCTCACCTGGCGCTCGACCGACACCTCGAGGGTGGGAGCCTCACGCGCCGCGGCCATCGGCACGGGGGCCGCGGCCGGGTTCGCCACGATGACGGCGAACGCCGCGGGGCCGGTGATGACGCTCTACCTCGTCGCACAGGGGGTCGAGAAGCTGCGGTTCCTCGGCACGAGCGCGCTCTTCTTCTTCGGCGTCAACCTGTGCAAGCTCCCCTTCAGCGCCGGGCTCGGGCTGTTCGATGCCGACACGGTGCGGCGCACCGCCCTGCTGGTTCCCTTCGTGCTCGTGGGGACCTGGCTGGGGCTGCACACGGCGCGGCGCCTCAGCCAGAGCCGGTTCGACCAGGCGGTGCTCGCCGCGACCGTCGTCTCTGCCATCGCCCTCGTCGTCCGCTGAGCCCTCGCGCCGGGTCTGCGAGAGGGCGAGAACGATCAAGTGCGGCTCGTGCGCCCGGCTCGATGCTCGAGGTATGGGCAACGACACCGAGACCACCGTCCCGACGAGCAGCCTCGCGCCGACGAGCTTCGACACGCTGCCGTGGGCACCACCACTCGCGTCCCGGACGCCGGCGCCCCGCGTCGTGCCCGAGCCGCCCCGACGAGGCGAGGTCGGCGGCGAGCCGTGCGGCGTGTGCGACGGCCACTCGACGAGCGCCGTGTGGAGCGACGAGCACTGGACCCTGCACCCGCCGGTCGGCGCCAGCCTGCCCGGCACGGTCTGGATGGCGAGCCCGAGACCGCTCGGGATGCTCGACGCGAGCGGCCCCCTGCTGCCCCTCTGGGAGGACGTGCTGCCGAACGTCTCCGACGAGGCCATCCGCGAGGCCGCCCAACGCGTCGCGGTCGCCCTGGCGCGGACGGCCTGACCGGTCACGTCGGCAGCAGACGCGCCGGCAGGTTGTGCGGTGTCACCACCTCGACGTTCGCCGCCACCGAGGTCGGCGCACCGGGAAGCACCCGGTGGGCCCGGAGCACCTGGCGCAGGGCCCGGCGCATGTCGGCGCGGAGGTCGTGGTGCAGCACGGCGTGCAGCATCCCGCCGGCCAGCAGGTCCACGTTGTCGACATCGAGGTCGTGCGCCACGAACACCCGGTACTCACGACCGATGCGCTCGAACTCGGCTGCGATGGCTCGGTTTCCGCCGCCGACGGAGTAGACGGCGCAGAGACGCGGATCCCGGGCGAGCGCCTCCCGGACCGCCCCCGCCAGCGTCGCGTCGAGGCCGTCGGTGTCGCTGACGACGGTGGTCCGCAGCGTCGGCACCTCCCGAGCAAGCTGACCGACGAACGCCTCGACACGCTCGCGCTCGCCGTAGAACGACGACCGGCTCATCGTCACGAGCACCGTCCCGCGCGAGCGCCCGGTCCAGCGTGCGACGAGGTAGGCGGCCGTCCGGCCCGCGGCGGCGTTGTCCAGCCCGACGTAGGCCGCCCTCCCGGAGTCGTGCACGTCGGTGACCAGAGTGACGACGGGGATGCCACGGGCTGCCACCCGGCGGGCCGCGGCGGCGACGTCCGGGTCGTCCGGCGCCTTGAGCAGCACGCCGTGCGAGAGGCGGCCCCGGCGTCCGACGGCATCGAGCGAGGCGACCGCTGCCGCCGGGTCGGCGCTCTCGCGCAGGTCGAACCGGGCCCGCAGGACTGCGGGCCGCGCGCCCGACAGCTCGGCTTCGAGCGCCGCCCTGACGGCTGCCGAGAAGCGCTCCGGCGCCTGCATCACAACGTCGACGATGAAGGTCCTCGCCGCGACGCGCACCTGCGACTGCTGCCGGTCGAGGTCGAGGAGCGCCTGCTCGACGGAGCGCACCGCGCGGACGCTCGCGGTGCCTCGGCCGTTGAGCACCCGGTCGACCGTCGCCTCGGACAGGCCCGCCTGCTCTGCGATGTCGCGCACGCGGTGAGGTCGGGACGGACGTGGGGCCATGAGCCGAGGCTATGGCGCCTGATGGGTTTTTGATGGGTTCTCGCGACCGCAGGCCAGCACCTGACTCGCATGCTGGGAGCAGGCCCACCACCGGGCCCGCACCCGTCGAGGAGGACGTCGTGACCACCACCAGCCGCCACAGCCCGCACTGGCTGCTCCCCGAGCACTGTCGCCTCGAGGACCTGCTCGCGGTCCTCGCAGACCGCACGCGACCCGGCGACTACCCGCACGCGACCCGGCTCGAGCGCGACGTGGTCGTCTACGACATGACCGGGCTCGACGGCATACGCCATGACGCGGCAGCGCGGCGTGACCTGCTCGCGGAGCTGGCCCGCGCCCTCTCGGACGGGCCGGGCATCGTCGTCTTCGAACACGCCTTCACCGCCGGGACGGTCGACCGGGTCACCGCGGCCTTCGAGGGGATGATCGCCGAGCAGCGCTCTGCCGGAATGCAGTCCGGTGACCACTTCGGCAAGCCCGGCGCCAACGACCGCGTCTGGAACGCGCTCGAGAAGCTCGCCGTCACCGACCCCGAGGCCTTCGTCGACTACTACGCCAACGACGTCGTGGCCCTCGCGGCGACCGCGTGGCTCGGCCCCGGCTACCAGGTCACGTCGCAGGTCAACGTCGTCAACCCGGGAGGCGCCGGCCAGACCGTGCACCGCGACTACCACCTCGGCTTCCAGAGCGACGAGGTGTGCGCCCGCTACCCGTCGCACGTGCACGCCCTGTCACAGGTGCTGACGCTGCAGGGAGCCGTGGCCCACTGCGACATGCCCGTCGAGTCGGGGCCGACGCTCTACCTGCCGCACAGCCAGAAGTACGCGCACGGCTACGTCGCGTACCAGCGCCCCGAGTTCCAGGCGTACTTCGTCGAGCACCACGTGCAGCTGCCGCTCGCCAAAGGCGACGCCGTCTTCTTCAACCCGGCGCTCTTCCACGCCGCCGGCTCCAACCACTCCCGCGACATCCGCCGCATGGCGAACCTGCTCCAGATCTCGTCGGCGTTCGGGCGCGCCATGGAGAGCGTCGACCGGCAGCGCGTCGTCGAGGCGGTGTTCCCGCCGCTGGTGGCGGCCCGGGCAGGACGCCTCACCGGGGCGGAGGTCGCGAACGTCGTGGCGGCGAGCGCCGAGGGCTACGCGTTCCCGACGAACCTCGACCGCGACCAGCCGATCGGCGGCCTCGCACCGCCGAGCCAGGCCGACGTGGTGCTGGCAGCCCTGGCCGACGGGACGAGCGCGGACGAGCTGCACCGACGGCTCGAGGCCCAGGCCGAGGCACGCCGCACGCACTGACCCCCGACCCCAGCCCCGTTCGAGGTATGTGCGCGTCAGATGTGACGCGGAGACACCTCGAACGGCAGGCGGGGTCAGAGGGTGAAGGCGTCGCGGAAACGCGTGAGCGCCAGCTCCGGGTCGCCCGAAGCCCAGGCCTCGAGGCCGACGGTGCCGCGGTAGCCCATGTCGGCGAGCGCGCGGGCGACCGCGGGGTAGGCGATCTCGCCGGTGCCGGGCTCGCATCGCCCGGGCACGTCCGCGACCTGGATCTCGCCGATCCACGGCAGGGCCCGGCGGCACAGCTCGATGAGGTTCCCCTCGCCGATCTGGGCGTGGTAGAGGTCGAGCATCAGGCGAAGGTGCGGGCTGTCGACCGACTCGACGAGCGCGAGGCAGTCGGTCGCCCGCGCGAACGGCGTGCCGGGGTGGTCGACCTCGGTGTTGAGGTTCTCGAGCACGAACTGCACCCCTTCGCGCTCCCCCAGGTCGGCGATCCGGCCCAGCGTCTCGCGGGCCCGGAGCCACATCGGCCCGGTCACCTCGGCGGACGGCACGACGGGCAGGCCGCGGCCGTCGAGGCCGGTGCCGTGCAGGTTGAGCCGGGGGATGCCGAGGCGCTGGGCGACCGGCACCGACTCGGCAGCGGTCGCAAGCAGCTCGTCGGCGCCCTCACGGTCGGCGAGGCGTCCGCGCACGTAGCCCGTCATGGACGAGTAGACGACGCCTTCGTCACGCAAAGCCACGAGCGCGTCGATGTCGTGCGTGGTCCAGTCCCAGATCTCGACAGCGAAGCCGAGCTCGTGGATGCGGCGCACCCGCTCGACCACGGGCAGGTCGACGAAGACCATCTCCGAGCTGACGGCCAGCGTGAAGGGAGAACCGGACTGTGGCGCAGGGGCGCTCATGCGACGACCTCACGGTCGGCGTCGCGCACGGCGACCGTCGAGCCGGTCTCGCAGGCCTCGATGCAGGCGAGCGCGACCCGCAGCGCGGCGCGGGCATCCTGTCCGCCGACGAGCGTGGGCCCGCCCGCGCGGACGGCGCGACAGAACGCGGCGAGCTCGGCGGCATACGCGTCGTCCATGAGGTCGGTGTCCTGGCGCGCGGTCGGGGCGGCGACGCCGTCGGCCGTCCAGAGGGAGGTCGTCAGGTGCGCGGGGCTGCCGGCCTGCACCATGCCGGCCGAGCCGAAGACCTCGCCGCGCACGTCGTAGCCGTAGGCCGCGGAGAAGCTCGCCTCTGCGACCGCGATAGCGCCGTTGTCGTAGCGGATCGTGACGACGGCGGTGTCGAGCAGCCCGGCGTCCTTGAAGTGCGGCGCGACGAGCGCGTCGGCCATGACGCTCACCTCGACCGCGCGGGCGCCGGCGTTGAACCAGTTGAGCGCGTCGAAGTCGTGGATGAGCGTCTGCGTGAAGATCGTCCACGGCGGCACCGCCCCGGGGTCGGCGAGGCCGGGGTCCCGGGTGAGCGAGCGCAGCAGCTGGGGCGTGCCGATGCGCCCCGCCGCGACCGCCTCGTGGGCCATCGCGAAGTCCCGGGCGAACCTCCGGTTGAAACCGACCTGCAGAGGTATGCCGGCCGCCTCGGCCGCTGCGATCGCGCGGTCGGCGTCTGCGAGGGTCATCGCCATCGGCTTCTCGACGAAGACGGCCTTGCCTGCTCGCGCGGCGGCCACGACGAGGTCGGCGTGGGCAGTGCTGGCGCAGGTGATGGCGACGGCCTCGATGCGCTCGTCGTCGATGAGGGCCTGGGGGTCGGTGAGCCAGTCGACACCGAGGTCGTCGCCGAGTCGTCGGGCGTTGGCTTCGAACGGGTCGGCGACCGTGACGAGCTCGGCCTCGGACAACCGGCGCGAGAGGGTCGTGGCGTGGTGGGTCCCGATGCGGCCGCAGCCGATGAGGCCGATGCGGACGGGGGCGGGCGTGGTCATGGAAGCTCCTTCGGTTCACGCTGACTAGAGCGCTCTAGTAGTCCAGTGAAGAGCCTCGCCCGACTGTTCGTCAAGCGTTCTGCGCAGAATCTCTGGAGCGCTCTAGACTCTGGACCCATGACGGGGAGACGGGTGACGATGGAGGACGTCGCTGCGCAGGCGGGCGTCTCGCGCGCGCTCGTCTCGATCGTCTTCCGCGGCGTCACCGGTGCCTCCGACGAGACGCGGGCCCGGGTGCTCGAGGCGGCGCGCGAGCTCGACTACCGGCCCGACACACGGGCGAGCCGCCTCGGTCGTGGGCGCACCCGGATGCTCGGTGTGACCTTCGCCGTCGGGCACGCGTTCCACGGCGAGATCCTGGGCAGCCTCTACTCCGAGGCCGACTCGGCGGGCTACGAGATCGTGCTCAGCGGCGTCACCCCGGTCCGCGACGACCGGGCGGCGGTCGACACCCTGCTCGCCGAGCGGTGCGAGGGGCTCGTCCTGGTCGGAAGCGGCCTGGCCTCGACCGACCTGCGGCGACTGGGCGAAGGTCTGCCCGTCGTCAGCCTGCTGCGCCCCGTGCGCGAGGCGCAGGTCGAGGTCGTGCGCACCGACGACGCGCTCGGGCTGCGGCTCGCCGTCGAGCACCTGCGCGGCCTCGGCCACCAGCGGATCGCCCTGCTCGACGGGGGCCGCGCGCCGGGCGCCGCCGAGCGGCGACAGGGCTATCGGCGCGGACTGCGGGTCAGTCCCGGGCTGGACGAGGTCGTGCTCGACGGCGGCCTCACCGAGCTCGACGGGGCACGGGCGGCCACGGCCTTCCTCGCGCTCGGCGGCGAGCGGCCGAGCGCCGTCGCCGCCTTCAACGACCGGTGCGCGCTGGGGTTCGTCGACGTCGTGCGGCAGGCCGGATTACGAGTCCCCGAGGACGTCTCGGTCGTCGGTTTCGACGACATCGAGCAGGCGGCCTACCCCCACGTCGCGTTGACGACCGTGCGCCAGGACGCCGCGCGGCTGGGGGCCGAGGCGGTGCGGGCCGTCACGTCGCGACTGGAGGGTGCGACCGGGCCGGAGGGGGGCCCCACGCCGGACGGCGCGGTCGTCGAGCCGGAGCTCGTCGTGCGCCGCAGCACTGCAGCGCCTCCTCAGGGCGAGGCCTCGTGACGCCCTCCGATGTCGTCGCAGACGTGAGAGACCAGCACTCCGACGTCCGCGGGCGCATCGTCCACTCGATGGCCTTCGGCCAGCACCTGACGGACACGAGTCCGCTCGTCGTCATCCTCCCCGGACTCGGCCTGCCGTTCTACACGCGGCCGACGGCACGAACCGTCGCAGCGCGGGGTCTGAAGTGCACCGTGCTCGACCTGCCCGGGTTCGGCTCCAGCCGGCCGCGGCCGACGCGTCCGACCGTCCACGCCATCGGGATGACCGCGGCCCGGTGGATCGAGCTGCAGGCGCCACACCGCCCGGTGCTCGTGCTCGGGCACTCGACCGGCGCCCAGGCCGCCCTCACCGCTGCGCTCGCTCTCAGCGCACGCCGACGAGACGTCGCCCTCGTCATGGCCGGCCCGACCTTCACCCCGGACCAACGGCGGCTGGTCCGGCTCGCGGCGACCGTGCCGCGGGCGTACCGCCACGACCGGCCCGACGAGGTCGACCCCGCCGAGCTCTACCGCGGCCGCACGGGCATCGTCGCGATGCTCCACTCAGGGCTGCACGACGCCATCGAGCAGCGCATCCCCGACCTACGTCTCCCGCTGACGCTCACCGCGGGTGTCGACGACGCGTTCGCACCGGTCGACTGGCTCGACCTGCTCGCACGCTCGGCGCGCCAGGCACCGAGCGTGCGCACGTCGCTGCTGAACGGGTCGCACAACAACCTCTTCACCCATCCCGAAGAGGTCGCCGAGCTCGTCGTCCTCGCCGCAGCCGACGTCGCACGCTGACCCGGGGAGCATCCTGCAGCCAGCCCATCGGACAGCGGAAACCCCTGGCTGAGAGCGCGATCCGCCGAGGGCGAGCCGGGCTACCTGCCGCTCGGTGGCGGCTCGACGCTGTCGGGCTGGCCGCGGACGGCGTCGTGGGACTTCGTCGCGGTCGGGCGCGGCCACGACACGGCGTACTGGACCGAGTTCCTGCGCGCCCTGCACAGGATCGACCCGGACATGCCCGTCAACATCGAGCACGAGGACCAGGAGCTCGACCAGCTCGAGGGTCTGTGCTTCGCGGCGAACACGCCGACTGGGCGGTCGGCAATGCCGCGATGACCGAGGCCGCGTATGCCGCATCGGGCCTTCGGTGAGCACCGCACCTTGCGCTCGCGCGGACGATGGCGCTGCGCGGCGAGAGCACGAGGCCGTCGCCGCCCGCAGCACGGTCAGGACCAGGGGTTGTCGGCCTTGTCACGCATGCGTTTCGTCCACACGAGCTCTTGCTTGCCGCACCTCTGGCAGACCAGCATCTCCTTGTCCCCAGGCTTCCTGCGGAACTGGTGCCACCCCATGACGTGGCACGAAAGGGGCCAGATCTTCACGTCCCGATTCTCCTCCCCGCGCGAGGGCGACGCAGGCCTTTCCGGGTGTTCTCCACACGCCCACCGCCTCCACGCGACGAACAGCCCCGCTCGCCGTCGGGTGAGCGGGGCTGTTCACTTCGCCCATCTCAGGAATGGGCGCGGATACCGGCAGTCCCTCCACGAACCAGCCAACCTCCGTGTGACGTCTCCCTTGTCAGTTCGTCGTCATGATGTAGACGCCCGAGACCCCAGATCATGACGGCCTTTTGGGCACAGGTCGTGAGTTGCTGCTTTTGCCCTCGGCCAGGACCGGGGGCACCGGTCGGACCGTAGAGCTTCGAGGAGACTTCTGAGCGCGGCGCGACGCCAACCCAACGTCGGGGAAACTGGGTATGTGTCAGCCGAGAAACACCGCCGGCTGAGTCCGCGGTCACAGCGCGACGGCCGGAGACCTCGGGCACGCGACACACGCGTAGGGCAACAGCTCGAGGTCCGGTCGTCGGCCAGCCACCGGGACCCCGGCGCGGCTGCTCGGCCGAGCAGGCCTACGCTGCTGCCCTCGACCGAGCCATGAGGAGAACCGTGCTGGCCAAGTTTCCCGGACGCTGTACCCGCTGCCTGGAGCCGATCCGGGTGGGTGACGAGATCGTCGGCTCCCGCGGTGAGGCGAACGTCTGGGTGCACGCGGACTGCGGCTCCGAGCTCGCCCTCCCTGGCCTGGCGGCCCCGCCGGCAGCAGGAGCGGCGCGCGCCAGGACGGCGAGCACATCGCGGGCACCCAAGGCACCCAAGGCCCCAAAGCCCCCCAAGGCACCGATGGCGGCCCCCGACGGCGCGACGTTCGTCTACACGGACGGCGCCTGCTCGGGCAATCCCGGACCCGGCGGTTGGGCGTGGGCGATCGACCGCGACCAGTTCGCTTCCGGCGCAGAGCGACCCAGCACCAACCAGCGCATGGAGATCCGCGCGGCGCTCGAGGCCGTCACGGCGATCAGTGGACCGCTCGTGGTGGTGAGCGACTCGACGTACGTCGTCAACTGCTTCCGCGACCGGTGGTGGGACGGCTGGCTCAAGCGCGGCTGGACCACGTCGGCGAAGAAGCCGGTCGCAAACCGCGACCTGTGGGAGCCGCTCGTGACAGCCGTCAACGACCGCGGTGACGTCGCCTTCCAGTGGGTCAAGGGCCACTCCGGCCACGAGATGAACGACCTCGTCGACCAGCTCGCCGTGGCCGCCAGTCTCGGGCGGGACTGAGTGGCCCACGCGCGCTGACTCGGTAGCGTGCCTGCATGCCCATCAAGCTCGAGAACGTCGGTATCGCGGTCCGCGACCTCGAGGCGACGATCGCCTTCTTCACCGATCTCGGCCTCACCGTCCTCGGCCGTGACACGGTGAGCGGCGAGTGGACCGACACGGCCGTCGGCCTCGACGGCAACCACGCGAAGATCGCCATGCTCCAGACGCCGGACGGCAGCGGCCGCCTCGAGCTGTTCGAGTACATCCACCCGGACGCGATCGAGACCGAGCCCACCCTCCCGAACGAGATCGGCATGCACCGCGTGGCGTTCTCCGTCGACGACCTCGATGAGGCGCTGGCGATCGCGGCGAGGCACGGGTGCCACCCGCTGCGCGGCGTCGCCACCTACGAGGACGTCTACCGGCTCACGTACGTCCGCGGCCCCAGCGGCATCCTCGTGATGCTCGCCGAGGAGCTCCGGAAGGGCTGAGCGGCGAACTGCGCGACACTGGTCTCGTGGCCACCGACAGCTTGCCGGTCGTCGACCGGCAGCGCATCCACGACGAGCTGGAGCGCGCACGCGCCGACCTGCGCGACCTCGTCGCGCGCGCGACGCCTGACGACCTGCGTCGCCGCACCCGCGGGACGAGGTGGACCAACGGTCAGATGCTGTGGCACATGACGTTCGGCTTCCTGGTCGTACGCCGGTTGCTCCCGTTGGTGCGGCTGTTCGGTCGCCTGCCCGACCGGTTCAGCCGCGTCTTCGCCGCCGCCCTGGACGCCGCGACCCGGCCGTTCCACCACGTCAACTACCTCGGCTCCGTGGGCGGCGCCCACGTCTTCCACGGCCCTCGACTGACCGCCCGGCTCGACCGCACCATCGACGGCCTGCACCGACGCCTCGACGCCGAGACCGAGGAGGCCCTCGGTCGCCAGATGCACTTCCCGGTCGGGTGGGACCCGTTTTTCCGCGACACGATGACGCTCGCCCAGGTCTACGCGTACGCCGTGGAGCACTACGACTTCCACAGGGAGCAGCTCAGCATCGACGGGTCGAGGACGACCTGAGTCCCGGGCTCCGCGAAGCCGTGTGCGTGGAGCGGGGTGCCGGCGAACCCACCTCACCCAGCGGTGGAGTGGGTTCGCCGTCCCCCTCCCCGGTCAGGGAGCGGACCTCGGCACGAGACGGCTTCCCCCGGGCACCGGGAAGGGGAACCCGAGGTTCGCGAGCCGGCCGCGCACCTGGTTCTGGGCCTGGCAGTTGGAGACGCAGTCGGTCGGCGGGTTGGCCACCTCCGTGGCGTCGCCACCGGTGACGAAGCCCATCCGTCCGCCACTCGCGACGTCCCAGACCGACACGCCGCCACAGTGTCGGACGCTGGGCGTCACCGGCGTGGCGGTGTTGCACGCCGGGTTCGGCACGCGGTCGGCCACCTGGGCGCTGTCACGCGCGACGAAGCGCGGGGACAGGTCGTTGGCGATGTTGACGCGGGTGCTCACCTGCACGCAGAACTGGCCGGGCGGGCCCGTCTGCACGCTGGTGCAGCCCGAGCCCAGGAACTGGCCGACACGCGCCCGGAAGTTCGGGTTGTCGAAGTAGAACGGCGTCAGCCCGGCGGTGCCCGACGTGGCGAGGGTGTGGGTGACACGAGTCCTCGTGCCGTCACCTCGCTGCGGCTCCATCTGGAAGATGCCGCCCTGCGCACAGTCCTTGGCGGAGAGGGTCATCGACAGGCCCGTCCCCGTCCGCTGGAGCGACAGTCCCTCGCCGTCGAGCTCCACGGCGACCCCGCTGTTCAGCACGAGCCCGCGGTGGTCGGGAACCTTGCTCGCGAAGACGGGCGTGAACCGGCCTCCCGTCATGTCGAGCTCGTTCGGCGCGCCGGTGAAGGCCTGGTTCAGAACGGCGAAATCCACTGAGCGGACGTCGAACTGGGCGTAGCGGCCGCGCACGCCGAAGGTGCCTCCGAGCTGGTTGGCAGCAATGGTGGTGCGGATGCGGTCTGCCCCGGCTGCGGCGACGGTCACCCCCGTCGACAGGTTGACGAGACGGAAGCCACCGCCCTCGCAACCCTTGGACGACGCGGCCTGTGCCGGCACGGTGGTGACGGCCAGCGCGGATGCTGCCAGCGCCACCGCCCCCACGACCCCCAGTACTCGTCTCTTCACTGTCATGACCTGCTCCTCGGCGTTGAGTGTCACGGTGCGTGCCCGATCCTTCTCCCGAACACGGATGGCCGACCATCGGACATTGGTACTAGACCCTCCTAAACCCGCCACGCACGCTCCGTCGAGGTGGTAGGGAACGGCACGGCATACGTGCGCGTTGAACGATGGCCGACCGAACCACCCAGCGTTGGAGGACCCGTGCCCGAAGCCACTCTCGCGACCCCGACCCTCCCCCCGCTGACCAGCCAGGCCGACCGTCTCGTCGCGCTCGGCGTCCACGACCTGGCAGGTATGCCGGCCGCTGAGCTGAGGGCGTACGCCGCGGACGAATCCCCCTCCACTGCAAGCGATCTCCTCGTCCTCAGCGAGACCGTCGTCCCGACGTCGGCGTTGGCGCCGCTGCTGCGCCTCGGTGATCACGAGGGCTTCGTCGTCGAGGACATGACGGACGTCGACGCGTTCGCCCCCGTAGAGGCAGTCGACCTGCCCAGCGGCCCGGCATACGTCGTCGGCGGCGTCGACCGTGGCGACGAGATGGCCAACTGGAGCCCTGACGAGGCCCTGCCGAACATCACCGGTGCGGGGCGAACTCCGCTGACACTTGTCGAGGGAATCCACTGGGCGCTCCAGGTGCCGGAGGTGCTCGAACGCAACCACTGCTTCATGACCATCGGGTCACGGCTGCGCAAGGCCGACGGCCGGCTCGACGCCCGCACACCCGCGCTCTGGATCAGCAACGGCACCGGCCGCGACGGGCGCGAGCGGCGCGGCGCCCCGAAGGTCGGCTGGTGCTGGGCGGGCAACCGTCACACCTGGCTGGGTTTCGCGTCGGCTGCGAGCCGCCGGGCCCTCTGACGCGGAGGACGCGAACCCACGACGGCTGAAAGCGGTCCCGCCACCCGTGTCGAGACGGGGGCGGTCCGTTCGACGCAACGGTGAGGGCACGGAACACCGGGCCGCCACCGACGGAGAGGAACCATCACCATGTCCGACGTCATCGCGATCATGTCCATGTCGCTCGACGGCTACGTCGCCGACCCCGACGGCGACCCCACGGGCGTCTTCGGCTGGTACTTCGGGTCGGGTGACGTCGAGGTCGACGGCGGCGGGTCGGACCCGATGGCCTTCCGCATGTCCGAGCCGAGCGCCCAGCACTTCCGTGACCTCACGTCCGGTCTTGGCGCCCTCGTCACCGGACGTCGGACCTTCGATGCCGCGCAGGGCTGGGGCGGCAACCACGCGTGGGGACCGGCCTTCGTGCTCACCCACGAGATCCCCGCCGGCTGGCCGCGGCCCGGCTCCACGGTGAGCTTCGTGACGGACGGCATCGAGAGCGCGGTGCGGCAGGCCAAGGAGGCCGCCGGTGGGAAGTCCGTCGCGGTGCACGGCGCCGACACGATCCAGCAGTGCCTCAACGCGGGCCTGCTCGACCACCTGCAGATCGACGTCGCCGCGATCCTGCTGGGTGGCGGGGTGCGGCTCTTCGACCGGCTCACCGGCACGCCGGCGACCCTGGGCAGCCCGACCGTCGTCGAGGGCGTCGGTGTGACGCACCTGCGCTACCCGGTGCTCAAGCCGTAGCGCTACGGCCAGTCTGCCGTGAGGTAGGCGATCACCAGGACCAGCAGCGAGATGCCGACCGGCACCGCGCCGACCTGCATCTCACGGTTGCGCTGCCTCGACACGTCGCGGCCCTCCCGGTCGGGCCCGGTCAGGGAACCCCAGATGATCAGGCCGAGCCCGACGGCGAGCAGCACGCCGACAGCAGCCCAGAAGTACGTCATCGGGCGTGCGGTCAGATCGGCATGTCGACGAAGGGCGACGCGTACGCGTCGTCGACCGAGAGGTGCCGTTCGGCGTCGTCCGGCGGGATCCGGTGGCATTCCGCCTCGAGCAGCATCCCGAGCAGACTCACGTCACCCGCCGTCGGGATGCCGGCGACCTCGTCGTGCGCCAGCACCCACGAGACCGCGGCCGTGATCGACTCCTGGCGCTGGAAAGGCTCGTACCAGGTCGTGTGCGTCTGGTCGGCGCCCTCCTGCCAGTTGCGGCGAGACACCGTCTTGATCGTCATCAGGCCCGCGTCCTGACGCCGGGTCTCGTCGACCAGGGCGAGGTATGCCGTCCGGTACGTGTCGTCGCGCCACAGCACCGGGTTGAGCGGGGTCAGCACGGTGGCGAAGGGGTAGCGCCGCAGCGCCTCGAGGTGCGTCTGTGCCGCCTCCTGGCCGTGACCGGTCACTCCGACAGCGCCGACCAGGCCCTCGTCCTGCGCGCGCAGCGCTGCCTCGAGGGCGCCGCCTGCGCCCGTGGCCCGGTCCAGCTCGTCGAGGTCGCCGATCGCGTGCAGCTGGAGCAGGTCGACCCGATCGGTCTGGAGCCGCTCCAGCGACGCGTTGATCTCCCGCCAGGCCGACTCGCGGTCGCGACGACCCGTCTTCGTGGCGAGGAAGATGCGGTCGCGGATCTGCGGCACCCACGGCCCGAGTCGCAGCTCTGCCTCCCCGTAGCTCGCGGCCACGTCGAAGTGGTTGATCCCGCCGTCGAGAGCCTGCTGGATCGAGGCGTCGGCCACGTCCTGTGTCACGTCGGCGAGCGCCGCAGCGCCGTAGATGAGCACCGAGCTCTGGTGGCCCAGCCGACCGAGCCTTCGCGTCTCCATGGCGTCCACCTTCGGCCACGCGGCCCCGGCACGGCAAGCCCGGCCGGACTCAGCGCGGGCGCCGAACGCCTGCACTGCGCCGATCGGCAGCAGCGGCTGGGTACGTGTCCCCCAGAACCTGATCGGGGTGGGTGCCGACGACCGGCACCGTGGCGCAGCGCCGTGCGCCCTGACCGAAAGCAGAGACCCAGCATGGCCATCACCACGCCCGTGCGACACCGGCGCCCCTACAGCGGGTCGCATCTCATCACCCGCCTTGTCGGTCCCCTCACCATCGGGGCCTTGGTCACCGCGTTCGCCCTGTTCTGGCTGCTCGTCCGGCCGGCCGGCGATCCCGGCCAGTTCGTCGGCCAGCTCATCGGGGCCGAGGGCGTGCTGCTGCTCTCGGTGGGACTGGTCCTCATCAGCACGCTGAGGTGGGTGGAACAGTTCTTCGACGGCGTCGACAAGGCCGCCGTCTGGCACCGCCGGGTCGCCCTCGCCGGCACGACCCTCATCGGGGTGCACATCGCCACGACGGGCAACCCGAACGCGACTCAGCTCGGCCCGACGCTGGGGACCATCGGCATCAGCGGCCTCGCGGCGCTCACGGTGTGGGCCATCGCGCCGCGCTGGCGCTTCATCACCCCGAGACCGCTACGCGGCCCCGTCGAGCGCCTCATGCAGACCGGGCCAGTCCGCATCGTCGGGCGGTGGGTGGGCAGCTACGGCCTGTGGCGCGGCTTCCACCGCCTCACCGGCGTCTTCCTCGCCTTCGGCTTCGTGCACGGCCTCATGGACACCACACTGTTCGGCTCGTCGCTGTTGCGGTGGTCCTACGTCGTCGTCGGTGGCGTCGGACTGGGCTTCTACCTGTTCCGCGAGCTGCTCGCTCGCAGGGTGGCCCGGACCCACGACTACGCGGTGTCGTCGGTGGCACCCATCGACGACTCCGCCTACGAGATCTGGCTGCGACCGCTCGGGCAGCGGTTCGCCTTCCGCCCAGGACAGTTCGCCCTCGTCAATCTCGAGGCCCGCGACGGCTGGCACCGTCATCCGTTCACCATCGCCAGCGGCCCCGGCGAGCAGGAGGTGCGCGTCACCGTGCGAGCCGTGGGTGACTTCACGTCGAGCATCGGCGACGTCGTCGTCCCCGGCATGCCGGCGGTGATCAGCAGTCCCCAGGGCCATTTCGACTACAAGCGGGGCACCGAGCACCAGGTGTGGGTCGCGGGAGGTATCGGCGTGGCGCCGATGCTCAGCTGGCTCCGATCGGCGGCCCCCGGTGAGTTGCCGCACCGCGTCGACTTCTTCTTCTCGGCGCGCGGACCGGCTCCGCTCGCCGCCGAGGTCGCCCACTTGGCGGGCCACCACGAGGAGCTCTTCCTGCACCTCGTGGACACCGAGAGGCAACCGCGGCTCACGAGCGCGCAGATCCTCGAGACGGTCGGTGTCGAGGCCAACCGTCTATCCGCCTTCCTCTGCGGCCCGGAGCTGATGGTGAGCGCGCTGCAGCGGGACCTCGTCCGCGCTGGGGTCCGTGCGGCCAACGTGCACCGCGAGTTCTACAACCTGCGGTGAGCTCGCTGTCAGGGTGGCGTCGCCGCCGGTCACTGGTTGCACCGTCGCGCCTTCGGGTAGGACCCGAAGGACCAGCACATCGACCGAAGGAGTGAAGATGTCGGACGACGCCAAGGCTGCCAAGGAGCTCGTGGAGACGCTGAAGGACGGCGAGCGTGGGTTCGCCTCCGCCGCTGAGAAGCTGCGTAACGACGATCGACCCGAGTGGGCAACGACGCTGCAGCGCTTTTCCGAGCAGCGCGCCGGCTTCCACCGCGAGATCGTCGCGATGGGCCACGAGTACGGCGACGACGTCGACAACAGCGGGACCGCCACGGCGGCCCTGCACCGCGGGTGGATCGCGCTCAAGGACGCGCTGACCGGTGACGACGCGGGCAGCGTCCTCGGTGCCGCCGTCACGGGTGAGGACCATGCCGTCAGGGAGTACGAGAAGGCGCTGGAGCAGGACCTCAGCGCCGGCTTCCGCGAGGTCGTGACCCGCCAGCACGCGGCAGTGGTCGCTGCTCGCGACGAGGTGAAGGCCCTCCAGGTCGCAGACTGACCCACGAGTCCAGCGACGAAAGTCGCTCACGACTCGTCGGCCCGTCGAGACCCGGGCGATCGGATCTTGCTCCGCTGGGCGGAGCAAGATCCGATCTCTTCGGCCGAGATCCCGCGTCCGGGGGACCGCTCAGGACTCCCCCAGGGTGCGAGGCGCGGCGGTGAGCTCGCACCCACAGCTGGCCGTTCCCGCTGGCGCCGCTCACCGTCTTCGTCTCGACGTAGCCCTGGGCCCGGACGAGCTCGCTGAGCTTGCCGAACCCGTAGTTGCGTGAGTCGAACGACGGGTCGGTGCGGCGCAGGTGGTTGCCCAGCGCGCTGAGCGGCGCCCAGTCGTCGTCGTCCGTGTCCACCTTCTGGAGGGCGCGGGTCAGCACGCTCTCGATGGGACGCGTCGGCTCGATCTTGACGAGGTCGGCGTCGTCCTCGTCCGCGGCGCCGCCGTTGGCCAGCACTTCGAGGAACAGGAACCGCTCGCACGCCTCGACGAACGCCTTGGGAGTCTTGCGCTGCCCGACGCCGATGACACGCTTGCCGGACTCGCGCAGGCGCGTGGCCAGAGGTGTGAAGTCGCTGTCGCTGGACACGATGGCGAACCCGTCGACGTTGCCGGAGTAGAGCAGGTCCATGGCGTCGATGATGAGGGCCGAGTCCGTCGCGTTCTTGCCGACGGTGTAGGCGAACTGCTGCTGCGGCGAGATCGCGTTGCCGAGCAGCACCTCTCGCCAACCGCTGAGGTGCGGGTTGGTCCAGTCGCCGTAGGCGCGCTTCACCGTGATGGTCCCGTAGCTGGCGAGCTCGTCGAACATCTCCTTGACAAGCCTCGGAGAGGTGTTGTCGGCATCGATCAGCACGGCAAGCCTGGTGCTGTCGTCGGTCATGGTGGTGGTCCCCTCACTCGGTCAACGGCACGTGTGACCTACCCGCAAGAGCGTCCTGGGTCCCTTCAGCCGCCCCGCGGGGCCGGAACGAGGTAGACCGGCACCGGTGCCGAACGCACGATCTTCGACGCGCGCGAGCCCAGGAAGAGCCTGGCTGCCGGCGCCGCGGAGCTCGGCCCGACGACGAGCAGGTCACCGTCGTTCCATTCGACGCCCCAGATCGCCGCGCTCCAGGAGACGCCTTCACCGACCACGAGCGACCGCGCGAGACGCTCGGCCAGGGCAGCGTCCACAGCCCCCACCTCAGCCCGGAGAGCGCTCCTCGTACGGGCCAGCCACCGTTCGACGACGAGGTCGTCCGCCGACTCCTCGACGCTGCCGTAGATCCTCTTCGGCGGCCTGACGGCGAACGACACCGCCCGAAGGCTCGCACCGACCGACGCAGCGAGCCCAGCCCCCGCGGACGCCACGTGCGCTGCACCCGACGACCCGCCGAACCCGATGGTGACCCGGCGGATGCGGGACCCGGGCGCGGGCCGAAAGCCGCGTGGAGCGAGAAGCACCGGAAGGGGCGCGGAGTGGGCGAGTCGATCCGTCACGCTTCCGAAGGAGATGCGACCCAGCGCTCCCTTGCTCGACGAGCCGAGCACGAGCGCGGAGGCCTTCACCTCGGCTGCCAGGTCGAGCAGCCCGGCAGGGATGGACGAGGCCGCACGCACGACGAAGGTCGCCCGGACGTCAGGAGCCAGCGACTCCCGCGCCTGCTCGAGCACGGACTCGCCCCAGTCGCGGAGCGGGCCGAGGTAGTTGCCGTCGACGAACTCCACCGCCCCCGCCGCCTGCGGGGTCGTCACGACGACAGCCACCGTGAGGGGCTCGCCCGTGGAGCGCGACAACACGGCGGCCAGCTCGAGAGCCGACGCGCCGCTGTCCTGTGCGGTGTAGGCGACGACGATCGCCATGGCTCAGACCGCGCCGACGAGCGAGGCCGCCTCGACGTGGGTCACTGGTAGGCCGAGCTCGGACGCCCGGTCGACCACCTCGAACCGCTGCCAGATCGACTCAGCCGCAGGCAGGGTCACGATGACGATCTGGTCGGGGTCGAACTCCTTGATGGCGGCGCGCAGGGCACGGAGCGGCCGATGGTCACCGACGGCGCCGGTCGCGTCGAGCCGGTGGGCCGTCAGGGTCTGGAGCGTGCGCTCGAGCCGTCGCTGCGCGGCTTCGGTCGTCGCATCCTTGACGGAGACGGCCCCGTGGGTCGCGGCCGTGCCGGTCTCGACGGGACTGGCGGGGACGCACACGTAGTAGGTGGCGCCACCCTGCGCGTCGATGCGCTGCAGCTCCGACACGAGCTCGTCGGACTCGAGCGTCTGGTTGGCGAGGACCAGAACGCGCCGGGCCTCACCGGTGTGCTCGGGCGCGACCCGCTCGGGCAGGCGCGCGATGCGGGCGCGGTTGATGAAGAAGAGGACGAGGACGACGCCGAACGACACGAGGCTCAGCACGAGCTGGATGCGCACGTCCGCCGTCAGCCCCATCTGCACGAGGACGAGGACGATGGCGAGTGCCGTGATGACCGAGAGCACGGGGAAGAGCCACATCTTCACCTTGAGCGTCGAAGCGTCGGCCCGGTAGCGCAGGATGATCTGCGAGACGGCGATGAGCAGGTAGACGAAGAGGATGACGGCGCCGGACGAGTTGAGCAGGAACGAGAAGACGGTGTCGGGCGAGACCGCGGCCATGATGACGGCAAGGAACCCGACGACCGACGACGCCAGGATCGCGACCGTCGGCACGCCCCGGGAGTTCACCGACACCATCGACGCCGGCGCCTCCCTGCGGGCCGCGAGGACGAAGAGCATCCGGGAGGCGGTGTAGAGGCCCGAGTTGAGGCACGAGAGCACGGCGGTCAGCACGACCGCGTTCATCACGTGGTCGGCGTACGGGATGCCCATCTGCTGGAAGGCCGCGACGTAGGGCGACGCCTCGAGGGTGGCCGAGTTCCACGGCAGGATCACCGCGAGCAGGAAGATCGAGCCGACGAAGAAGATGGCGATGCGGGTGATGACCGAGTTCGCGGCCTTGGAGACCGCCCGCTCCGGGTTGTCCGACTCTGCGGCGGCGATGGTCGCGATCTCGGCCCCCACCATCGAGAAGATCACCGTCACGACGCCCGCCGTGACCGCCAGTCCACCGTTGGGGAAGAAGCCGCCGTGCGCGGTGAGGTTGCCGAAGTCGAGGTCGGCGTCGGGCCAGATCCCGAGGACGAACAGTGCGCCGCAGAAGAGGAAGACGATGATGGCCGCGACCTTGATCCCGGCGAACCAGAACTCGAACTCCCCGAAGGACGAGACCGAGATGAGGTTGGTGCCCGTCATGAGGAGCATGAGCACGAGGCTGAGCACCCACGTCGGCACGCCCGGGAGCCAGAAGTTGATGACCTTGGCTCCCGCCACCGCCTCGAAGCCCACGACGATGACCCAGAAGTACCAGTAGAGCCACCCGACGGAGAAGCCGGCCCAGTCGCCGAGGGCCTTGCGGGAGTAGTCGGCGAACGATCCGGTCGAGGGGTTGGCCACCGCCATCTCCGCGAGCATCCGCATCACCATGATGATGAGGACTCCGCAGAGGGCGTAGGTGATGAACGCGCCCGGACCGGTGTCGTGGATGACGGTCCCGGACCCGACGAACAGGCCCGCGCCGATGACGCCGCCCATGGCGATCATCGTCAGCTGCCGCTGGTTGAGCGCCCGCTTCAGCTCCGGGCCCGCACCGGCCACGTCAGGCCGACCGGTCCGACGGGACTGAGGGACAAGGGTTCACGTGACGAGACATGGGACGGCCCTCTCGATCGGACCGCGGAGGCTGACCGCCCCCGCGACGATCTGCCCAAAGTATCCACGCCCGGACCATCTGTCCACGCGAGTCGAACGTTGGGGGACGGCCGCGGGGGCACCTCGTCAGGAGTAGAAGTCGGGCTTCGCGATCATCTCGACCTTGACGACCCCGTCGTCCGTGAGCGCGCGGACGCCGGCGTCGCAGACGCAGGCGGCGGCATACCCGTCCCACGACGTCGACCCGGTGTGCTCGCCGCGAGCCACGGCGGAGATCCACTCCTGGACCTCGGTGACGAACGCTCCCCAGAAGCGGTCGTTGTGGTCGCGCGCGATCGAGTTGCGGTGGCCGGAGCCGTCGCGCACCTCTACGGCGTTCTGGTCGGCCAGCGACACCGTGCCCTTCTCGGCGACGGCCTCACAGCGGATGTCGTAGCCGAACTGGCAGTTGACGAAGATCTCGTCGTCGACGCGCACCCCCGACTCCGTCTCGAGGATGAGGACCAACGGGTCCTGCAGGTGCTCGAAGCGCAGCGACGTCTTCTTCGGCTTGTCGACACGCGCCGACACGAACTCCTCGCCGAGGAGCCAGCGCATCGTGTCGACCTCGTGGATGGCGGTGTCGTTGATCGCCATGTCCCACGTGTAGTGCTCGGGCACGGTCGGGTTGCGGTGCGCGCAGTGCACCATGAGCGTCTCACCGAGCTCGCCCGAGTCGAGCAGCGCCTTCATCTGGCGGTAGCTGCGGTCGAAGCGACGCATGAAACCGACTGTCACCAAACGGCGCCCGGCTGCCTGCTCGGCCTCCATGATCCGCAGCGCGGCCTCGGCGGTCGGCGTCAGCGGCTTCTCGCAGAAGACCGGCTTGCCCGCGGCGATCGCCGCGAGGACGTCGACCTCGTGCGCCGGCCCGTAGCTGCAGATCATGACGGCGTCGACCTCGTCAGACGCGATGAGCTCTGCGGAGGTCGCGTATGCCGTCCCGTCGATCCGCGCGGCCACCTCCTTCGCGCGCACCTCGTCGACGTCGGCCACGGCGACGACACGACCGCCGGCGATGACGGTGTGGATGCGGTCGATGTGGGCCTGGCCCATGCCACCGGGGCCGATCATCCCGATACGTACAGTCATTCGTCTGACTCCTTCGTCAGTGAGGCCCGAGCCGCGAGGCTCAGAGCTGGCCGAGGCCGATGGAGGCGAGGTACTCGCGGGTCTGGATCGCGTTGGGCAGGGGGTAGGACGGGTCGCACGGGTACATGTCCTGCTCGCACACGACGTAGAGCTCCTTGCCGAGGTCGGCGAGGGCCTCGATGAGCGGCGGCATCTCGGGCGCACCGGCCGGCGGGCGCACCGAGCAGCCCTTGGCGACAGCGAGGCCGAACGGCCAGTCCTCGTCGTGGGCCTGCTTCACGAGCCCCTCGTCCATCGCCTTGATGTGGACGTAGGAGATGCGCTCGGGGTACTTGCGGCACAGCTCGACCGGGTCGCCCCCGCCGTAGACGACGTGGCCGGTGTCGAGGCAGAAGCCCACGTACTCCGGGTCGGTCGCCTGGAAGATGCGGTCGATGTCCTCGGGGGTCTCGATGTGGCTGTCACCGTGCGGGTGCAGCACCATCTTGAGGCCGTAGTCCTCCTTCATGATGCGACCGAGCCTGTCGGCGTTGGCGATGTACGCATTCCACGCCTCGGTCGACAGCGTGCGGTCGTCGGTGAACTCCCACGTCTTGTCGTCACGGAAGAGGGGTGGCAGGTGCACGATGTACTCCGCGCCGACCGCTGCGTGCGTCTCGGCGATCTCGCGGAACGTCTTCTCGGTGTCGGCCCACGCCTCCGGCTTGTGCAGGATGCCCCAGCCTGTGCCGGCGACCACACGGAAGCCGCGCTTGTCCATCTCCTCCTTGAGGCGCGCGGCGTCCTTCGGGAAGTAGCCGAAGGGGCCCGTCTCCATGACCGAGAAGCCGGCCTCGGCCATCTCGTCGAGCGCGGTCTCCCAGTGGATCTGCTTGTCATCATTGGGGAACCACACGCCCCACTGGTCGGGACACACGCCGATCGTCAGCTTGCTGTAACGCTCGTCGGTGTTGCGGGCCTTGGACTCGGCCATCGTTCGGGGTCCTTTCGAGGGGAAGTGCGGTGAACGCGTACGTACGCGTGAGGCTCGGCTGGGGGTCAGTCGTTCTGGGGGAAGCCGAGGTTGAGACCGCCGTGGCTCGGGTCGAGCCAGCGCGAGGTGACGACCTTGCCGCGGGTGAAGAAGTGCACGCCCTCCATGCCGTGGGCGTGGGTGTCGCCGAAGAGGGAGTTCTTCCAGCCGCCGAAGGAGTAGTAGGAGACAGGCACGGGGATCGGCACGTTGACGCCGACCATGCCGACCTCGACCTGGCGCTGGAACTTGCGGGCCGCGCCGCCGTCGTTGGTGAAGATCGCGGTGCCGTTGCCGTACGGGTTGGAGTTGATGAGCTTCAAACCGTCGTCGTAGGAGTGGACACGAACGACCGACAGCACCGGACCGAAGATCTCGTCGTCGTAGACCGACATGCCGGGCTTGACGTTGTCGAAGAGTGTCGGGGCGAGGAAGTAGCCGTCACCGTCGGCGTCGAAGTCGCTCTCACGGCCGTCGACGACGAGCGTCGCACCGTCCGCCACCCCGGAGTCGAGGTAGCCGGCGACCTTGTCGCGGTGCTGCTTGGTCACGAGCGGGCCCATGTCGGCGCCACGCGTGCCGTCGCCGGTGACGAGCTTGCCCATGCGGTCGCGGATCTTCGAGACGAGCTCGTCGGCGATCGGCTCGACGGCGACGAGAGCCGAGATGGCCATGCACCGCTCGCCCGCCGAGCCGAAGCCGGCGTTGACGGCGGCGTCGGCGGCGAGGTCGAGGTCGGCGTCGGGCAGCACGAGCATGTGGTTCTTCGCGCCGCCGAGGGCCTGCACCCGCTTGCCGTGCGCGGTGCCCGTCTCGTAGACGTACTTCGCGATCGGCGTCGAGCCGACGAACGACACCGACTTGACGTCCGGGTGCGTCAGCAACGCGTCGACGGCCTCCTTGTCGCCGTGCACGACCTGCATGACGCCGTCGGGCAGGCCGGCCTCCTTCCAGAGGGCGGCGATGGCGAGCGCCGCCGACGGGTCCTTCTCGGACGGCTTGAGCACGACGGAGTTGCCGCAGGCGATGGCGATCGGGATGAACCACAGCGGCACCATGGCCGGGAAGTTGAACGGCGAGATGACGGCGACGACACCGACGGCCTGGCGGATCGAGTAGACGTCGACGTTCGTCGAGGCGTTCTCGCTGAAGCCACCCTTGAGCAGGTGCGGGATGCCGCAGGCGAACTCGGCGACCTCGAGGCCGCGCGTCACCTCGCCGACGGCGTCGCTCAGCACCTTGCCGTGCTCGGCGGTGATGAGCGCGCCGATCTCGTCCTTGCGGGAGTTGAGCAGCTCACGGAACGCGAAGAGCACCTGGGCGCGCTTGGCGAGCGAGGCGTCGGCCCACGACTCCCAGGCCGAGGCGGCCGACTTCACGACCTCGTCGACGAGGGCCGCGGAGGCGAGGTCGAGCACGCCGGTCTGCTCACCGGTCGCGGGGTTGAAGACGGGCGACGTGCGCTCGGCGGTGCCGGTCCACGACTGGCCGTCGATGAGGTGGGTGATACGGGTGGTCGTGCTCATGGTGGGTCCTTCGGGTGAGACAGGGTGTGCGGTCAGGGGGAGACGAAGGTGGGCGGCGTCGACCACTTGTCGAGGTAGGAGCGGATGGTGTCGCGCATGTACTCGCTCGACTCGCGGGCGCGGTCCTCCCAGGCGAAGACGCACGAGGTGACGATGCCGTCGAAACCGATGCGCTCGAGCCCGCGGAAGAACTGCTCGAAGTCGACCTCGCCCTGTCCGATGTCGAGGTGCTGGTGCACCGTGACCTGCGAGCCGGGCGGGTTGACGATGTAGCGCAGCCCTGACGACGCCGTGTGGTCGTAGGCGTCGGCGACGTGGACCATCGTCAGCAGGTCGCCGGCCTTGTCCATGATCCCGTCGCAGTCGTTGCCCTGGTGGAACGTGTGGGGCGCGCAGTAGAGGAAGCTGACGTTCGGGCTGTTGATCCCCTTGATGAGGTCGACGGCGCGCTTGCCGTCCTCCTCCCAGTCGTCCGGGTGCGGCTCGAGGACGAGGCGGATGCCCTCCTTCTCGAAGACCGGCAGCAGCTCGTCCATCGACTTCCAGAACTGCCGCTCGCAGGCCGCCGCCTCACGCGGGTTGCCGTTGAACTCGGAGTTCATCGTGTCGACGCCGAGGTCGGACGCGATCTGGATGGCGCGCTTCCAGTAGCGCACGGCTGCCTGCCGGTCCTCCTCGTCGGGGCCGCTCCACCTGAAGAGCGGCAGCACCGACGAGACACCGACGCCGGCAGCCGTCAGCTCCCTGCGGAACGCGGCCACGCCGGCGTCGTCCACACGGGGGTGGTTGAAGAACGGGATGAAGTCGTCGCGCGGCGACAGCTCGATCCACTCGTAGCCGAGGTCGGCGACGAGGCCGGGCAGCTCGAGCAGGGGAGCCTCGCGGAACATGTAGGGGTCGATGGCGAGCTTCATGAGGGGCGAACTCCTTTGTCGGCCAGGGGTTTCAGTCCGCGCGGGGCGGAGAGAGCAGGTGGCGCTGGGTGGCCTTGTGGTCGAGGTACTCGCCGTATGCCGTCTGCGTCGACTCGAGGTCGCTGACCGCCGAGACCGGGACGTCCCACCACGACGCACTGTCGGGTGCGTGCACCAGCGGGTCGGTCTCGACGTGGATGACGACGGGACCGCCGTCGGACGGCCACGCCTTGGCCTCCTTGATCGCCTGGTGCAGCTCGTCGAGCGAGTGCACCTCGATGACGTGGGCCCCGAGGCTGCGGGCGTTGGCGGCGAGGTCGACGGGCAGCACGTCGCCGTCGAGGCGACCGGACTGCTCGCCACGGAACCGGTAGGACGTGCCGAATCGCTGCGATCCCAAGGACTCCGACAGCGAGCCGATCGAGTGGAAGCCGTGGTTCTGCACGAGCACGACGACGACCTTGACGCGCTCCTGCACGGCGGTGACGAGCTCGGTCGGCATCATGAGGTAGCCACCGTCGCCGACCATCGCGAAGACGTCGCGCGTCTCGTCGGCGAGCCGGATGCCGATGGACGCCGGCACCTCGTAGCCCATGCAGGAGTAGCCGTACTCGACGTGGTACGCCTTGCGGTCCCGCACCCGCCACAGCTTGTGAATGTCGCCGGGCATCGAGCCGGCCGCGCACAGCACGACGTCGCGGGGGTCGGTCAGCTCGTTGACCGCGCCGAGCACCTGCCCCTGGGTGAGCAGTCCGTCCGCCAGCCGGTCGGTCACCTCGGGCGCCGGGTGGAAGGCCGCCTCGACCGAGGCGTCCCAGTCGGACCACAGCGAGGCCTGGCGGGACCGGTAGGCGTCGTCGACGGCAAACCCGTCGAGCGCCGCGGTCAGCGCGACGAGTGCCTCACGGGCGTCCGCGACGACCGAGAGCCCTGAGTGCTTGCCCGCGTCGAAGCGGGCGACGTTGATGTTGACGAAGCGGACACCGCCGTCCTGGAAGGCCGTTCGCGATGCGGTCGTGAAGTCGCTCCAGCGGGTGCCGATGCCGATGACGACGTCGGCCTCGGCTGCGAGGGCATTGGCGGCGTTCGTGCCGGTCGAGCCGATGGCCCCCATCTCCTGCGGGTGGCCGTGCGGCAGGGAGCCCTTGCCGGCCTGCGACTCCCCCACCGGTATGCCGGTGGCCTCGCAGAAGGCCAGCAGGGCCTCCTCGGCACCGGAGTAGTGCAGGCCGCCGCCGGCGACCACGAGCGGCCGCTTCGCCGAGCGGATGACGGCTGCGGCGTCGGCGACGTCGACGGCCTCGGGCAGCGGACGCGCGACTCGCCACGTCCGCGGTGCGAAGAGCTCGACCGGCCAGTCGTGGGCCTCGGCCTGCACGTCCTGCGGCAGTGAGATCGTCACCGCACCCGTCTCGACCGGGTCGGTGAGCACGCGCATCGCACCGAGCAGCGCCGAGGGCAGCTGCTCGGGCCGGCTGACGCGGTCGAAGAACTTCGACAGCGGGCGGAAGGCGTCGTTGACCGTCACGTCGGCGGCATACGGCAGCTCGAGCTCCTGGAGCACTGGTGCGCTGACGCGCGTCGCGAAGGTGCCGGAGGGCAGCAGCAGCACGGGCAGTCGGTTGATCGTCGCGAGCGCGGCGCCGGTGAGCATGTTCGTCGAGCCGGGGCCGACGGAGGCCGTGCAGGCCCACGTCTGGAGGCGGTCCTTCTGGCGCGCGTACGCCACCGACGTGTGCACCATCGCCTGCTCATTGCGGGCGAGGACGTACGGAAGATGTTCCTCCCCATCGGCAAGCTCGTTCTGCAGCAGCGCCTGACCGAGTCCGGCGACGTTGCCGTGACCGAAGATGCCGAAGCATCCGGCGAAGAGCTTCTGCCGCTCACCGTCACGCTCGCTCCACTGGTTGGCGAGGAAGCGCACGACGGCCTGCGCCACGGTGAGCCGCACCGTCTCTCCGTTCGCCGTCGTGTCGGTCTGCGCGCGCGTCATCGGGTGCCTCCAAGGGGAAGTCGGGGGTCGACGGGCTGGTCCGCCCAGGTCTCACGCACCCAGCCGTGGGCCGGGTCGTCGCAGATGAGCCAGGCCCGCTCCTCGCCGGGACCGGCCATGACGTTGAGGTAGTACATGTCGTAGCCCGGGGCGGCGATGGCCGGGCCGTGCCAGCCGTGCGGCACGAGCACGACGTCGCCGTCACGCACCTCGGCGAGCACGTCGATGGGGCGGTGCTCCGTGCCGTAGACCCGCTGGTAGCCGATGGGGTCGGTGCCGGCGGCGGCCGGCGAACCGGCCGAGGGGGCGACCTCGAAGTAGTAGATCTCCTCGAGTGCGGTCTCCTCGCCGGCCCGCTCCTCGTCGTGCTTGTGCGGTGGCCACGAGCTCCAGTTGCCACCCGGCGTGATGACCTCGCACGCGATGATCGAGTCGGCCTCGAGCACCCCCGGGATGCCGAAGTTGCGCACCTCGCGAGATGCGATGCCCGCGCCCCGCAGCTCGACGGGCACCTCGTCGGCGGCGACGTGGCGGAAGGGGAAACGCGCCTCAGCGGTCTCGGTGACCGCGAAGACCACCGCGACCCGCGCATCGCCCGCCGCCGTCACCGTGAGCGACGAACCGGCCGGGACGTAGGCGACGTCGGAGGCTCCGGCGAAGACCGACGGGCGGCCGGCGAGCTTCGCCTCGTGCTCACCCGACGCGCCCGCGACGGCGACGTGCACCGAGCCGGCGAGGGGAACGACGACGTGCTCGCGGTGCCCGGCCTCGAGAGTGCGGGTGTCGCCGTCGGCCAGGCGGCCGGCATACATCCCCGTGTGCTCCCAGCCGGACGAGTCCGGCTCGACGACGACGTCCCAGCCGTCGCGCGACGTGCTTCCGAAGGGGTGGTGCCAGCTCATGCCGCCCCCCTGTCGTGGACGAGGCCGGCTGCGATGTCGACCGCCGCGGCGACGTCGCCGCCGGGCGGGAAGAGCAAGGCACGGCCCACGACCAGGCCGCGCACGGCGGGCAGGTCGAGCGCGCGGCCCCACGACGCGTACGTGTCCTGGGGATCGCCCTGCGGGTCGCCGCCGAGCAGCAGGGTCGGCAGGGTCGTGGCGTCCATGACCCGGTCGAGCTCGTCGACCACGGGCAGCTTGAGCCACGTGTGCGCGCTCGAGGCGCCGAGTCCTGCGGCGATGTGGACGGACTTGATCGTCGAGTCGGGGTCGAGCTGGTTGACCACCCGCCCACCCTCGCGCGTCGAGAGGAAGGGCTCAACCATCGCCATGAGCTCCCTCTCGGCGAGCTCGGTGACGGCGCGGGCGCTCGCCTCGAGCGTCGCGACGGTGCCCGGGTCGTCGAGGCAGATGCGCGTCAGCATCTTGCCGCCGTCGAGCCCACGCCGCGCGATCTCGGCGGCGGTGTAGGCGGTGAAGCGGTCGTCGAGCTCGAAGCTGGCGCCCTGGAGGCCGCCGCGGTTCATCGAGCCGATCGCGACCTTGCCCTCGAGCGCGCCGAGGAGCAGCAGGTCGTCCAGCACGTCCGGGGTGCCGAGCACGCCGTCGACGCCCGGACGGCCGAGCGCGGTCACGAGGCGCTCGAGCAGGTCGCTACGGCTGGCCATCGCGGCACCGGCGCCGCGCACACCGAGAGCCCCTCGAGCGGGATGGTCGGCGGCGACGAGCAGCATGCGACCGTCCTCGCGCACGAGCGGGCGGTGCTCGCGGGCGGCCCACGCCGCGGCGATGCGGCCGGGCTCGCGCACCCGGATCTCGGTGAGGTCGGCGACCGCGACTCCCGCACCGAGGCCGGGACTCGTGGGCGGGTGCGTGGTGGTCATCGTGCCTCCTCGGCGACGGCGGCGAACGGGTTGGCGTGCGAGTGGGCGCCGGCGAGGCGCTCCTCGACCTCGCCCGAGGTCGGCATGGCGGTCGAGCACTCGAGCTTGCCGGCGACGATCGCGCCGGCCACGTTGGCGAACTCGAGGACCCGGCGCAGGTCCCAGCCCTCGAGGAGGCCGTGGCAGAGGGCACCGCCGAAGGCGTCCCCGGCCCCGAGACCGTTGACGACCTCGACGGGGAACGGAGGGACCTCGACACGCTCGTCGCGGGTCGCGGCCAGGACACCCTTGGGGCCCTGCTTCACCACGGCGAGCTCGACGCCGCGCTCCAGCAGCGCGTCGGCGGCCCGCTGCGGGTCGGTCTCGCCGACGGCGACCTCGCACTCCTCGCGGTTGCCGACGGCGACCGTGACGTGCTCGAGGGCGCGGCCGACCTGCTCGCTCGCCTCGGCGGGGTCGTTCCAGAACATCGGGCGGTAGTCGAGGTCGAGCACCGTGTGGGTGCGGCGTGCCCGCACCTCCCAGCCGCGGAAGTGGGCGGCGCGGCTCGGCTCCTGCGACAGACCGGTGACCGTCGACCAGTAGACGCCGGCGCTGCGGATCGCCTCGAGCGGCATCTCGTCGGCCTCGACGAGCAGGTCGGGGGCGGTCGGGTAGCGGTAGAAGTAGAGCGGGAAGTCGTCGGGCGGGAAGACCTCGCAGAAGGTGACGGGCGTCGGCGGCCCGTCGACGGCGCTGACGAAGCGGTCGTCGACGCCGAAGTCCTGCAGCGCCTCGTGGATGTAGCGGCCGAACGCGTCCTTGCCGGTGCGCGTGATGAGGGCGACGCGGTGGCCGTGGCGCGCGGCGGCGACGGTCACGTTGGTGGCGCTGCCGCCGAGGAACTTCTCGAAGGTGCGCACCTTCTCGAGGCCGACGCCGTGCTGGAGCGGGTAGATGTCGACGCCTGTGCGACCGATGGCGACGACGTCGTATGCCGCGTCGCCGGTCGAGGCTGCCGCGCCCGTCGAGGTGGGGGGCTGGGTGCTCATCGGTGCGACGTCCTCACAGGTTCGGGATCTCGTCGAGGGACACGGGCCGGCCCTCGTGGCGCGACAGCTCGCACGCCTCCGCGACCCGGAACGCCTGGAGCGCGTCGCCCACGGTGCAGGGCGAGGCCAGGGCGCCGCGGGCGACGGCCGCGAAGGCGGTCAGCTCGGCGCGGTAGGCGGGCAGGAAGCGCTCCATGAACGACCAGTGGCGCGGGCCCGACGGGTAGGTGGCGCCGGGCTCTGCGGAGGTGACGGCCAGGGAGTCGTCGTAGCCGACGCCGAGGGTGCCCTCGCTGCCGAGGACCTCCATGCGTACGTCGTGGCCGGCGCCGTTGTAGCGCGTCGCCGAGAGGGACACGAGCGTGCCGTCGTCGAGCGTCAGCACCGCGGCGGCGGTGTCGACGTCGCCGGCCTCGGTGAAGAACTGCGCACCCTTGTTGGCGCCGGTGGCGTAGACCGAGGCGACCTCGCGGCCGGTGACGAACCGGATGATGTCGAAGTCGTGGATCGAGCAGTCGCGGAACAGTCCGCCGCTCGTCGGGATGTAGGCCGCGTGCGGCGGCGCCTGGTCGTGCGTCTGCGCGCGGATGCTGTGCAGGAAGCCGAGCTCGCCGGCGGCCACAGCCTGCTGGACCCGCTGGTAGCCGCGGTCGAAGCGGCGCTGGAAGCCGACGTGCACGGGCGTCCTCGACTGCGAGACGAGCTTGGCGAGGTCCATCGTCTCGTCGAGCGTGGCGGCGACGGGCTTCTCGCAGAAGGTCGGCACACCTGCCTCGAGGCCGAGGCGCAGGAGTGGCGCGTGGCCAGGAGTCGCGGTGGCGATGGCAAAGCCGTCGACACCCTGGGCGAGCAGCTCGGCCGGCGAGGCGGCATACGCGATGCCCAGCCGTTCGGCGACCGCCCGGGCTGCGTCGGCGTCCAGGTCTGCGACGACGACCTCGTCGACCTCGGGGAGGTCGCGGAGGGTCTCGGCGTGGAACGCCCCGATGCGGCCGACTCCGGCCAGTCCGATGCGCATGTGCACACTCCCTTGGGTGTCTCGGCTTGGTGACACCGATCGTCCAGCGCCGACCGTCGTCATGTCAAGCAAATGTTAGGACATTCTGATGTTTGATCAATCTCTTGACATGACGCTGCTGGCGGGGGCATCCTCCAATCGCTGGGCGACATCTCGCCCCCGAGAGCCCGCCGCACCGCCGGCGGGACAACAGAGCTCTGATCGACGGGAGCCCCCGTCACAGATCGTCGCGTCACTCCGGCGACCGGGCCACGCGACGCAACGAAAGGAATCAACGATGACTCCGACTCGGACTCGGAAGAGACTGATCGCCGCCACCGGCACGGTCACGGCCGCCGCCTTCGTCCTCGCCGCCTGCAGTGGCGGCGGCGCTCCCGCCACCACGTCCACTGGAGGCGGCGGCGGTGGTGGCGGCAACAGCGGCTACACCTTCGCGATGATCACGCACGAGACCCCTGGCGACACCTTCTGGGACCGCATCAAGGCCGGCGCGCAGCAGGCCGCCAAGGACACCGGCGCCACGCTCAAGTACTCGTCGGACCCGGAGGCCAGCAAGCAGGCGGTCCTCATCCAGAACGCGATCGACTCCAAGGTCGACGGCATCGCGACCACGCTGGTCACGCCCGACGCGCTCATCCCGACCATCAAGAAGGCCGTCGACGCCGGCATCCCCGTGGACACGTTCAACTCGGGCATCGACTTCTTCCAGAAGGCGGGCGCCCTGACGCACTTCGCGTCCAACGAGAAGCTGGCCGGCCAGCAGGCGGGCAAGCGGGCCGCAGCCGCGGGCGCCACGAAGATCCTCTGCACCATTCAGCAGACCGGATCCGTGGCCCTCGAGGACCGCTGTGCGGGCGTCAAGGACTCCTTCCCGAACACCGAGAACCTGCAGGTCAACGGCGCCGACGACGCGGCGGTCACCAGCGCGATCCAGGCGAAGCTGACCCAGGACAAGTCGATCAACTGGGTCATCACCCTCGGCGCACCGCAGGCCCTCGACACGGTCAAGGCGGCACAGACCGCCGGTGCCACCGTCAAGGTCGGGACCTTCGACACCAACCCTGATGCAGCACAGGCGGTCAGCGACGGCAAGATCGAGTGGTTCATCGACCAGCAGCCGTACCTCCAGGGCTACATGGCAGTCACGCAGCTCTACCTCTTCAAGAAGAACGGCAACGTCCTCGGTGGCGGCCAGCCCGTGCTGACCGGCCCCTCCTTCGTCGACAAGACGAACATCGCGCAGGTCCTCCCGTTCATCAAGCAGAACACTCGCTAACCGCCTCCAGGGGGCCGGGCCGCCCGGGCTCGCCCGGGTGCGGCCCGGCCCCCGCCGAACAGCACTGGAGCTGTCATGAGCACCATTCCCGTCAAGACGGACCCGACACCCTCGGCCCCGGTCGAGACCTCCAACCGGGTCACGCTCGGCTGGTCCAACCGCCTGCTCGCACGACCCGAGATCGGCGCCCTCGTCGCGGCGATCGTCATCTTCATCTTCTTCCTCGTCGCCGCGCCGGCCTTCCGCACCCCGGCGTCCTTCTTCACCGTGCTCTACCAGTCCTCGACGATCGGCATCGTCGCCGTCGCGGTTGGCATGCTGATGATCGGCGGCGAGTTCGACCTCTCGGCCGGTGTCGTGGTGACCACCGCGGGGCTCTTCAACGCGATGTTCTGCTACCAGCTCGGGATCAACCTCTGGGTCGGCGCGATCCTGTCGCTCGTGCTGTGCCTCGCCATCGGGTTCCTCAACGGCTACCTGGTGATGCGGACCGGCATACCGAGCTTCCTCATCACCCTCGGCACCTTCTTCGTGCTCCAGGGCGCGAACCTCGGCGTCACCAAGCTCGTCACCGGCTCGGTGTCCAGCCCCAACATCAACCAGATGGCCGGCTACGGCTCCCTCAGCTGGGTCTTCGCCCACGAGTGGCAGATCGGCTCGGTCACGCTCTCGATCACGGTCATCTGGTGGTTCCTGTTCGCGGGCGTGTCCGCCTACCTGCTCCAGCGGACCAAGATCGGCAACTGGATCTACTCCGTCGGTGGGAATGCCGACTCGGCCCGAGCGGTCGGTGTGCCCGTGACGCGGGTCAAGATCGGCCTCTTCATGACCGTGGCCTTCCTCGGCTGGTTCACCGGGATGCACTATCTCTACAACTTCAACACGCTCCAGGCGGGCAACGGCGTCGGCAACGAGTTCCTCTACATCATCGCCGCGGTCGTGGGCGGCACCCTGCTCACCGGCGGCTACGGCAACGCGCTGGGCGTGGCTCTGGGCGCGTTCATCTTCGGCATGACGAGCCTCTGCATCGTCTACGCCGGCTGGGACCCCAACTGGTTCAAGGCCTTCCTCGGCGTCATGCTCCTCCTCGCCGTGATGGTCAACCTCTACGTCAAGAAGCTTTCGACCGCCCGGAAGGTGGGCTGACATGACCGACACCCTGGCCGACCACGCGGACAGCACCCTGCACCGGGGCGAACCCCTTGTCCAGATGACCAACGTCGGCAAGACGTACGGCGCGATCCGCGCCCTCAAGGGCATCAACCTGACGGTGAACGCAGGCGAGGTGACCTGCGTCCTCGGCGACAACGGCGCCGGCAAGTCGACCCTCATCAAGATCATCGCCGGCCTGCACCCGCACAACGAGGGCACCATGAAGGTCGACGGCAAGGAGGTCTCGTTCTCCTCGCCACGAGAGTCGCTCTCGCACGGCATCGCGACCGTCTACCAGGACCTGGCCGTCGTCTCGCTCATGGAGGTGTGGCGAAACTTCTTCCTCGGCTCCGAGCTGGTTGCCGGCCGTTGGCCGTTCGCGCCGATGAAGGTGAACGAGATGAAGCGCATCGCCGACGAGGAGCTGCGCAAGATGGGCGTCGTCGTCAAGGACATCAACCAGCCCATCGGCACGCTCTCGGGCGGCCAGCGCCAGTGCGTCGCGATCGCCCGCGCCGTCTACTTCGGCGCTCGCGTCCTCATCCTCGACGAGCCCACCGCCGCCCTCGGCGTGAAGCAGTCGGGCGTCGTGCTGAAGTACACCGCGGCAGCCCGTGACGCCGGCCTCGGCGTCGTCTTCATCACGCACAACCCGCACCACGCGTACCTCGTCGGCAACCACTTCGTCATCCTCAAGCTCGGCCAGGCCGTGCTGGACAAGAAGCGGTCCGAGGTCGCCCTCGACGAGCTGACCCGGCAGATGGCCGGCGGGGACGAGCTGACCGAGCTGTCGCACGAGCTGCAGAAGTGAGCGGGGTGACGTCATGAGCGTCGCTGTCGCCCACCACACCCGCAGCTCGAGCGACCTCGCCCTGCAGGAGGGCGCCCGCCAGGCGGCCTACCGCGGGACGGATCTCGTCGTCGTCCACGTCGTCGACTCGCTCGACAACGACATCGCGGAAGCCAACAAGGCCGGCATCTCCGACGCGGTCGAGAAGGCCCTGGCCGCGGCGGCCCTGCCGGACGTGCGGTGGGACGTCCGTCTCGTCGCCGGCGGTCGCGACATCGCGGACGTCTCGGAGGCGATCCTCGGGGCCGTCGGCGAGCTGGGACCCGACCTGCTCGTCATCGGGGCACGGCGTCGCTCACCGTTGGGCAAGGCCTTCCTCGGCAGCGTGGCGCAGAACATCATCCTCGATGCCGACGTGCCGGTGCTCGTCGTCAAGAGCCCGAGGTGAGCACGCGGACACGCAGAGAGGTGCTGACATGAGCAGGTGCGGACATGAATCCACGTACTGGCTAGTCTGCGGCCATGTCGAAGCCCGTTGACGTCCGCATCGACCGCGAGACGCCGGTCCCGCTCTACCACCAGCTGGCCGAGCAGCTGAGTGCGGCGATCGGCAGCGGCACGCTGCAGCCGGGCGACGCGTTCGAGAACGAGGTCGCCATGGCGGAGCGGCTCGGCCTCTCGCGGCCGACGGTCCGGCGGGCGATCCAGGAGCTCGTCGCGCAGGGCCTGCTGCTCCGGCGCCGTGGTCTCGGCACCACGGTCGCCGGGCGGCAGATCCACCGCCGCGCCGAGCTGACCAGCCTCTTCGACGACCTGCGGCGCGCGGGTGGCGGCGACCCCCGCACCGAGGTGCTGACCCACGAGGTGACCACCGACGAGGTCGCGGCCGCGGCGCTCGGCCTGGCCGCCGACACTCCGCTGCTGCACCTCGTTCGGCTGCGGCTCAACGGCGACCAGCCGCTCGCGATCCTGCGCAACTGGCTGCCGCCCGCCTACTCCGACATCAGCAGGGCCGACCTCGAGCAGGACGGCCTCTACGCGATGCTTCGCGCGCGCGGCGGCAAGCCGGTCGTCGCGCACCAGCGCATCGGCGCCCGCCAGCCGTCGGCGGCGGAGCGCAGGCACCTGAACCTCACGCCGTCGCAGCCCGTGCTGACGATGACACGCACCGCCTTCGACGCCGTGGGTGGGCCCGTCGAGTACGGCGACCACTGCTACCGCGCCCAGGACTACTCCATCGAGGTCATGCTCGACGAGCGCTGACCCCCTTCCGCCCCAGCCGAGTGCCCACTTTCCGACACCGAGATATCGAGGAGGTATGCCGTGACGTCCCTTTCGCTGCCCGACGCCCTCCCGGCGCCGCGCCGCCGCTCCCCCGACTCCGTGCCGTCCCTTCGCTGGGGCGTGCTGGGGACGGGGTGGATCGCCTCGCGGTTCGTCGCGTCGTTGCAGGCGTCGACGACGCAGCGGGTCGTGGCGGTCGGCTCGCGCACCCAGGAGTCCGCCGACGCCTTCGCCGCACGACACGGCATCGAGAAGGCACTCCGTCCGATGGAGCAGCTCGTCGGCGACCCCGACGTCGACGTCGTCTACGTCGCGACGCCGCACCACCTCCACCGCAGCGGGGCCCTGGCTGCGATCGCGGCGGGGAAGCACGTGGTGGTCGAGAAGCCGATCGGGCTGAACTCCGCCGAGGCACAGGAGATCTCGGCAGCCGCGCGCGCCGCGGGAGTCTTCTGCATGGAGGCGATGTGGACCCTGTTCCTGCCGCGTTTCGACGTCGTGCGACAGGTGCTGGAGAGCGGGCTGCTCGGGCAGGTGCACACGGTGCTGGCCGACCACGGCGCGCACTTCGACCCGCCGCACCGCATCCTCGACCCGGCGATGGCCGGAGGCACGCTGCTCGACCTCGGCACCTATGTCACGACTCTTGCGACGTGGGCACTCGGCCCGGCGACCCGAGTGCAGGCTTCGGGGTCGATGACGTCGTCGGGCGTCAACGGGCAGGCCGCGATGGTGCTGACCCATGCGGGCGACGCGACGAGCGTGCTGCACTCGACGCTGCTCGCGCGTACGCCCACGGCTGCGACGATCGCCGGCACGGCGGCGACGCTCACGCTGCCCAGCCCGTTCTTCATGCCCGGCGACGTCGTCGTCACGTCGGCCGACGGCTCACACTCGGTGACCTGGACCGACCCCGAGCCGATCGGCCACGAGGCCCTCTACCACTCGGCGGTCGAGGCAGCCCGCTGCATCGGCGACGGCCTGCTCGAGTCTCCCCTGCACCACGCAGCGTCGGTCCGGGCCAACATGTCGGCCCTCGACGAGGTCACGAGACAGCTCGGCATCACCTACTCCCCCGATCGAGAGAACACTCCGTCACCCGGGACAGGTGCCTGAGCGCTCTCTCGACTGGTGAGTGAGCGCCGAAACCCGATCGAAAGAACACTCCGCCACCTCTGCACGGTGACGGGGTGTTCTTTCGATCGAAGGGGTTCGGGGTCAGGTGAGGGGCTCGAGGACGTCCCGGCCGAGGAAGGGGCGCAGCGCCTCGGGCACGCGCACCGAGCCGTCGGCCTGCTGGTGGTTCTCGAGGATCGCGACGAGCCAGCGCGTCGTGCCGAGCGTGCCGTTGAGCGTCGCGACGGCGCGGGTGCCCGAGCCGTTCGGGTCGCGCTCACGCGTGTTCAGCCGGCGTGCCTGGTAGGTCGTGCAGTTCGACGTCGACGTCAGCTCGCGGTACTTGCCCTGGGTGGGCACCCACGCCTCGCAGTCGAACTTGCGCGCCGCCGGGCCACCGAGGTCACCCGCGGCCGTGTCGATGATGCGGTAGGGCACCTCGATCTTGGCGAGCATCTCGCGCTCCCAGCCGAGCAGGCGCTGGTGCTCGGCCTCGGCGTCCTCGGGCCGGCAGTAGCTGAACATCTCGACCTTGTGGAACTGGTGCACGCGGATGATGCCGCGGGTGTCCTTGCCGTGCGAGCCGGCCTCGCGGCGGTAGCAGGCCGACCACCCGGCATACCGCTTCGGGCCGTCGCTGAGGTCGAGGATCTCGTCGGCGTGGTAGCCGGCGAGCGCCACCTCCGACGTGCCGGTGAGGTAGAGCTCGTCGTCCTTGAGCTTGTAGACCTCCTCGTCGTGCGCGTCGATGAAGCCGGCGCCGGCCATGATCTCGGTGCGTGCGAGCGTCGGGGTGATCATCGGCGTGAAGCCGGTCGCGCTGGCCTGGGCGATCGCCATGTTGAGCAGGGCGAGCTCGAGCTGCGCGCCGACACCGGTGAGGTAGTAGAAGCGAGCGCCGCCGACCTTGGCGCCGCGCTCCATGTCGATGGCGCCGAGCTTCTCGCCGAGCGCGAGGTGGTCGAGCGGTTCGAAGCCCTCGGCGGCGAAGTCCCTCGGGGTGCCCACGGTTTCGAGCACGACGTAGTCGTCCTCGCCGCCGACCGGCACGCCGTCGATGATGACGTTGCCGACCTTGCGCAGCAGCGTGTCGAGCTCGGCGTCGGCCGCACCGGCCGTCGACTCGAGGGCCTTGACCTGCTCGCTCAGCCGGGCCGCGTGCGTGCGCGCCTCGTGGGCCACCTTCTCGAGGTGCTCGGCCTCCGGGTCGCCCGACTTCTTCGCCTTCTGGAAGGCGCCCATGGCCGCGCCGACCGACTTGCTCACCGTCTTCTGCTCGGCACGCAGCGACTCGAACTCGCCCAGGGACGATCGGCGCCGCTCGTCGGCAGCGAGGATCGCGTCCACGATCCCCGGGTCCTCACCACGGGCCTGTTGCGAGGCGCGGACCCGGTCGGGTTCGTCGCGCACGAGCTTGATGTCGATCACGCGGGCCAGCCTAACGGCGGGCGCCGGTGCGCCTCGACCGAGATCTCTCCCGCGTCGCCGATGACGCCGGCCCCGTCACTCGGGCCGGATGAGGGCGTATGCCGCGACGGTGTCCTCCGGCAGGCCGCGCACGTCGATCTGGACGCGGCCCGTCGGCAGCCCGAGGTCGACCGTGCGCTGCACCGATCCGTCGCAGGGGAACGGCCGGGAGTAGAGCGGCTCGCCGTGGCCCCACGTGCCGGGCGCGGCGTCGTAGACGGCGTAGCTCGTGCCGGCCGAGGCGTCCGAGGGCCGTCGGGCCGAGCAGGCGACCTCGACCGTGTAGGTGCGGCCCGCCGCGACCGGAACCCCCGGCACGTTGCGGAAGACCTTGCGCGCGCCGGTGCTCGTGACGACGACGCGGGCCACCTCGCCGGACGCACGTCCGGGCACCTCGAGCCTCGGCGACGGCCCGGGGTCGATCGGTGTGAGCGACACCTCCGGCACCCGGACCGCGCCGACGTCTGCCACCGTGGGCGCAGACGGCCGGGCGCCGGCGGAGGTGCACGCGGCGACGGCCAGCAGCCCCAGCAGGGCCGGCGCCGCGAGCAGCGTCGACCCTGTCCGCGCGGGACGGCCGTGCCTCATGCCCCGACTGTAGGGCGCCGCCCACCCGCAGAGGTATGCCGTGCGCCCCACACGGCACACGGCACACCTCGCGCTCGTTCTTCCTTCAGGGGGTCAGAGGTGGATCCTCACGACCTGACCGCCTCCGGCATCGGTGGAGTGCGTCGTGACGTAGGCGTAGTCACCGCGCAGGGCGAGGCCGTACGGCATGAACAGGCCACCGGTGACGACGGTCGGGGCCGTCGAGTGCGGCCGCACGCGCACCAGCGCGCCGATCGGCGGCGGCGAGGCGAGCCCGTTCGACGCGATCTCCACGGCGTAGAGGTGGCCCTTCTTGTCGAAGGCCAGCGACGTGACGTTGGTCAGGCCGGTCGCCCACTTCTGCGGGGCATGACCCGGCTTGATGCGCCAGATGGCCGCGGATCCCTTCTCGAAGGGGAAGCCGACGAGCTGGGAGACGTACCAGGCGCCGTCCGGACCCTTGACGACGTCGGTCGGGACGGAGTCGGCCGGGAACCCGACGGGCAGGCCCAGTGCAGCCTTGGTGGTCGGAACCGGTGGGAGCACGGCGACGTTCGAGACGTGCGACCTGCGCACCGCGTTGATCGAGTTGCCGCCCGAGTCGGTGAAGACGAAGCCCTTCCCGGCGCGCGCGAGGCCCGTCGGGTCGCTGTCGACGTCCGTGCCGTCGGGGTTCTTCTTCGCCTCGAACCGGGCGAGGTCGGCAATGGTCGTGACTCGTGCCTTGCCGTGGCTCTTGAGCTCGACGTTGAGCAGCTTGCCGAGGTTCTTGCCCTTGGGCCCGAAGCTGGCCCGGAACTCGGGCGAGCCACCGAGACCCATGGTCAGCGCGAACGTGTGGTTGCCCGTGAAGACGAGGTCGGCCGGGCCGAGTGCGTCAGCCGGGGACCCGACGGACGGAAGCCCGGTGACGACGCGCTTCACGTAGCCCTTCGCGCCGATCCGCGCGACGGAGCCGGTGAGGCCGACGCAGGCCTGGGTGCCTCCGTCAGGGTCCAGCGGGCTGGGGCGGCAGGCGGTGTTGCCGGTCGTGCCGGCCTCCGCGACGTAGAGGGACCCGCTCGGGCTGAACGCCAGCTGGCGCGGGCTGTTGAGGCCGGAGGCGATGACCTTCGGCATGTGACTGTGCGCCGGACTTGCCTGCGCTGTAACTGAACTCATTCCGGCGGTGCCTGCAGCGACTGCCAGCACACCGACCCCGGCCATACGACGAACCAATGACTTCGTGATCATGGACATCCCTGTTCGGTCTTCCCCTGACCCAAGCCACGGTAGGACCGTCGGAACGACCCGGCCAAGACCTCCCCCGTAAGTGGGCGGACTTGTCCCGTTTGGGGATTCGTCCGCCCACCTGCGGGGGTTGGTGCCGTTATCCGACCCCGGCTACTTCACCTCGGCGCGGGTCAGGCGCCAGATGCCGAAGGCCAGCGGGAGCACGACCCAGAGGCTGACGGAGGTGCCGAGCTGGGCCCACTGCTCCCCGGTCAGCGACCCGGAGAAGAGCGGCTGCATCGTGCGCTGCATGTCGAGCCACTCAGCCGCGGACTCGAGCCACGAGACCATCGAGCCGAGGATCGACCACGCGGTCGGGAGGATGAAGTAGACGACGATCGCGGCGGGCGTGTTCTTGAAGAGCATGCCGAAGCCGACGCCCTGCGCGATGCCGAGCAGCACGTAGCCGCCGGCCCCGAGCAGCACGAGGCCGTCGATGCCCCAGTCGGCCGTGATGCCCCGGAACGTGATCGCTGCCTGGTGGGCGATGCCGGCGAGGGCCAGTGCGAGCGCGAAGGCGGCGACCCCGACGGCCAGCGCCGAGAGCAGCTTGCCCCACGCGACCCGGATGCGGCGCGGCTCCAGGCCGAACGTGACGAGGCCGGTGCGCTGGCTCCACTCGGACGTCACGGCCAGGATGCCGACGACCGGGAGGATGATCGCCATCGGCATCGTCGTCGCCTGGAGGTACTCCTCGAAGGAGTGCTGGCCGCCGTCGTTGAAGAACATGATCGTCAGTGCGATGGCGATGATCGCTGCGATGCCGATGAGCAGCCAGCGACCGGCGCGGGTGTCGAGCATCTTGCGCAGCTCGACGTGCATGAGCCGGGTGAACGGGACGCCGGTGGCCGGGCGGGGGCCGGCCAGGCGCGACGGCACCCTCGCGGTGGTCGGGAGACTGGACTCGGCGTTCGGTGACACCGGTGCCGCCGGCGCCGTTGCGGGGGACGTCGTGGTGGTCATGCCGCCACCTCCTCTCGGGCGGCGTCGGCCGTGAGGTCGAGGAACATCTCCTCGAGACCCCGGCTGTCGCCACCGCGCAGCTCGGTCAGGACGATCTGGTGGGCCGCGGCGACCCGGCCGACCTCGATGGGCTCGGCCTCGACCTGGAGACCACCGGTCGGGGTGCGCTGCGCGACGATCGACTGCGCGGCGAGCGCGCCCAGGAGCGCGTCGTCCTCGGTCGAGCGGGTGTAGGTGCCGGCGCCGGCGAGCAGCTCGTCCTTGGTGCCCTGCGCGACGATCCTGCCGTGCCCGATGACGATGATCTCGTCGGCGACGCGCTCGATCTCGTTCAGCAGGTGCGAGCTGAGCAGCACCGTGCCGCCCTCGTTGGCGTAGCCGCGCAGCAGGTCACGCATCCAGCGGATGCCGGCGGGGTCGAGGCCGTTGGCCGGCTCGTCGAGGATGAGCACCTCGGGGTCGCCGAGGAGCGCGTGGGCGATGCCGAGGCGCTGGCGCATGCCGAGGGAGTAGTTGCGGACCCGACGGTTCGCCTCCTTCTCGGTGAGGCCGACCAGCTCGACCATCTCGTCGACGCGGTGCTTGCCGACGCCCATGAGGATCGCGCCGAGCGTGAGGACCTCGCGACCCGTGCGGCCGGCGTGCTGCGCGGAGGCGTCGAGGAGCAGGCCGACGTGGCGGCCCGGGTTCGGCAGGGCGGCATACGGCTTGCCGAGCACCGTGGCCCGGCCCGAGCTCGCGGGAGTCAGGCCGGACATGACGCGCATCGCGGTCGTCTTGCCGGCACCGTTCGGCCCGAGGAAGCCGGTGACGAGACCGGGCTTCACCTCGAACGAGACGTCGTCGACGGCCGTGAAGGGGCCGTAGCGCTTGGTGAGTCGTTCCACTGTGATCATGGGCCCAACCCTCTCGGAGACGAGCGGCCCCGCACATCCGTCACAAGCCTGATTCCGACCCCTACCAAGGTCGTACGCGACCCTGACCGGAGTCAGGGTCCGCGCTCAGGGTCGGGCCCCGAAAGCAGACCTTGGTCGTATGCCGCCCGGCGGGTTCGCTGCCTACGCTGGGCGGGTGCCCCAGCCCCGGATCGCCCTTACCCGCCGCGGTCACGTGTGGGGAGAGTCGTGGCGCCTCGCCGTCGCCCTGGCCTTCGGACTCCTCGTCTGGGGCGCGGTCCAGGTCGAGCTCGACTCGGAGCAGGTGACGACGCGGTTCGGCAAGGACTGGCTGCTCGTCGACCTCGGGCTCGGCGTCGTCGCGACGGCACTGCTGCACTGGCGCCGGCGGTGGCCGCTGCCCGTCGCGGTCGTCACGTCGGTCGTCAGCGCCGGGTCGACGGTCGCGATCGGACCGTCCGCCCTCGCGCTCGTCTCCCTGGCGACGCGTCGGCGCTGGCGCGAGGTGGCGGTCGTCGCGGTGCCCTACTTCCTCGCCGGCTTCGGCCACGAGTGGATCTTCCGGGCCCAGCTGCCGCCCCAGACGCTGACCTCCGTCATCATCGGTGCCCTGTCGCTCGCGGCCCTCGTCGCGATCGGCTGGGCCATCGGCGAGCGCCGGGCGTTCGTCGCCTCGCTCCACGAGCGCGCCCTCACCGCCGAGCGGGAGCAGGCGATGCGCGTCGTGCAGGCCCAGGTGGCCGAGCGGGCCCGCATCGCACGCGAGATGCACGACGTGCTCGCGCACCGGATCTCGTTGGTGGCCATGCACTCCGGGGCACTCGCGTACCGCACCGACCTGCGTCCGGAGCAGGTCACCGAGACGGCCGAGATCGTGCGCGACAGCGCCAACCGGGCCCTCACGGAGCTGCGGGCCGTGCTCGGGGTGCTGCGCGACGTGCCCGGCGCGGGCGGGGTCGACGGCGGCGCGCCCGAACCGCCACAGCCCACCCTCGACGACCTCGGACCCCTTGTCGCAGAGGCGGCCTCGGGTGGGTCGATCGTCAGGTTCGACTCGTCGGGAGACCTGTCGTCGGTGCCCGAGCAGGTGTCGCGCAACGCCTACCGGATCGTCCAGGAGTGCCTGACGAACGCCCGCAAGCACGCGCCGGGCGCTCCCGTCCGGCTCGCCGTCTCGACCGCGCCCGGCGCGGGCCTCGACGACGAGGAGGTACGAGTCAGCGTCCGCAACCCCGCCGCCCTCCCGGGCGCGCGGCGACGCACCGGCGGGACGGACGGCATACGGCCGGGGCGCACCGAAGGTGCCGGGCTCGGGCTGCTGGGCCTCACCGAGCGGGCCGTCCTCGCGGGCGGCGAGCTCACCTACGGCCCCGACCGGGCGGGCGACTTCGTCGTGACCGCACGGCTACCGTGGTCGCGATGACCGGGGAGTCGGGGGACCACGCGAAGGGGCGCACGCGGGTCGTGCTCGTCGACGACGACGCCCTCGTGCGGGCCGGGCTGCGCATGATCCTCGGAGGCGCGGACGACCTCGAGGTCGTCGCCGAGGCCGGTGACGGCATCGAGGGAGAGTCCGTCGTCGAACGGCACCGGCCCGACGTCGTGCTCATGGACATCCGGATGCCGCGCCGGGACGGCCTCGAGACGACGCGCGCCCTGCTCTCCGACGCCGCTCGTGCTGCGCGCGCCGCCCGGGGTGAGGAGCTCAGGGTCATCGTGCTGACGACGTTCGACGCCGACGACATGGTCGTGCAGGCTCTGCGCGACGGCGCGTCCGGCTTCCTCCTCAAGGACACCGAGCCGCGGCGGCTCGTGGACGCGGTGCGGCAGGTCGCCGCGGGCGAGCCGATCCTCTCCCCCAGCGTCACGGCCACGCTCATCGCGCACGTCGCAGGGGCGGCCGGCGCTGCCGCCGGCGACGGGGGCGGCAGGCGCTCCGCGGCCGAGGCGCGCCTCGCCGACCTCACGGAGCGGGAGCGCGAGGTGGCGCTGGCGATCGGCCGCGGTCTGTCCAATGCCGACATCTCGCGCGAGCTCTACCTGTCGGTGCCGACCGTCAAGGCGCACGTGTCACGTGTGCTCGACAAGGTGGGCGCCGACAACCGGGTGCAGGTCGCCATCGTCGTCCACGACGCCGGCCTCACCTGACCCCCCACGCCCTCCCCCGGAACGGAAAGTCGGTGGACGGGGGCCGCGCAGAGCCTCTACGGTCTGCTCCGTGTGGATCTCCTGATGCCTCGTGCCCGCCCGCGCCCTGACCGCTCGCACTCGAGCTGACGTCACGCCGCGGGGCCCTGCCGACCATCAAGGACCTCGCCATGTCTCCCACACCCTCGTGCACCCTCACCCTCTCCGGCCTCGACGTCGCCTTCGGCGCGCGCACGCTCTTCTCCGGGCTCGACCTGACGCTCGCCGACGGTGACGTCACGGCGCTCGTCGGCCCCAACGGGTCCGGCAAGTCGACGCTGATGCGCACCGTCGTCGGCGACCTCTCAGTCGACGCCGGCTCGATCCGGCTCGCCCCGCGCGACGCGACCGTCGCCTGGCTGCCGCAGGTCGTGCCGAACCCCGCCGAGACGCTCCTCGCCTACGCCCGCCGCCGCACCGGCGTCACGGCCGCCGACACGGAGCTCGAGGCGGCCTCGGCCGCGGTGGCGGACGGCCTTCCCGGCAGCGACGACCGTTACGCCCTGGCCCTCGAGCGCTGGCTCGCCCTCGGCGCGGCCGACCTCGACGAGCGCCTGCCCGAGGTGGCCGCGAAGGTCGGCCTCGACGTCGCGCTCGACCGTCCGCTCGGCACGCTCTCGGGCGGCCAGGCGGCCCGAGCCTGTCTCGTCGCCGTGCTGCTCAGCCGCTACGACGTGCTGCTGCTCGACGAGCCGACGAACGACCTCGACGCCCGTGGCCTCGCGATGATGGCCGAGTTCGTGCGCTCCCACACCGGCCCGGTCCTCATCGCGAGCCACGACCGGAGGTTCCTCGACGAGGTCGCGACGGGCGTCCTCGAGCTCGACGCGAAGCAGCAGCGCATCGCCCACTACACGGGCGGCTGGAGTGCGTACGTCGAGCAGCGCGAGCTCGCCCGCGCCCAGGCGTGGGAGGCGTATGCCGGATATGCCGCCGAGCGCGACGGCCTGCTCGCGCAGTCGCGCCAGCGGGCTGACTGGGCGGTCAAGGGGCGCACCGGGTTCAAGGCGACGAAGGAGGGCGACAAGCACATCCGGGAGAAGCACCGGGCCCGCGCCGACCGGCAGGCCGCCAAGGGCGCACGCCTCGAGCGCGCGGCCGACCGGCTCGCCGTGGTGGAGCAGCCGCGCAAGGAGTGGCAGCTGCGCTACACGATCACCGAGGGGCGCCCGTCGGCCGACGTCGTCGCCACCCTGGCAGACGCCGTCGTCGACAGGCACGGGTTCCGGCTGGGGCCGGTCGACCTCGCTGTCGGCCGCGGTGACCGCATCGCCCTCGTCGGCGAGAACGGCAGCGGCAAGACGACGCTGCTCGCCGCCCTGCTCGGCGACCTCCCCCTCACGTCGGGTCGGCACACGCTCGGCACACGGGTCTCCGTCGGCGTCATCGACCAGCGGCGTGCCCTGCTCGACGACGACGCGACCGTGCTCGACGTCGTGCGCCGCGAGCTGGGTCCGCACAGGAGCACGGGCAGCGAGTGGCCCCTGGCCGAGGTGCGCACCCTGCTCGCCAAGTTCGGCCTGGGTTCAGAGCACGTCGCCCGACCGGCACGCAGCCTGTCGATGGGCGAGCGCACCCGCGCGCTCATGGCCCTCTTCCAGGGTCGCGAGGTCAACGTGCTCGTGCTCGACGAGCCGACCAACCACCTCGACGTCGACGCCATCGAGCAGCTCGAGGCCGCCGTGGCGGCCTTCGGGGGCACCGTGCTCGTGGTCAGCCACGACGAGACCCTGCTCGACGGCATACGGCTGACGCATCGGTGGGAGGTCGCCGGCGGGCGGGTCGACGTGGTGGCCCTCTGACCTCCCGCGGGGAGGAGTTTTGCGCGACGCTGGGGGCATGCCTGCAACGACAGTCGTCCTGTTCGGTGCCACCGGAGACCTCGCGAGGCGCAAGCTCCTCCCCGGCATGCTCCACCTCCACGAGTCGCAGCTGCTCGAGGGCCTGCGCGTCGTCGCGACCTCGCTCGACGAGCTGAGCCGGGACGAGTTCCTCGACCTGGCCTTCACCGCGATCCGCGAGCACTCGAGCCACGACGTCACCGACAACGACCTGCGTGAGTTCGCCGATCGCATCCACTGGGTGCCGGGTTCGGCTGGGCCCCAAGGCATCCGCGATGCCGTCGACGAGTCCGAGGCGATCCTCGGGCCCGACGCGTGGCGCCTGCACTACCTGTCGGTCCCGCCCAAGGCCGCGCTCGCCGTCGTGCACCAGCTCGAGGAGGCCAAGCTCGTCGAGCGCAGCCGCATCATCATGGAGAAGCCGTTCGGCACCGACCTCGAGAGCGCGAAGGCGCTCAACGCCGAGCTGCACCAGGTCTTCAACGAGGAGCAGATCTTCCGCATCGACCACTTCCTCGGCAAGGAGGCGGCCCAGAACATCCTCGCGTTCCGCTTCGCCAACGGCCTCTTCGAGCCGATCTGGCACCGCAACCACATCGACCACATCCAGATCGACGTGCCCGAGACGCTGGGCCTCGCGCAGCGCGCCGACTTCTACGAGGGCACCGGCGCCTACCGCGACATGGTGGTGACGCACCTCTTCCAGGTGCTGGCGTTCACGGCGATGGAGCCGCCGACCGCCCTGGAGCCGCACGCCATCAGCGAGGAGAAGAACAAGGTCTTCCGCTCGATGTCGCCGATCGAGCCGCACGACGTCGTGCGCGGCCAGTACGTCGGCTACCGCGACGTCGAGGGCGTGTCCGCCGAGAGCCAGACCGAGACCTTCGTGGCGCTCAAGTGCTACGTGGACAACTGGCGCTGGGCCGGGGTGCCGTTCTTCCTGCGCACCGGCAAGCGGATGGCCGAGGGCGCCCGCATCATCTCGATCGCCTTCAAGGAGCCGCCGCGCTCGATGTTCCCGGCGAGCTCGGGCGTCGGCGACAACGGCCCCGACCACCTCACCTTCGACCTCGCCGACAAGGCCCGGATGTCGTTGTCGTTCTACGGCAAGCGCCCCGGCCCGGGGATGAAGCTCGACAAGCTGTCGATGCAGTTCTCGATGCAGGAGACGAACTGGGCGGGTGCGGTGCTCGAGGCCTACGAGCGCCTCATCTACGACGCGGCCCGCGGTGACCGCACGCTCTTCACGTCCGCCGAGGGCATCGAGCGCCTCTGGGAGATCTCCCAGCCGCTGCTCGACAACCCGCCCGTCGTGCGGCCGTACGAGGCAGGCACGTGGGGACCGAACCAGATCCACCAGCTCGTCTCGCCCTTCACGTGGCGCCTGCCCTTCGAGCGCCGCTGGCGCGACCCGAACATCACGGGCGCCTAGCCTCCGAGTAGGCGCGCGAACCCACCCGTGCTGCCCTGGCGGTCGGTCGAGGTGCTCATAAAAGCCTCCCTGGGAGCGGGATCGCGGTGACGGCAGGCCTCGCCCGCCGGCCACCGATCACTCGCCGGGGTAGACGACCCCGGTCTGGCGGCGCACCTCGTCCATCGTCTCCATGACCCGCAGCGTGGCGGCGTGGGTCATGAGCGGCGACTCGCGCTCACCCGCGGTGAGACGACGGGCGAACTCCGCTGCCTCGTAGGAGAAGCCGCGCACGTCATCGGGCAGGCAACCATCGCGCTCGTCGACGACGTCGCTGGCGCGGTTGACGAGACGGATCGACGACCCGGGCGTGTAGAACGTGCTGGAGAGCTCGAGCCGCGCCTCGGTGCCGGCGACGACAGCAGAGCACGGGGTCGCGGCAGCCATCGTGCACGTGAGCACTCCGTGGCCACCAGCGGCGCCGGTGACGGTGACGGTCGAGGACGCGTCGACGCCGAGGTCGGTGAGCGTGCCGACGGCCGTGACCGAAGCCGGCGCCCCGAGCACGACGTCGGCGAACGAGATGGGGTAGACGCCGAGGTCGAGCAGGGCGCCGCCGGCGAGCTCGGGCTGGGAGAGCCGGGCGGGTCCGTCGGGGTAGAGGTGCTGGCCGTGGTCGGCGTACACCGCAACGAGGTCGCCGATGAGCCCCGCCTCGACGACGTGGCGCACGACGTCGTAGTGCGGCAGGAACCGGCTCCACATCGCCTCCATGACGAGCAGTCCGCGGGACTCGGCGGCGGACAGCACCTCGCGCGCCTCGGCGGCACTGCGGGTGAAGGCCTTCTCGACGAGCACCGGCTTGCCGGCCTCGATGGCGAGCAGCGCGTGGTCGCGGTGCTCGGAGTGCGGTGACGCGACGTAGACGGCGTCGACGTCGGGGTCGGCCACGAGATCCTCGTAGCTACCGTGCGCGCGGGCGATGCCGAACTCGTCGGCGAAGTCCTGAGCCCGCTCCTTGCTGCGCGAGCCGACGGCGACGACCGACGACGCGGTGCCCACCGCGACGGCGTCGGCGAAGGCGTGCGCGATGCCGCCGGGAGCCAGCACGCCCCAGCGGATCGCCGGCGCCTCGTGCGGGTCGGGCGTGCGGGGCTCGGGAAGCTGGAGGGTCACGTCGATCGGGAGAGTCATGCGGTCACGTCCCAGAGGTGGTGTCGGATGTCGTGCAGGAAGTAGAGCGTGAGCGTGCGGGCCGTGAACTGCGAGCCGTTGCTGCGCAGGGCGGGCCACTCCCACTGCGCACCGGAGGGTCGGGCGTATGCCGTCGCCGCCGTCTCGAACGCCGCCGTGACCTCGCGCTGGACGACGTCGGGGTCGGAGCGCCAGTACTGCCGCTCGAGGGCCGTCGCGTCCTGGTCCCAGTTGGCGAAGGTGACGAGCTCGCCACCGCCGGCGAGGATCTGCTCGAGGCGGCCCGTCATCACGTCGCAGACGTCGCGCACGTGGCAGGCGTACTCGAGCGGCGACCAGACCCCCTCGGCCGGTCGGGTGCGCACGTCGTCGCGACCCAGCGCGGCGGCATACCTCTGCCCCGCGTCGCGGAGGACGGCCGGTGCGTCGGCGACGTCGAGCGCGTCGGTGTCGAAGCCGCAGTCGGGGCACGGGCGGGTCAGCACCCACGTCCAGTCCGAGTCGTCCGGGGTCGACGGCCCGGGGTCGGTGAGGGGCTCGCTCATGCGCCCAGCCTAGGGCCGCGGTCCACCGGCGATTCGGGGAGCGCCCCACGCGCGGGATAGCGTATGTCTTCGTGCTCAAGGACTACCTGCCGTGGATCATCGCCGGCGTCGTCGTGCTGGCGCTGGTCGTCGGGGGGCTCGTCCTGAACCGTGTCGCGCCGGAGACGACCGCCACGCTGCGGCGCCGTCGACCCCGTCCGCCGCGCGACCACTTCCGCTCCGGCGACGACGACTCGCCCGCGCCGCTCAAGCGTGCCGGGATCGTCATCAACCCGACGAAGTTCGCCGACCTGCCGGCTGTCCGCGAGCGCATCACGAGCACGTGCCTCGCCAACGGGTGGGGTGAGCCGCTCTACTTCGAGACGACGATCGACGACCCCGGCCGCGGCCAGGCGGCACAGGCCGTCAGCGAGCGCGTCGACGTCGTCTGCAGCCTCGGCGGCGACGGCACGGTGCGCAACGTCGCGAGCGCGCTCGTCGGCACCGAGACGCCCCTCGGCATCCTGCCGGCCGGCACCGGCAACCTGCTGGCCCGCAACCTCGACCTGCCGGTCGCGCTGGAGGCCGCTGTCGCGGTGGCGCTCACCGGGCGCAACCGCCGCATCGACGTCGGCGAGATCGTCGTCGGGGCCGCCCCGATGGACGACGCCCCCGACGAGTCCGGCGCGCCCGAGACGCACTACTTCGTCGTCATGGCCGGCGTCGGCATGGACGCGCAGATCATGGCGGGCACCAACGAGAACCTCAAGGCGAAGGTGGGCTGGCCGGCCTACATGGTCTCGGGCCTGAAGCACCTCGTGTCGCCGGAGTTCCGCGTCTCGGTGAAGGTGGACGACGACCTCGAGTTCCGCAGACGCGCTCGCATGGTCGTCATCGGCAACTGCGGCCGGCTGCTCGGCGGCCTCGTGCTCATGCCGAGTGCCCGCGTCGACGACGGCCAGCTCGACACCGTCATCGCCTCGCCCAAGGGCGTCGTCGGTTGGGTGCCGGTGGCGACCCGCGTCGCCACCCGTCGCCGCAAGGGCCACCCGACGCTCGACCACAAGGTGTGCAAGGAGATCCGGGTGCGCGCCGACCGGCCGCTCCCCCTGCAGATCGACGGCGACGTCGTCGGCGAGGCCACCGAGGTCACCGCGAACGTGCGCCCCGGCTCCCTCACGGTGCGCGTCAGCGTCTAGGACCAGGCACCACGCCCGCATCGAACGCGGCGTTCGATCGCGAACTCAGTGTTCTGACAGCGCTTTCGCCACCGAACGCCGCGTTCGGTGGCAAGGGAGCGGCGGTCAGGCGAAGAGCGCCTGGCCCCAGTGCTCGCCTTCAGCCAGCCCGGGCGGGCACGCGAAGACCGCAGAGCCGTTGTGCTCGATGTACTCGTTCAGCACGTCCGCCTTCGCGAGCGCCCGCTGCATCGGAACGAACTGCTTCTCGGGGTCACGCATGAACGCGAGGAAGAAGAGCCCCGCGTCGAGGTGGCCGACCCCGTCGGAGCCGTCGGTGAAGTTGTAGCCGCGGCGCAGGATGCGTATGCCGCCGAGCCGGCTGGCGTGGGCCAGGCGAACGTGCGCGTCGACGGGGATCGCGGTCGCGCCGTCGGGGCCCTTCTTCGCGAAGTCGAGCGCGTCGAACTCCTTGGCCTGCCCGAGGGGCGCGCCCTCCTTCTTGTCGCGGCCGATGATGTCCTCCTGCTCCTGCAGGGGCGTGCGGTCCCAGACCTCGATGTGCATGCGGATGCGTCGCGCGACGAGGTACGAGCCGCCGGCCATCCACGCGCCGCCGGTCCGCTCGTCGTCCTTCGCGACCCAGACGTGCTGCGCGAGGTCCTCGGGCTGCTCGGCCTTGAGGTTGTTCGTGCCGTCCTTGAAGCCGAACAGGTTGCGCGGCGTGGCCTGGGCGGTGGACGTCGACGACGTGCGGCCGAAGCCGAGCTGCGACCAGCGGACGGCGACGACGCCGAAGCCCAGGCGGATGAGGTTGCGCACCGCGTGGACGGCGACCTGCGGGTCGTTGGCGCACGCCTGGATGCAGAGGTCGCCCCCGGTGCGCCTCGGGTCGAGCTGGTCGCCGGCGAAGGCCGGCAGCTCCTTCAGGGCCGCCGGCTTCTTCGCTGCGAGACCGAAGCGCTCGTCGAAGAGCGAGGGTCCGTAGCCGATCGTGATCGTCAGGCCGGATGCCGGCAGGCCGTACGCCTCGCCGGTGTCCTCGGGTGCCCGGTTGGGTCCACCGCCGACGAGGCCGCCCGGAGCCGCCTCGGCACCGGCGGTCATCCGCTCGGCGGCACGGGTCCAGGCCTCGAGCAGCCCGCGCACCTGGGCCGGGTCCTTCGTCACGACGTCGAGCGCGACGAAGTGCAGGCGGTCCTGGGCCGGCGTGACGATGCCGGCCTGGTGGAGGCCGCGGAAGGGGATCGCCGCATCGAGGGCGAGCGCCGGCGACGGGGTCGTCGCCCCCGGGGCACCTGCGGCGGCGCTGTCATCGGTCACGGCATTACCTCGCAGAGCGAGGGCTCCAGCGGTCGTGGCACCGACGGCGACACCTGCCACACCTGCGACGGCGGCCGTCCCGCCGGTTCCGAGGAGGCGACGGCGGCTCAGGCCCTCGGTGCTCACTTGGCCTCCACGACACCGGGCACCTTGGCCACCTGCTCGCTGAGGGCGTCGAGCGAGACGGTCAGAGCCTTGACGTCGGCGTCGGTGAGCTTCTCGTAGGAGACGAACGCGCCTGCGACGCGGTGCGACTCGAGCAGCTTGTTGAGCTCACCGAACCGCGCGTCGAGCGCCTTCTGGAGCGCGGGGTCGCGCTCGCTGACGACGGGACGGAGCGTCTCCAGGGCCGACTGCGAGCCCTGGAGGTTGCCGCGGAAGTCCCAGAGGTCGGTGTGCGAGTAGCGCTCCTCCTCACCGGTGACCTTGCCGGTGGCGACCTCGTCGAGGAGGGCCTTGGCGCCGCCCGCGATGCTCAGCGCCGTGGGCTCGACGGTCTTGCTCTTCGCCGCGATCTCCGTGACGTCGGCGAGCAGCTGGTCGGCGACGGCGTTCGAGTCCTTCTGCAGGCCGCTGACCCAGAGGTCCTTCTCGAGGCGGTGGTAGCCGGTGAAGGTCATGCCGTCCTCGACGACGTCCTCACGTCCGTCGATGCGCGGGTCGAGGTCGCCGAAGCTCTCGGCGACGGGCTCGATGGTCTCCCACGGGAGCCGCGCGGTCGGGTAGAGCTCTTTGGCCCTGGCGACGTCGCCGGCCTTGACCGCGGCGACGAAGGCCGCTGTGCCGGTGAGCAGCTCGTCGGTCTGCGTCGCCACGAAGGCCTTGTAGTCGGCGATGGCGGTGGCGACCTTCTGGTCGGCGCTGCCCGCGGTGGCCGATCCGGTGACGGTGAAGGTGCCGCGGATGCCGTCCCCGACCATGCCCGGCTTGCAGGCCGTGGTCAGCGAGCCCGGCTGGGTGACCTCGACCTTGAGCTCCCGCTTGAGGCCCGGGGTGATGTTCTCGACCTCGCCGACGATGCGGTCGCCCTCGGCGTAGACGTAGAACTCGTTGACCTTGGTGCCGCTGTTGGTGACCTCGAAGGTGATGGTGCCGGCCTTCGCGGTGGTCGCGCTCAGCTCGCAGGCCGTGTCGGTGGCGTTGACGATGATCGGGCCGCCCGCCGCGGTCGCCGCACCGGTCGCTCCGTTCGAGTCGGCCTTGTCGGTGCAGGCACCGAGCCCGAGCCCGGCGATGAGGGTGAGGGCGAGGGGAGTGACGGTGCGCAGGGCGCGGCGGGACATGGTTCTCCTGTGAGCTGGGCTGTGGGGCGGGTGGTTCGGGCGCGTGCCGGCCCTGAGGCGGCCGGATCAGGCGGCGACGGCAGGACGGGTGCCACCAGAGGTCGCGGCCGGGGCCTGCGGGGCGGGCCGGGCCGGACGCAGGAAGAGCGTCATGACGATGCCGACGTAGAGCACCCAGGCGACCGCCTGGAGCACCGTGGTGGCCGGCGTGAAGTTGAAGATGCCCTTGAGCAGGGTGGCGTACCAGCTGCTCGGGTCGACCGTCGCGCTGACGTCGAAGGCGAGGGTGGTGAGGCCCGGGAGGAGACGCGCCTCCTGCAGGTCGTGCAGGCCGTACGCGAGGATGCCGGCCGCGACGAGCACGAGCAGGATGCCGGTCCAGCGGAAGAACTTCGCGAGGTTGATCCTCACGGCCCCGCGGTAGAGGAGCCAGCCGAGCACGACAGCGCCGGCGAGGCCCACGACCCAGCCGATGAGCGGCTGGTTGTTGCCCTGACCGGCGGCCTCGGTGGTGGCGTAGAAGAAGATCGCGGTCTCGAGGCCCTCGCGTCCGACGCCGAGGAAGGCGACGAGCGCGATCGCGAACGGGCCCATGTCGAGGGCACGGTCGAGCTTGCCCTTGAGCTCGCCGGAGATGGTGCGCGAGGCGGACTTCATCCAGAAGACCATGAAGGTCACGAAGACGACGGCGATGATGGAGGCGCTGCCGCCGATGAGCTCCTGGGCCTCGAAGGTCAGCTGCTTGGTGCCGTAGGTGAGCAGGGCGCCCAGCCCGACAGACAGCGCGACCGCGACCCCCACACCGGTCCAGACGTGGCGCAGCGCCCACCGGCGGTCGGTCTTGACGAGGAACGCGACGAGGATGACGACGACGAGCGCGGCCTCCAGCCCCTCACGCAGTCCGATGAGCGCGTTGCTCGCGAGCACGGTGCCCCTCCAGTTCCCAGACTTCTCCCAGCAATTAGGTCACGTCACCGTGCCCGAAATGAGCAAAGCACAGGTAAGCCTTGCCTAACAAGCCGGGGATGGTGCGAGAGTCCACCCCATGAGCGCCGACGCGACCACACCTGCCGCCTTCACCGGCTTCCCCACCGGCGCCCTCGGCTTCTACGCCGGGCTCGAGGCCGACAACTCGAAGTCGTACTGGACCGACCACAAGGAGCAGTGGGAGCGGCACGCGCGTGCGCCGATGCTCGCCCTCGTCGACGCGCTCGAGGAGGAGTTCGGCGAGGCGAAGCTCTTCCGCCCGAACCGCGACATCCGCTTCAGCGCCGACAAGTCGCCCTACAAGACCCACCTCGGGGCCTTCGTCGCGGCCGAGCCGAGCTCCGGCTACTACGTCGAGATCAGTGCGACCGGGCTCCGGGCCGGCGGCGGCTTCCGCGCACACTCGACCGCGCAGACGGCGAGCCTGCGCCGAGCCGTCGACGCTCCGGCGAGCGGGCAGCGCCTCGAGTCGCTGCTCGACGGCCTGCGGCGCAAGGGCTTCGAGGTGCACGGCGAGAAGGTGCGCACCACACCGAGGGGGTATGCCGCCGACCACCCCCGCATCGAGACCCTCCGTCACAAGGAGCTCATGGTGATCCGCGACTTCGGCGACCCCGACTGGCTCGCGACGAAGAGCACCCTCACCCGTGTGCGCGACACGTGGCGCGCGATCCGTCCCCTCAACGAGTGGGTGGCCGAGCACGTGGAGAAGGCCTGAGACGCCAGGGCGCCGACGTCCGGCCGTCCTCGGCCCGCCGAGCCCGGGCCGGCACTAGGGTCCGACTGTGATCTCACCCAACCGGCCCGCCCGACCTGTCGATGCCCACGTCATCGGCGGGGGCCCTGCCGGCCTCGCGACCGCCGCGGCCCTCAAGCACCGCGGGCTGCACGCGGTCGTGCTCGAGCGCAGCGACTCCGTCGGCAGCTCGTGGCGGGGGCACTACGACCGTCTCCACCTGCACACCCCGCGTGAGCTCTCCGGTCTGCCCGGGCTGCCGATCCCGAGGGAGATGGGGCGCTGGGTCTCGCGCGACGACGTCGTGCGCTACCTGGAGCTGTATGCCGCCCACCACGACCTCGACGTGCGCCACGGCTCCGAGGCGGCCCGGGTCGACCGCACCGCCGACGGCCGCTCGTGGACCGTCTCGCTCGCCGACGGGTCGTCCGTGACGGCGCCCTACGCCGTCGTCGCGACGGGCTTCAACCACACGCCGCGCGAGCCCGACGTCCCCGGCCTGCACGGCTTCACGGGCGAGGTGCTGCTGGCCCGGCACTACCGCAACGGCGCCGCGTATGCCGGCAAGGACGTCCTCGTCGTCGGCACCGGCAACACCGGCACCGAGCTCGCCGTCGACCTCGCCGAGCACGGCGCCGCCCGCGTGCGGATGGCGGTCCGCACCGTGCCACACATCCTCCGCCGCAACCGCGGACCCGTGGCCGCGCAGTACACCGGCATCGCCGTGCGCCGCCTGCCGACCGCACTCGTCGACCGCGTGGCCCCCTTCGTCGAGCGGCTCCAGACGCCTGACCTGTCCGCGCACGGTCTCCCCCGCCCCGACACCGGGCTGCTGACCCGCGTCGAGCGCGACAACGCGATCCCGGTCCAGGACGTCGGCATCATCGACGCCGTGCGCACGGGCGCCGTCGAGCCCGTGGCAGCCCTCGTCTCGGTCGAGGGGGACGAGGTCGTGCTGGCCGACCGGACCCGCCTCAGGCCGGACGTCGTCGTGCTCGCCACCGGCTACCACCAGGGCCTCGAGCCGCTCCTCGGCCACCTCGGCGTGCTCGACGGCAAGGGCCGCCCGGTCGAGCGCGGCGGTCGAACGGCTCGCGGCGCCAGGGGCCTCTGGTACACCGGCTACACGAACCCGATCTCGGGCATGTTGCGCGAGATCAGCATCGACGCGCGCAAGATCGCCCTCGCCATGGCGATGACGAAGCGCCGCGAGATCAACGCCCTCCGCAAGGCCTCCTGACCCACCCGCCGGTCGGCGGGAACCGGACACTCGACCGCAAGGGGCCCGTCGGGAGCTGAGCACTCGACCGGGGTTTCAGTCGAGTGCCCACTTCCCGACGTCGGAAACTGCCCACTCGATCGAGACTAGTTGTCATACAAGTCATTCACTCGTAATATCAGTCGTGTCACCGTCGTCCGTGCTCGAGGAAGTGCCATGACCGCAGACCGCATCCGCCACGTCGCCCTCTCGTCCGTCGTCCTGCCCCTGCCCACCCCGATCAGCGACGCCAAGGTGCTGACCGGTCGCCAGAAGCCGATGACCGAGGTCGTGCTCCTCTTCGCCGAGATCGCGACCGAGCAGGGCCACAGCGGCACCGGTTTCAGCTACAGCAAGCGTGCCGGTGGGCCCGCACAGTTCGCGCACGCCAAGGAGGTCGCTGAGGGCCTGCTCGGCGAGAACCCCAGCGACATCGCCAAGGTCTACGACAAGCTGCTCTGGGCCGGCGCCTCGGTCGGCCGCTCCGGCGTCGCCACCCAAGCCCTGGCCGCCATCGACATCGCGCTCTGGGACCTCAAGGCACGCCGGGCCGACCTGCCGCTCTCAAAGCTCATCGGCTCGCACCGCGACTCGGTACGCACCTACAACACGTCGGGCGGCTTCCTCCACGCCCCGATCGACGAGGTCAAGGAGCGTGCGTCCGAGTCGGTCGCGGCCGGCATCGGGGGCATCAAGATCAAGGTCGGCCAGCCCGACATGAAGATCGACCTCCAGCGGTTGGCCGCCGTGCGCGAGCACCTCGGCGACGACGTGCCGCTCATGGTCGACGCCAACCAGCAGTGGGACCGCGCGAGTGCCCTGCGGTTCGGCCGCGCCGTCGAGGACCTCAACCTGGTCTGGATCGAGGAGCCCCTCGACGCGTACGACGCCGAGGGCCACGCGCAGCTCGCAGCCGCGCTCGACACCCCGATCGCGACCGGCGAGATGCTCTCGAGCGTCGCCGAGCACGTGCGGCTCATCGAGGCGCGCGCGGCCGACATCATCCAGCCGGACGCTCCGCGCGTCGGTGGCATCACGCCCTTCCTTCGCCTCGCGACGCTCGCCGACCACGCCGGCCTGCAGCTCGCCCCGCACTTCGCCATGGAGATCCACCTGCACCTCGCCGCCTGCTACCCCCGCGAGCCGTGGGTCGAGCACTTCGAGTGGCTCGACCCGCTCTTCAACGAGCGCCTCGAGACCCGCGACGGGCGCATGGTCGTGCCCGACCGACCCGGCCTCGGCTTCACGCTCAGCGAGCAGGCCAAGGCCTGGACCGTGGACACCTATGAGGTCGGGCGCGCCTGACGTGCCCGCCGCCCCGCCTGCGCGCCGACTAGGTTGGGCGCCGTGACCCCACGAGACGCCGGCGGTGACGAGCGCCCGGACCGCACCGACCTCATCGACCGGGACACCGGCCGCGGCCTGGCGCACGAGCTGGTCGAGAAGCTCAAGGAGCAGATCCTCGCCGGCAGGATGGAGCCCGGCCAGAAGCTGCCGACCGAGGCCTCGCTCGTCGCCGAGTACGGCGTGAGCCGCACCGTCGTGCGCGAGGCCATCTCGCGGCTTCAGGCGGCAGGCCTCGTCGAGACCTTTCAGGGCCGCGGGTCGTTCGTGCTCGCACTGCCCGAGACCCAGGGCTTCGCCGTCGGCGCGGACCGGGTGCGCACCCACCGCGACGTGCTCGACATGATCGACTTCCGCATCGGGGTCGAGAGCGAGGCGGCCGGGCTGGCGGCAGAGCGACGCACCGAGCTGCAGCTGAAGGCGATCGAGCGGGCGCTGCGCGAGCTGACCCGGGCCGGCGAGAAGCCGAGCGGCGCCGTCGAGGCAGACTTCGAGTTCCATCGACGCATCGCCCTCGCGTCCGGGAACCGTTTCTACGCAGACCTGCTCGCGTCACTGGGGCCGATGATGATCATGCTCCCGCGCACGCGGCTCGAGGCCGCCTACACGGTCTCCGACGCGACGCACGTGACGCGGGTGTCGCTCGAGCACGAGAACGTCTACCTCGCGATCGCCCGGGCGGACGGGCCGGCAGCCCGCGCCGCGATGAGACTGCACCTCGCCAACTCGCGGGCCCGGCTCCAGCAGGGCTGAGCGCGCCTACCAGCGTGCCGTGTTGGGTTCGAACGCCGGCTGGACCGACTGCATGTAGACGGTGTCCTCCCGTCCTCGGATGCCGCACGACAGGTACTGCTCGTGCAGCGCGCCGAGCGCGTCCTCGTCGAGCTCCACGCCAAGGCCGGGTGTCGTCGGCACCGCGACCGCGCCGCCGACGAAGTCGAGCACGCCCGGCATGACGACGTCCTCCGTCTTCCACGGGTAGTGGGTGTCGCACGCGTACGTGAGGTTCGGCGTCGCGGCGGCCAGGTGCGTCATGGCCGCGAGGCTGATGCCGAGATGACTGTTCGAGTGCATCGACAGGCCCAGGCCGAACGTGTCGCAGATGCCGGCGAGGAGGCGCGACCGCTGGAGCCCACCCCACAGGTGGTGGTCCGACAGGACGACGCCGACGGCGTTCGCGCGCACGGCCGGCTCGAGGTGCTCGAACGCGATGACGCACATGTTCGTCGCGAGCGGCAGGTCGGTCTCGCGGGCGACGGCCGCCATGCCGTCGATGCCGGGCGTCGGGTCCTCGAGGTACTCGACGACGTCGGCGAGCTCGGCCGCGACCTTCACCGAGGTGTCGACCGTCCAGGCACCGTTGGGGTCGATGCGCAGCCTGTGGGCGGGGAACGCCTCGCGCAGCGCCCGCATCGCCTCGACCTCCTCGGCGGGCGGCAGCACGCCCCCCTTGAGCTTGATCGCCTCGAAGCCGTATGCCGTCACCATCCGCTTGGCCTGAAGGACGAGCTGGTCGGGGGTCAGGGCCTCACCCCAGTCGTCGTCGGGCCGGCCGGGATGCCCGGCCCACTTGTAGAAGAGGTAGGCGCTGAACGGCACCGTGTCGCGGACGGCCCCGCCGAGCAGGTCGCTGACCGGGCGCCCGGTCTCGCGGCCCTGGACGTCGAGGCAGGCCACCTCGAACGGGGAGTAGACCGTCGCGACCGCCGAGCCGAGCTCGAGCATGCCGCCGAAGCTGGCGCCGCCTCCCCCCGTGCTCGCGCCCAGCGCGTCGACGGTGGCGCACCACAGCGCGTTGAGATCGAAGACGTCGGTGCCGACCACGGCCTTCGCGACCGCGGCGAGGCGCGCGAGGTGCGTGTCGTCGGCATACGTCTCGCCCAGGCCGACCGACCCTGAGTCGGTGCGCACGCGCACGATCGCGCGCAACGCGTACGGCTGGTGCACCCCGACGACGTTGAGCAGCGGCGGGTCCTCGAACGCGACGGGCGTGATCTCGACCGCCGCGATGCGCGAGCGGGTCGCGCGCGTCACGAGTCCGCCTTGACGGCGAGCACAGGCACCGACGCGTCGAGCAGGATGCGCTGGGCGGTGCTGCCGAGGATGAGCTTGCCGACCGGGCTGCGGTGCCGGATGCCGATGACGACGAGGGAGGCGTCGACGTCGCGGGCGACCGACTCGAGGGTCTCGGCGAGCGAGTCGCCGTGCAGCGGCTGGCGCACCTCGACACGGACGCCACGGTCGGTCGCGCGGTCGACGATGGCGCTGACCTGCTCGGGCGCGAGCATGTCGTCGTCGACGGGCGCGCCGCGCCGGGGTGAGTTGACGACGACCAGGGGCTGGTCGCGCAGCGCCGCCTCGGCGATGCCCGAGTCGAGCGCGGCCCGGCCCTCCGGGGTGTCGAGGTAGCCGACGAGGATGGTCATTTCGCCTCCGTGGTCTCGCGGTCGGGGATCTCTGCGGGAATCCCTGCGGGGATCTCTGTGGGGGTCGAGCCCGGGGCGTCGACGGGCCCGCCGCGGTGCGCACGGATCACCTTGCGCACCAAGGGGAAGATCGCGACGGCGACGATGGCGGCCAGGACGGTGCCCGAGATCGGGCGGGTGAGGAACCCGGTGGGGTCACCCCCGAAGATGAGCAGCGACTGCCGGGCCGAGGACTCGATGAGCGTGCCGAGCACGAACGCCAGGACCATCGGGCCGGGGTCGAAGCCGAACTTCTTCATGAGGTAGCCGACGACGCCGAACACGATGACGAGGTAGATGTCGAAGACCGAGTTGTTGACGGTGTAGACGCCGAGAACCGTGATGAGCGCCGTGATCGGCGCGAGGATGGCAGGCCGCACCCTGAGGATGCGCACGAAGACGCCGACCATCGGGATGCTCATGATGAGCAGCAGGATGTTGCCGATGTACATCGAGTTGATGACGCCCCAGAAGATGTCGGGGTGGGTGTCGACGAGCTGTGGACCTGGCTGGACCCCTTGCAGGAGAAGGGCGCCGAACATCAGGGCCATCGTCGCGTTGGCGGGGATGCCGAGCGTCAGCAGCGGAATGAACGACGACGTCGCGGCCGCGTTGTTGGCGGTCTCGGGGGCGGCCACGCCCTCGATCGCGCCCCTGCCGAAGCGCTCGGGCTGCTTCGCGCGACGCTTCTCGACGGCATACGCGACGAGTGACGAGAGCACGGCGCCGCCACCGGGCAGCACGCCCAGGCCGAAGCCGATGCCCGAGCCACGAGCGATCGCACCCTTGGAGTCGGAGAGGTCCTTGCGGCTGGGCCACACCTTGGTGACCTTCGCCGGCGCGTGGACCTTCTTGTGGTTCTCCTCGAGGTTGTAGAGGATCTCGCCGAGACCGAAGAGGCCCATGGCGATCGGCACGAAGTCGATGCCGTCGGCGAGGTTGAGGTTGCCGAAGGTGAACCGCTCGGCGCCGGTGAACGAGTCACGGCCGACCGTGGCGATGAGCAGGCCGAGCGCGGCAGCGATGACGGCCTTGAGCTTGCCGCCGTTGCCGACGGTCGAGACGAGCAGCACGCCCAGGAGCCCGAGCGCGGCATACTCCGGCGGCCCGAAGTCCAGCGCGTAGCCGGCGATGACGGGGGCGAGCACCGACAGGCCGATGATCGAGACCGTGCCACCGATGAACGACCCGATGGCCGCGATGCCGAGCGCGGCCCCGGCCCGGCCCTGCTTGGCCATCGCGAACCCGTCGAAGACGGTGACGACCGAGCTCGCCTCGCCCGGTAGCCGCAGCAGCACCGAGGTGATGGTTCCGCCGTACTGGGCGCCGTAGAAGATGCCGGCGAGCATGATGATCGCCGAGACCGGCTCGACGCCGTAGGTGATGGGCAGCAGGATCGCGATGGTCGCCGCCGGCCCGAGGCCCGGCAGCACGCCGATGAGCATGCCGATGACGACACCGATGAGGCAGTAGAGCAGGTTGGTCGGCTGCAGGACGATGCCGAAGCCGTCGATGATCGGGGTGAAGTCCATGGCGCGCCTCCCTTCAGATCAGTCGCGGGAGCGGGATGGACAGCGCGAGCACGAAGAGCGCGTAGAACGCCGCGACCGTGACCACGCTGATGAGCGCCGTCATGCGCCACGACTCGCCGCCGAGGAAGCGCAGCCACACGACCATGAGCACGAGCGAGGGCACCTCGAAGCCGATGACCGGCAGCAGCCCGGCCAGCACGACGAGGCTGAGCACGCCGAGCGCGGTGAGGGCACTCGACCGCGTGAACTGCTCGGTGTCCTCGGCGCGGCGGCCGAAGGCGACCTGCGCGACGGACAGCGCCGTCACGGCGACCGAGACGGCGAACGGCCACAGCCCGGGCCCCGGCTGGGTCAGACTGCCGAGGCCGTAGCCCAGCGACAGGACGACGCCCGCCACGCCGAGGGCCAGGGTCACGAGGCCGGCGGTGACCTGGGCGAGGGGACCGGCGTGAGGCGGCCTCTCCTCCTCCAGGTCATGGGCGAGCTCTGCCTTGAGCTCCTCGAGGATGTCGACCTCGGCGGCGTCCGCGGCCTCGGGCCGCGGCGGTTCGCTCGTCGTGCTCATCCCTGGCTCCTCTTCGAGTGGGTGCGTCTGGCGGGGCCGGCGCGGGGCGGGTTGCGCACCCCGCGCCGGGCCTCCGGTAAGGGTGGCGTCAGCTGTTCGACGCGAGGGAGATGCCGAACTCCTTGAGCTTGGCCGTGTTCGAGGCGAGGTCGGCCTTGAGCTTGGCCGCGACCTCTGCGCCCGGGATCTCGAGCGGCGTGAGGTTGTTCTCCTCGTTGAACTTCTTGTACTCCTCGGTGGCGAACGTCTTCTTCGCCGCCTCGACGAGCTTGTCCCTGACCGTCTGCGGCGTGCCCTTCGGCGTCGTGATGAAGCGGTACTGCGAGACCTGCACGTCGAAGCCCTGCTCCTTGGCGGTGGGCACGTCGGGCAGGAACTTCACGCGGTCGGCCGAGAACACGGCCAGCGGCACGAGCTTGCCGGCCTTGATGTTCTCGATGGCCTCGCCGACCTGCATCGTCGACACGTCGACCTGGGCGCCGAGCAGCGCGGTCAGGTTGGGCGCGCCGCCGTCGAACGGGACAGCCGTGGCCTTGATGCCGGCCGTCGCGAAGGTGAGGGCCGAGTTGAGCTGGGCCCCCGTGCCGACACCCGTGGTGCCGTAGCGGATCGTCTTGCCGGCGGCCTTCATGTCGGCGATCGACGTCCAGCCGGTCTTCGGGTTGGTGGCGAGCACGTAGTCGTCGCGCGAGACGCCGTAGACGATGTCGAAGTCGTCGACCTTGACCGACTCCGACTCCGAGACCGCGAGCGGCGTGATGGCGAAGAGCGAGGCGTTCTGGATCGCGATGGAGTAGCCGTCGGGCGCGGCGGACTGCAGCTCCTTGGCCACGAGCGCGCCGTTCGCGCCGGGCTTGTTGACGACCGGCATCGCGACGCCGAGCGACTGGCCCATGCCCTTCGACATCGCGCGGCTGATGAGGTCGCTGCTGCCGCCGGCGGAGGCGCCGACGGTCATCTGGATGCTCTTCGTCGGGTAGTCGCTGCCCCCCGAGGCGTCGCCACCACCACCGCTGCCGTTCTTGACCCCGCCGCAGGCGGAGAGGGCGAGGGCGAGGGCGGCGGCACCGGCCACGGAGGCGATACGGGTCCTCGTGCGAACGTTCATCATTGAAGGTCTCCTACGAGATGGGGGCGAGCTGGGGCACCGACTCGGTGCTCATCGGGGTGCGGTCTGTCCCCGTGCCGCCTGACACTACGAATCCGCTCAATGCCTGTCCAAACCCGATGCTGCATCGGTTGATACCTTCCCGATATCACGTGCGGTAATCTCCCACGGCATGATGACCCTCGACCAGGTGCGGGCCTTCGTCGCCGTCGCGGAGGAGCTGCACTTCGGACGCGCCGCGGAGCGCCTCAACATGACGCAGCCGCCGCTGAGCCGCCAGATCCAGAAGCTCGAGCGCACCGTCGGAGTGACCCTGCTCGAGCGCGACAACCGCAAGGTCGAGCTCACGGAGGCGGGGCGCGCGTTCCTCGACGAGTCCTACCGGTTGCTGGCCCTCGTCGAGAGCGCCGGCGACGTGGCACGCCGGATCGACGGCGGCGCCGCCGGCACGCTCCGGCTCGGCTTCACCGCGGTGTCGGCCATCGGCGTGCTCGGTCCGCTGCTCAAGGAGCTCGAGCGCAGCCTGCCGGGCATCGAGGTGATCCTCCACGAGAGGGTGACGGCCGCCCAGGCCGACGGCATCCGCCGCGGCGAGCTCGACCTCGGCCTCGCGCGGCCGCCCTTCGACACGTCGGAGCTCGAGTCGCGCGTCGTCTTCCGCGAGCCGCTCTGCGCCGCGGTGCCGGCCGACCACCCGCTCGCCCGGGTGTCGCGGCCGCTCACGGCGGGCGACTTCGACGGGGTGCCGGTCATCAGCTACAACCCGGTCCAGTCGCGCTACTTCCACGAGCTCACCGTCCGGTTCCTCACCAACGCGCACCCGAGGGTCGTGCAACAGGTGCACCAGATCCTCACCGCCGTCCTGCTCGTCGCCGCCGGCCGCGGCTGCGCCCTCGTCCCTGCCTCCGCGCGGTCGCTCGGGGTGGAGGGCGTGGCCTACAAGGACCTCGTCGACGGCGGCGGCGACCCAGACGGTAGCGAGGTGCCGGGGCGTCCCGTCGAGCTGCACGCCATCTGGGCACGCGGCCGTCGCAGCCCGATGCTGCGGCGGGTGCTCGCGCAGGTCGGGCGCATGCAGCTCGGGGTGGAGGGCTGAGCGAGGCCCGGCGATGTGATGCTCACGGAGCATCACGGCATACGCAATCCGTCTTGGACAGGTATCCAGCGATCTTCCTAGCCTGATGCCACTCACTGGCCCAGCGGCGGGCCCACCGACCACCGGGACGGGCAGCCGCTCTGTCGCAAAGGACGTTCCCGTGCCCCTGGCCCCCGACGAACTCGCCCACACGCTGGGCAAGGGACTGCTCTCGTTCCCCGTCACCCACTTCACGCCGGACCTCGCGTTCGACGAGGCGGCCTACCGCGACCACCTGTCGTGGCTGAGCGGCTACGACGTCGCGGGCCTCTTCGCCGCCGGCGGCACCGGCGAGGGCTTCTCGCTGCGCAGCGAGGAGATCGACACCGTGGTGCGGGTCGCCGTCGACGAGATCGGCGGCAAGGTGCCCGTGCTCGCCCCCGCCACCGGCGGCACCGCGGTCGCCATCGCCCAGGCCAAGGCCGCGGAGGCTGCGGGCGCCGACGGCATCCTGCTCTTCCCGCCCTACCTCACCGAGGCGAGCCAGCGCGGCCTCGTCGAGCACATCTCGGCCGTGTGCCGTGCCACCTCGCTGGGCGTCATCGCGTACTCCCGTGCCAACGCGGTCCTCGGCGACGTCGCCGTCGCCGAGGCGGCCGAGCGCAACCCGAACCTCATCGGGCTCAAGGACGGCGTCGGCAACGTCGAGGCGATGACCCGCACCTACGCCCGGGTCGGTGAGCGCCTGCTCTACGTCGGTGGCCTGCCCACGGCCGAGACCTTCGCGCTGCCGCTCCTCCAGCTCGGCGTGACGACCTACTCGTCGGCCATCTTCAACTTCGTGCCGGAGTTCGCGGTCGGCTTCTACGAGGACGTGCGCCGGCAGGACCTCGAGACCGTCTACCGCAAGCTGAGCGACTTCGTGCTGCCGTATCTCGACATCCGCGACCGCGAGCGTGGGTACGCCGTGAGCATCATCAAGGGTGGACTGGAAGCCATCGGTCGCCCGGCCGGACCGGTCCGCCCGCCGCTGACGAACCTCACCGAGCAGGACGTGTCGGACCTCAAGATCCTCATCGACAAGATCAGCTGAACGGAGCTCCTCCGCATGACCACCCTCACCGGACACTCGATCATCGCCGGCTCGCCCGTGCCCGGCCGCCTCCACGGCTCTGCCGGGGTCGAGGCCGCCACGGGCGAGCCGCTCGAGCCCGTCTACACCAACGTCGACGAAGCCCAGCTCGAGGAGGCGACGCAGGCCGCCGCGGACGCGTTCGACACCTATCGCGCCACATCGCCTCAGCAGCGAGCGGCCCTCCTCGAGAAGGTTGCTGCCGAGATCGAGGCCGACGGTGAGGCCATCGTCGCCCGCGCGGTCGCCGAGTCCGGCCTTCCGCTCGGCCGCCTCACGGGAGAGCTCGCCCGCACCACCGGGCAGCTGCGGATGTTCGCCGAGGTCGTACGCGTCGGCGACCACCTCGAGGCCCGCATCGACCCCGCCCGGCCGGACCGGACACCCCTGCCCCGCGCCGACATCCGGCAGCGCCAGGTGCCGCTCGGCCCGGTCGCCGTCTTCGGCGCCAGCAACTTTCCGCTCGCCTTCTCGGTCGCCGGCGGCGACACGGCGTCGGCCCTCGCCGCCGGGTGCCCGGTCGTCGTCAAGGCGCACAACGCCCACCCGGGCACGAGCGAGCTCGTGGGCGCCGCGGTGGCACGCGCCGTCGCGGACTCCGACCTGCCGGCCGGCACGTTCTCGCTCGTGTACGGCAGCGGCACCTCCGTCGGGCAGGCCCTCGTCCGTGACCCCCGCATCAAGGCGGTCGGCTTCACCGGGTCGCGGGCCGGCGGGCTCGCACTCGTCGCGACCGCCGCGGCCCGGCGCGAGCCCATCCCGGTCTACGCCGAGATGAGCTCGGTCAACCCGGTCGTCGTGCTGCCCGGCAGCATCGCCGGCGGGCGGGCGGAGGCGCTCGCGACGGCATACGTCGGCTCGCTGACCCTCGGCTCGGGGCAGTTCTGCACGAACCCCGGCCTCACCTTCGTGCCGGCGGGCACCGACGGCGACGCGTTCGTCGCGGCAGCCGCTCGGGCGGTCGCCGAGACCACGGGACAGACGATGCTCACCACCGGCATCGCGCGGGCCTACGACAAGGGAACCAGCGCGCTCCGCGGCGCGGCGGGCGTGACGGTCGAGGCCGAGGGCCGGGCCGGTCAGGCCGCGAACGCGCCCGCCCCGCTGCTCACGTCGACCACGACGACCGCTCTGCGCGACGAGGCCGCCGTCAGCGAGGAGGTCTTCGGCGCGGCCGGGGTGCTGGTGCGATGGAGCGGCGTCGACGAGCTCAGCGAGGCACTCCGCGGGGTCGAGGGGCAGCTGACGGTGACGGTGCAGGCGGCGGAGTCCGACCACGAGGTCGCCCGCACCCTGCTCCCGCTGCTCGAGACGAAGGCCGGGCGCATCCTCTTCAACGGCTGGCCGACGGGCGTCGAGGTGGGCCACGCGATGGTGCACGGCGGCCCCTTCCCGGCGACGAGTGACCCGCGCACCACCTCGGTCGGCTCGCTCGCGATCTACCGTTTCCAGAGGCCCGTCGCCTACCAGGACGTGCCGGCCGACCTGCTGCCCGAGGCCACCCGCGACGACAACCCGTGGGGGCTCACCCAGCGCGTCGACGGCCGCCTCCGCCTCGCCCAGGACTGATAGGAGCACGCCGATGTCACCGAAGATCGCCTCCGTCGAGGTGGTGCCCGTCGCCGGCCACGACAGCATGCTGCTGAACCTCAGCGGCGCCCACGGCCCCTTCTTCACCCGCAACGTCGTCGTCGTCACCGACAGCGACGGCAACACCGGCCTGGGCGAGGTGCCCGGCGGCGAGAAGATCGCCGACACCATCCGCGAAGCCGCAGAGCTGTTGCAGGGCAAGGAGATCGCCCGGTTCCGCCAGCTGCTCCGCCAGGTCTCCGAGACGTATGCCGGCCGCGACGCGGGCGGCCGCGGCGCCCAGACGTTCGACCTCCGCACGACCGTGCACGCGGTCACCGGTCTGGAGTCGGCGCTGCTCGACCTCATGGGCCAGCATCTCGGCGTGCCTGTCGCGGAGCTGCTCGGCGACGGGCAGCAGCGAAGTCACGTGCCGATGCTCGGCTACCTCTTCTACGTCGGCGACCCGGCCCGCACCGACCTGCCCTACCTCGTCGGCGACGAGGGCGACGACCGCTGGTCGCAGCTGCGGCGCCGTGAGGCGCTGACTCCGGAGGCCGTCGTCGCGCTGGCCGAGGCGGCACAGGCGCGCTACGGCTTCAGCGACTTCAAGCTCAAGGGCGGAGTGCTCGCCGGCGAGGAGGAGGTCGAGGCCGTCACGGCGCTCGCCCGGCGCTTCCCCGACGCGCGGATCACGCTCGACCCCAACGGGGGCTGGCTCCTCGTCGACGCCGTCCGGCTCTGCCGTGGGCTCGGCGACGTGCTCGCGTACGCCGAGGACCCCTGCGGAGCGGAGGGCCGGTTCTCGAGCCGCGAGGTGATGGCCGAGTTCAAGCGGGCCACAGGTCTGCGGACGGCGACGAACATGGTCGCGACCGACTGGCGTGAGATGGCGCACGCGATCCGCACGAACGCCGTCGACATCCCGCTCGCCGACCCCCACTTCTGGACCATGGCCGGCTCGGTCCGGGTCGCCCAGCTGTGCAACGACTTCGGCCTCACGTGGGGGTCGCACTCGAACAACCACTTCGACATCTCGCTCGCGATGTTCACGCACGTGGGTGCTGCCGCGCCCGGCGAGATCACGGCGCTCGACACGCACTGGATCTGGCAGGACGGGCAGGCACTGACGACCGCGCCTCTCGAGATCCGCGACGGCGCGATCGAGGTGCCGACCGCGCCCGGCCTCGGCGTCACCCTCGACCGCGACGCGCTGGCCGAGGCGCACGAGCTCTACCTCGAGCACGGCCTGGGGGCGCGTGACGACGCCGTGGCGATGCAGTACCTCGTGGACGACTGGGCGTTCGACCCGAAGCGCCCCTGCCTCGTCCGCTGACCACCCTCAACGCCCGCGTCGAACGCGGCGTTCGGCGTTTGGCGGTGGGGTCAGGGGTGGTGCTGGCCGCCGAGGTTGAGGAAGGCGGCAGCCACGTCGTCCGTGTCGGCGACGGCTCGCGCCAGGGCCTCGTCGCTCGGCAGGCCCGACGCGAGCAGGTCGTGGTGGCGGCTCATCGTCGTCGCGGCCACGTCGTCGGGCACCGGAGCGACCGCGGCCACGACCGACCGCGCGCCGAGCGACAGCATGGAGAGGGCGAGGCCGAGGGACTCGTGCCCCGGTCGGGGGGTGGTGAGGCCGACCTCGCACGCGGACAGCACGACGTGGTCGGCGCGCACGCCGGTCGGCTGCAGCTCGTGGGCGAAGACGGGCCCGTCGTGCAGCACGAGTGAGGAGAAGAGCGGCGACTCGACCTGGTGCGTGCCGTGCGCAGCGACGTGCACGATGCCGGGACGGGCGAGGGCCTCCACGAGCTCGTCGCGCCGTGACGGCTGCGCCAGCCGGGCCGCGGGTCCCCACGTGCCGACGATCGCCTGGGCCTCGGCGGTCGCGCGCGGCACACCGGGCCCCACGCTGACGTGGACCGGTGTCGGACACTCGGGCACCACACCCGCCGGCGCACCGGCCAGACCGCGTCGGGCGAAGGACGTCAGCGAGGGCGCCACGGTGAAAGCCCGACCGCGCATCGACGGCAGCACCGCCCACGGCAGGGCCGACACCTCCGGGCACGAGACCACGACGAGCCCGCGGTCCGATCGCCACGGACGGATCAGCGCGTCGTCGAGCTCGGCCGCACTCGAGCGCAGCGACGACCACACCGCCCCGGCGAGTGGCCCGAGGTGGTGGGTCGCAGCGGCTCGGAGGTCGACGCGGACGCGCTGGGCGAGCTCGACGGCTCGCTCGATCGGCATGAGGTCGCGCAGCGTCGCGCGACCGCCGACGATGCCGACGCCTCCGAGCCGGCCGCGGTGCCGGAAGAACCACACGTGGTCGCGGTCGACGTCGACGAGGTGCGCCCGCGCGTCACGCACCCGCACCGTGGCCGCCCGACCGGCGCCGCCGCTGCGGCTCAGGGCCCAGTCGCGGTCGCGGATCCGGCGCTCGAGGCGCGCGGCGTGGTCGTCGAGCTCACGCACGACAGCCGCGTCGCTCTCGCCGCGCGCCTGCGCCCGCACACCGCGCAGCTGCTCGGTGAGTGCGGCCAGCTCGTCGTCGTCGGGGCGGCCGAGCGAGGGCAGCCGGTCGGTCGCGCTGCGCCACCGGTCGAGCGCCTCCAGCACGGCGGCGCTCCCCCGTGGCACGGCGAGCTCGAGGTCGAGCTCGGCCAGCCGGGCACCGTGCACGGCTCGAGCCGTGCGCAGGTCGAGGCTCGCGCTGCCCTCCTGACCGGCGGCGAGCCGTCGCGACGCGCGCACGAGCAGGCGTCGAGCAGGCCCCGGCTCGCCCGCGGCGACGAGCGTCATCGCCGACACCGCGGCCGCGTCGAGCTCGTCGGACAATGACCCCGTCGACACCCGCTCGAGGCTCAGCAGCCGCGTCTGCGCACCCTCGACCTCGCCGGCGAGGAGCAGGGCCTGGGCCGCCACCACCCGCGCGCTGTCGGCGAGCTCGGAGTCGCCCAGCTCGGTGGCGGTCTCGACGAGCCGGTCGGCCGTCCCGGCCGCAGCACGCGTGACGGCCCTGGTGTCGTCCTCGCCGACGGGCGCGGCGGGTGACAGAGCGTTCTCTCGATCAGGGGTGGAGGTGCGGGGTGAGCCTGAAAGAGCGGACGGAGCGTTCTCTCGATCGAGGGGCGATGGGCGGCGACGTTGCCGGTCGAGCTCCACCAGCAGACCGACGAGCACGGCCTTGGCCGCCCAGGCGGTGGCCCCGATCCGCTCGTACGTCCCGCGCGCGGACGCAGCGGCGCCGGCGGCGAGGTCGAGGTGCCCGAGGAGCCGGTGTGCCCGGGCGAGCTCGAGCTCGAACTCGGCGCGGATCTGGTCGTGCCCGTCGCCGACGAGGACCGCGAGCCCGGACTCGAGCGCCTCGACGGCCTCCTTGACGAGCCCCGCCTCCAGCAGCACCCGCGCGCGGTCGAGGCGCGCCGGCCCCTTGAAGACGTCGGCCTCGATGTCCTCGGCCTCGGCCATGTCCGCGAGCGAGCGGGGGATGTCACCGAGGAGGTATGCCGCATACCCCTCGTTGTGCCGCGCCATGAACTCCAGCTCGCCGGCACCGAGGGAGTGGGCCAGGCGCGCCGCCTCGGCGAACGAGTCGAGCGCCTCCTGGGGGCGCAGCAGCTCGAAGGCGAGCATCCCCCGGCTGAGGTGCACCGAGGCCTGCTCGCGCTCGGTGAAGGCGTCGAGCCGACGCACGGCGCCCTCGAGGCCGTCCCACGCCGAGGCGAGGTCACCGACCCGGCCGTGCAGGTTGGCGCGCTGGTAGTCCAGGCGCGCCCGGAGCGCATCGTCACCGAGGGCGTCGACGACCTGCTCGGCTTCGGCCAGCCGTGCGGTCGCCGAGTCGAGCCCCTCGAGCATGAACTCGGTCAGGGCCAGCGTGATGAGGGTCTTGCAGCGCAGCTCGAGGGCCTCGACGGACGGCTCGGTGCCCCCGGCGCGGTCGATCTCGTCGAGGGCCGCGGCGAGCGTCGCGGCCGCCTCGGCGGGACGGCCCGCGAAGTTCGCCGCCGCCCCCTGGTCCCGCAGGGTGCGTGCGTGCTCCAGCAGGTCGATGGTCGTGGCCGGCCTCTCACTCGGGCCGGCCACCCGTCAGATCGTGATCGTCGGGGTGATGACCGGCCGCGTCTCGTCGTTGCTGGGGTCGGTCACCACGAAGTGGACCGGCCCATGGGGTAGATCATCCAGAACGAAGCGCCCGTTCGCATCGGAAATCGCCGTGCGGCTGCCCTCGTTCGTGACGGCCTCGACCTGCGCGCCCGGCGTCGTGACCCAGCCGTCCACGCGTACGCGCTCGTCGGCGTCGTCGCTGTCGCTCGTCTCCGACGGGCTCGCCGACACCATGAGGCTGACGGAGGCCGCGGTGAAGGTGACCGACTCGGTCGGCGTCGGCTCGACCGCCGCCTCGGCGCCGCGCGTGGTGAGCAGGGCCGAGTCCATCAGCTCGGCGACCTCGGCGTGCAGGGCGTGCACCGTGATCTCGAACTTGATTCGCTCGGCCAGATCGCTCGGCACCGGGTCGGCGTGGGCGAAGAGGTCGCGCACGTGACCGAGGTTGGCGACGTCGCGGGCGTCGATGGCGTCAGTGTGAGATGTCATGTCAGACCGCCCATCCGGGGTCGGAGCCGAGAGTCGTCCTCAGCTTCTGGAGGCAACGGCCGCGGGTCGGGCCGATGCTGCCGACGGGCATCCCGAGCGACTCCGCGATGGCGGCGTAGTCGGGACGGTCGGCGAACGCGATGACCCGGAGGAGCTCCTGGCACCGCGGGGTGAGGGTCGAGATGTGCTGCCACAGCACCCGCTGGCGCTCCGAGAGGATCGACTGCGCCTCGGGGTCGAGCTGCTGCGCCGGTGCCTCCGGAACCTCCTCGACACCGAACTCGCGACGCGAGCCGCGGGCGAGCCGCCACACCTCGCGCTTGACGACGACGACGAGCCAGCCGAGCACGGCGGCGGGCTCGTTGATCGACTCGGCCCGGTCGACGAGCTGGAGGAAGGCCGTCTGGATGGCGTCCTCGCACGTCGCGTGGGAGCCGCCCTGCGAGCGCGCGGCGTTCCACAGCACGGGCGTGACGAGGTCGACGAGCTCGGAGAGCCGCTCGCGCTCGCCGGCGACGTAGGCCGCGAAGGCCTTGCCCGCCAGGGTGCCGAGGCCGTCGGGAGCCGTCGGGGTCGGGGTCATGACCGTCCCCTTCCGATGCAGGCGCGCAGCGCCTTGATGGCACGCTTGCGCATCGCGGACGAGGAGACGTCGGCGAGGTCGCCCGCCTCGACGAGGGCGGCGGCGAGCTCGGCGGCGAAGATCGGGGTGGAGAAGGACGTGCCGCTCCAGACGCCGAAGCCGCCGGTGTAGTCGTCGGGGTCGACGGTGCACCGCACCGTGTCACCGGACCGGACCTGCGACGACGGCTGGCCCATGCCGTTGGTGAGCGGCAGAGTGCTGACCACGGAGACGCCGGAGCGGACCGCGCTGACGTACGGCAGGTTGTTGGAGAAGAGCGCCACGGTCACGCCGTCGGGGTTGCTCGCCCCGACACCCGCGACCGGCGGCACCGCCTTGGCCGTGATGCGCGACGGCGGCTCGGCCGCGAGCGCTGCGGGCACGAACGGTGCGTCGGTGCCGTCGTTGCCGACGCCCGCCACGACGAGCACACCGTGCTCGGCGAACCGGTCGAGCAGGTCCGCGATGGGCCCTGACGTGTAGGTGCGGTCCTCGGCGTAGTAGCCCATCGACAGGTTCAGCACGTCGACGACCTCGGACGGGTCGTGCTCCTGCCCGTGCACGTGGCGGTCGAGCAGGGCCTGCAGCACGTCGAGGATGTAGCCCTCGTCGACGACACCGTCGTCGCCCATGACGGGGATCGACACGATCGTCGCCTCGGGGCAACCCTGCCGCAGCAGCCCGGCGATGAACGTCGCGTGGCCCTGCAGCAGCCCGACCGGCTCGCTCGGAGCAGGCACCGAGATCGGCGGCCGCGTGGGCTCGCTCGACGCGCCGGCTCCCGTGAGGAGCGGGACGAGCTTGCCTCCCTTCAGCACGAGCCGCACGATGCCGGAGTCGTCCTTGAACCAAGGGTGCCCGGCGATCGCCGTGTCCGGGACGACGATGACGGGCGCGCGGTCGAGGGACCGCGCGCGCAGCCGCGGGTCGGGCAGGGCCAGGGCGACCGGCATACGGCCGCCGCGGCCCGGCACGGCGTACTCCTGGACGGCGCTGCCGACGCCACCCCAGTAACCGCCCACGCCACCCCAGTAGCCGCCCACGCCACCCCAGTAGCCGCCCACGCCACCCCAGTAGCCACCGACGCCACCCCAGTAGCCGTCGGCGGGACGCAGCACGTGCTCGAGGCTGAGGCGCTGCGCGATCGGCTCCCCCGCCTCGCGCAGCCGCTGCAGCACGTTCCACGCGTCGACGGGCTCGATCGGGGACCGGGTCGGGCGGATCGTGATGCTCGTGCCCCACGTCGGCTGGTCGATGTCGCGCGGGCCGCCGTCCTGCCGGGGCGTCACCTCGTAGTCCAGCTCCAGCTTGCCGAGCGCGTCGCGCAGGTCGTCGAGGCCCCGCGGCCGGCCGCCCTCGTTGCTGAGCAGCAGGCGATCCGAGAGGTAGAGCGCGGGCCGAGGCGGCTGGCCGTCGGTCAGGCGCAGCGCCGTGGCCGGGTCGAGGGCGCGGACCGGCGGTCGTTCGGACCGGCGCCGGCCGCCCGTCCCACTCGCGTCGTTCGCGCCCTGCGGCGCATCGGGACCCGACTCTGACATCGGCTGACCTCCTGAGGGGACGGATGGTGGGGCGACGGTGCTGGAAAGACCCTTACACCCGAGTGAGTGCGCGTGCTCGGGTTCCTGATACATCGACTCGAGAAATTTGTCCGCCTCAGGACGTATCAAGCCGCCGCGTACCGACTCTTGCTGACGGGGGTTTGGTCACCGGGCCGATGTCGGGGCGCTGCGGAGGGGCAGCAGGGCCCGGTGACCGCAGCAGGGAAGTCGGGACCACCAGGGGGCGGTCCCGATCGGTGGGGCGCCGGGCCTGGCAGCACCGGCGCCCCCTCCCTGCCCCTCGGGGTGCACCGCCGCCGACCACGTATGCCGTCGCCGCGCGTCGCGCTCGCGCGCCCGGTCGGGCGGGCGCATACTCTTCGGACGTGCGCGGACGTCGGGGCCGCGCCGTGAGCTCAGGGGAGTCGGATGTTCGGCATGACGAACGGTGCGCCGGTCGGTGCGCGGCGCGTGACCACCTCGCTGGCGGTGGCCGCCGCCCTGGGCCTGGGGCTCTCGGCCTGCACCTCTGCCAGGCCGTCCACCCCCACGGCTGCCGAGTCGTCGGCGTCGGAGACCGCCACGGCCACCACCGGCAGCACGGCACCCGGGCCCACCGAGCCGCTGCCCACGGTCACCGCCGATCCACTGACCCCCTCGAAGCCGACCCCCACCGCGACGACCGCCAAGCCGACGGCCACGGCGACGGCCACCGACCCGGGGAGCGTCGCGGGTGCGTGCGAGCGGACGCTGCCGGCATACCCGGTCGTCTCACCCGGCTCGAAGGGTCCGGCCGTGAGCGCCCTGCAGTGCTTCCTCAACGACGCCGACTTCGGTCCGGTGGCGGTCGACGGGGTCTACGGCGCGCAGACGCGTGAGGCGATGCGCCGTGTCGAGGCGACGTTCGAGGGGCCGGCGCCCAAGCCGGGGCGAGTCGACGCCGGGGTCTGGGTGCTCATCATCTCCCGGTCCATGGGCAGCGAGACGCTCAAGCAGGGCTCGAAGGGCCCCGACGTCGAGACGCTGCAGCGCGCCCTCCGGGCCGCGGGTGGCAAGCTCACCGTCGACGGCACGTTCGGACCCGAGACGAAGAAGGTCGTCCAGCGCTTCCAGGACGCCAACCGCATCGGCGAGGACGGCGTCGTGGGCGAGGAGACCCTCTTCCTGCTCAAGAGCGGCGCGACGATCGGCTGACTACGGGCCGACAACGGGCCGACAAGGGACTCGGTCAGGTGCGCAGGTCGTCCAGCCACGACTGGGCGCGGCTGAAGTCCTCGTCGGAGGTGCCCGGCCGGGCGTCGGGCCGGCCGCCGTCCGCGCGCGGGTAGGACCCGAGGAAGCGCACCTCGGCGCACACCCGGCGCAGGCCCATGAGCGTCTCGCCGACGCGCGCGTCGAGCACGTGCCCCTCGAAGTCGATGGAGAAGCAGTACGAGCCCATCGCCTCGCCGGTGGGGCGCGACTCGAGCCGGGTCATGTTGACGCCGCGCACCGCGAACTGCTCGAGCAGCTCGAGCAGGCCGCCCGCGTGGTCGTCGCGCTGGAACAGCACCACGGTCGTCTTGTCGGCGCCCGAAGGCTCCGGCAGGGTGCCGGGCCGGGCGACGAGGACGAACCGGGTGACCGCGGCGGTGTTGTCGCCGATGTCCTCGGCGAGCACCTCGAGGCCCTCGTTGCGCGCCGCGACCGGGGCGCAGACGCCGGCGTCGAACATGACCTCTCCGGGCTGCGCGAGGGCGGCGGCGCTGGCTGCGGTCGACAGGGTGGGCACGTACGCGGCGTCGGGCAGGTTCGCGCCCATCCAGCCGCGCACCTGCGCCCACGCGTGCGAGTGGGTGCCCACGGTGCGCACGGAGTCGAGCGTCGTGCCCGGGCGCGCACAGAGCACGAAGGTGATCGGCACGAGCACCTCGCCGACGACGACGAGCGGATCACCGGTCGCGAGGGCGTCGAGCGTCGCCGACACCCCGCCCTCGACGGAGTTCTCGATGGGCACCATCGCGGCGTCGATGTCGCCGGCGCGCAGCGCGCTCAGCGCCGCGTCGACCGACCCGAACGGCAGGTGCTCGCGGCCCTCCGCGGCGTCCCACGCGTCGAGGGCCATCTGGGTGAAGGTGCCGCGTGGCCCGAGGTAGCCGAAGCGGTGGAGCTGGTCGGGGGTGCGGGGCGGGGTCACGACACGTCCTTCGTGCTGTCTGCCGCGCGAGCGCTGCCTGCGCGCGTGCTGCTGGTGGCGGCGGGCTCGTCGCGGTTGGCCGAGGCCAGCGCCTGCTGCTCCTCGGGGGTCAGGGTGATGCTGGACCGCCCGCCGACGATGCCCTTGGCGTAGGTGCGGGACTCGCCGCGAGCATGGATCGAGCTGAGCACGATGCCGTCCCCGAGGTCGTCGACGATGGCGGCGGAGAACGAGAGCCGTCCGCCCATGTCGCCGAACGCGTCGTAGCGCACCACGGCGACGTTGCGCAGGCTCTGGCGCACGTCCTCCTCCGCCGTGACGACGTGGTCGCGGAGGGCAGCCACCTCGGCCGTGAGCCGCTCGATGCGGTGGTTCTGCGTGGCGGCGACGCGCGCGATGTCGGTGCGGCCGTCCCCGCCGAGCGCGGCGAAGTCGCGGCGCACCCTGGCCAGCCGCAGCTGGGCCGCCACCGCCAGGACGAGAGCCAGCAGCGCGACGCCCGCGGCGACGGCGGCCACGGTCGTCAGCGTCGAGGAGTCCACGATCGGCAAGGGTAGCCGCGTGGCGGCCCCGCGCCCGGTCGATTCCAGCCCGTGACCTCACCCTCGGCATACAGCCCCGGTTTGTAGTCTGTCCCCCGTGATCCGCCGCCATCCCGTCAAGACGCTCGTCGTCCTGCTCCTGGTGATGGTCGCTGGTCTCAGCCTCGCCTACGTCAACCGGACGACGGTCCCCGTGCCGCCGACGACGCAGCCGAAACCGGGCGAGTCGCTCGTCGTGGTCGGCCTCGGTGGCCTGTCGTGGGACGACGTCTCGGCCAAGGACACCCCGACGCTGTGGGGCCTGCTGCGTGACGGTTCAGCCGCCTCGGTGTCGGTCAAGAGCCTGCGTCTGACGACGTGCCCCACCGATGGCTGGGCCACCGTCTCCGCGGGTGAGGCCGCCGGTCCGGACACCAGCGAGGCCCGCCCCTCGTGCGCGTCGCTGCCGTCGGTCGCCGGTGACGCGACGTCCGGCTTCCGCGTCATCGGGTTCGACGACCTGGCGACGGCCTCGCGCGAGGCCGAGTTCCGGGCCCGGCTCGGCATGCTGGGCGACAGCTTCGCGGCGGCCAAGACGTGCATCCAGGCGGTCGGGCCCGGCGCCGGGCTGGCTGCGGCGACGTCGGACGGCAAGGTCGCGAAGTACAGCCTGTTCCAGGCGACCACGCTCGTGTCCGACCTCGCCCAGTGCCCGGTGAGCATCGTCGACGTGGGCAGCATCGACGCCACCGACCCCGACCGCACCCGGCACATCGAGAAGATCAACGGCATCGAGCGGCGCCTCGAGCAGGTCATCGACGCGATGCCCAACGGGGCCGACCTGCTCGTCGTGGGCCTCGCCGACCGCGACCAGCAGGAGCGGCTGCGGCTGCTCACCGCGTCGGGCCCGCACTACGGCCCGGGCCTGCTCGCGTCGGCCTCGACCCGCCTCACCGGGGTCGCGCAGCTGTCCGACATCACCGCGACGATCCTCCAGCGCGGCGGCGTGAACCCCGTCGCGGCGATCGGTGGCCGCGCCCTCAGCGTCTCGCCGTCGGCCAACAACAGCGAGTCGACCGCCGCGAGCAAGCTCACGGTGCTCACCGACATCGACACCAAGGCTGATGCGATGCACCGCATCGTGGCGCCCTTCCTCGTCATCTGGCTGGCCGGCACCGCGCTCGCGCTGCTCGTGCTGTGGGTCGTGGTGCGGCGGGCTCGGCCGTGGAACCGCCGTCTCACCCGGGCGCGCGTGCTGCGCATGGTGCGGCTCGTGGGCCTGCTGTCCGCCGCGATGCCTGCGGCGACCTTCCTCGCCAACCTCATCCCGTGGTGGCGGTGGTCGACCGACACGATCGTGCTCGCCGTCATGCTCTTCGTGCTGGTGTTCCTCATCAGCGCGGCCATCACCCTCGTGTGCCTGAGGGGTCCGTGGAGCAGTTCCGCCCTCGGCCCCCTGGCCGCGATGTCGGCCGTGACGGCGGGAGTCATCGGCGTCGACCTGCTCACCGGGTCGCACCTGCAGATCTCGTCGATCTTCGGCCTCCAGCCGCTCGTCGGTGGTCGTTTCTACGGCATGGGCAACGTCGCCTTCGCCCTGTATGCCGCCGCGGTCCTGATGCTCTGCGCGGCCCTCGCGCACGCACTGGTGCGCCGCAACGCGCCGCGCCTGGCGGTCTTCGCGATGGTCGTCGTCGGTGGTGTCGCCCTGGCCGTCGACGTGCTGCCCGCCTGGGGCGCGGACTTCGGCGGACCGATCGCGCTCGTGCCGGCCCTCGGCTTCCTGCTCATGGGCGTCATGGGGTGGCGCACGTCGGCGCGCAACGTGCTCATCGTCCTCGTGGCGGCGGGGCTCGTCGTCGGGCTCGTCTGCTACCTCGACTGGCGCCGCCCCGAGTCCGAGCGCTCACACCCGGGCCGTTTCCTCCAGACCGTCATCGACGGTGGCGCGTGGGACGTCATGTCGCGCAAGTTCCTCGCCAACGTGTCGCTGGCGATCCACCTGCCGGTGCTGCTCGTCCTCGCCGCGCTGCTGCTGGCGATCGTCGTGGTCGTCGTCAAGCGACCCGGCGCCTTCGGCACGGAGCCGCTCAAGCGCCTGCTCGACGAGGCTCCGCTCATGCACCGCGGGCTCTGGTCGATCATCGTCATGGCGGTGATCGGCTTCCTCACCAACGACTCGGGGGCCGCGATCCCGCCGGTGGCCGCGATCTTCACGGTGCCGCTCGTCGTGTCGGCCGTGATGCACTTCCTCGCGATCGAGGCGCGCAAGGCCCCGGTGCGCCGACGCCGCGACCGCCACCACCTCTGAGCTGTCTGGGCTCGCTCCGCGCTCTCTGGGCTCGCTCCGCTCGCCCGCGTCCGGCGCGCCTGGACGTCACGCCTTCCCTCCTCGACTCGCTCGCTGGCGCTCGCATCGCCCGTCAGTCCAGGCGTGACGCGCCGAACTCTTGTCTCAGTCGAGTGCTCAGTTTCCAACGCACACCGGCGTCGGGAAGTGAGCACTCGACTGGTGCGGGGCGTCGGGAAGTGGGCACTCGACTGGTGGGTCCGATCGAGTGCTCGTTTTCTCACGGGCGGGTCAGCCGTGGCCGAGGCGGCGTCGCAGGCGCCGCACACCGAGCGCCAGGGCGACGTCGCGGTACTGCGCCGCACGGTGCACCTGCGAGCGCCAGTCGGTGCCGGTGACGCGGTGGTGCAGGTCGCACGGCACCTCCACGACCCGCAGCCCGGCGTCGAGCACGTCGACGGTCATGCCGACCTCGACGCCCCAGCCACGCGCGAACGGCGTCGCTGCCGTGATGGCGGCCGGCGACAGGCACCGCATCCCCGAGAGCGGCTGGTTCGGAGACCAGCCGGTGAGCTCCTCGATGCCGCGCCGCGCGAGCCCGACGACGAGCCCGTGACCACCGGCGCTGCCGCGCTGCTGCGGCAGGTTCGCGATGGTGAGGTCGGCTGCCCCGGTCACGATGGGGGTGACGAGCTCGCCGACCGCGCTGGCGGAGGCCTCGAGGTCGGCGTCGACGAAGAGCACCGCCGTGTCGGCGTCGAGCCGACCGACCCGGCGCAGGCCGTTGACCCGTCCGAGGCCGCTCATCATGGCGTCGGCCTTGCCGTGGTTGCGGGCGTGGCGCACGACCTCGGCGCCCTCGCGGGCGGCGATGGCCGCGGTGCCGTCGCTCGACCCGTCGTCGACGACGACGACCGTGGCGACGCCGGGGATGCTGCGCACGCCGCGGATCGTCTCGGCGATGCGGGCCGACTCGTCCTTGGCCGGGATGACGACGGCGACGGAGAACGGCACGGTCGTCATCGTCGCCCGTGCCTCAGCGGAGGGTGACCTGGCGGTTGGTGAGGCCGGCCCGGGCGCCACGCTCGGCGGCCGTCAGCGTCTCGGTCGAGGCGGCCGCGGCGTCGATGCGCTTCTTCATCTCGGCCAGGGGCTTCTCGAAGTCGGCGGCCTCGGAACCGGGGTCGACCTCCCAGACCGGGATGAGCAGACCGCTCGAGCGGAAGCAGCCGAGCAGACGGCCGTCGTCACCGAGGTGGCTCTCGCCGGCAGCATGCAACCGGGCGAGGGCGCTCGTCGCGGTGTCCTCGTCGAACGGCAGCACCCACCGCACGTAGGTGCGGTCGCCGATGCGGCACCAGAAGGCGGACGGAGCCGCGTCGAGCTTGACCGTCGGGATGGCCGACTCGTTGGCGCGCTCGAGCGACTCCTTGCCCTCGGCGTCGAGGTCGGCGTCGGCCACCCAGAAGTCGAAGCCCTCGTGCAGCTGCATCTCGAAGGGCGCGTCGAGGTCGAGCAGGTCCTGCAGGCGCGGGGTGTCGGCCATCGACACGGGCAGCGTGGTCACGGGCGAGCCCGCGTCGGCAGCCGAGGCGAGGGCGATCGCGGAGGCGATGTCGCGGCTCGTGTCGCCGCTCGCGTTGCCGGACTGGATGCCGACGAGCACCTCACCGCCCTCGCGGTGCAGGCCCGGCCAGGCCAGCGGCAGCACCGTCGCGATCGTCACCTCGTCGGGCGCACCCTCGGGCGTCTTGCCCTTGGCGAAGCGCACCGTCGCGGTCGCGGCCGGGACGATCTCGCGCATCGCGACCCAGTCGGTCTCGTTGGGCAGGCCCTCGAAAGGGCGGGCCACGAACGGTGCCGGCTGCGGACGTGCGGAACGGTCGGTGCGCTCACCGCGCGGACGACGTGATGCCTTACCCATGCGCGCCACCCTAGTGGCCGCCGTCGGGTCAGCCGAACGCGGACGCGAGCGGCGCCAGGGCGAGCACGTCGTCGGGAGTCGTGAGGCCCACGGGCGCCACGAAGGCCGTCGTGATCCCGCGCGCGGCGAGGCCTGCCAGACGGGTGGCGTGCTCCGCCGCCGTGCCGGCGTGGTGCCGGGCCGCGAAGGTCGCGGCCGGAGCGCGTCCACGGTGCCGCTCCACGCGCGCCCACACGTCGTCGCGGTCGGATCCCACGAGCGGCAGGTCGAGCACCGTGGCGTGCACCTCGGACGCGTCACGTCCCTCCGCGCGCACCAGCTCGAGATAGTGGTCGACCTTGGCGAGGCCCGCCTCGTCCGAGGGGACGTTGCACCCGTCGCCGAGACGCGCGGCGACGCGCAGCGACCGGGCACCACCGCCTCCGACGATGACGGGGATCGGGCCGACCGGCCGCGGGTACGAGGTCGTCTCGGGCAGCGAGACCCGCCGTCCGGCATACGGCTTGGTTCCGGGAGCCCAGAGCGCCTTCATCAGCTCGATGCCCCGCTCGAGCGCGTCGAGTCTCGCTCTCGCGGAAGGGAACCCGAGGCCGTATGCCGTGTGCTCGCGTTCCCACCAGCCCGCGCCGACGCCGACGAAGGCGCGCCCGCCCGACAGCGCCGAGAGCGTCGCGGTCGCCTTCGCCGTGATGCCCGGCTCGCGGAAGGTCACCGGCGTCACGAGCGTGCCGAGCTGCAGCCGTGTGGTGGACGCGGCCAAGGCGCCCAAGGTGACCCACGGCTCCGGGATCGGGTCCCAGGCGCGGCCCACCTGCGGGATCTGGATGAGGTGGTCCATCAGCGCGATGCCCGTCAGGCCGGCAGCCTCGGCGGCGCCGGCCATGTCACGCAGCCAGGCCAGCAGGTCACCGTCAGCCGGGAAGCGCGAGAGCTGGAGCACGATGCCCCGCAGTCCGGAGCCCTGGCCCCTCAACACACCCGGAAGCGGTCCGCGCCCCACGGTTGCAGCCGCCTCGGGTTGACCGCTACCGGGTGTGTTGCGGGAGAGGCGGCCGGGCTCGGTCGGGGCGCCGCCGGTCACGAGGCTGACGAGGTCCCAGCCCTCGGCCTCGAGCTCGTCCGTGGCCGTGGCGACGGAGGCGAGCTGGTTCGTGAGGACGCGCGCCGGGACGGGGCGGTCACGCGCGGCGTTGCGCGAACGGCATACGGCGGCGGGGGTGTCGAGCACGACGGCCACGGCCGGCAGTCCCGTCGCGCGGGCGCCGTCGAGCCAGCGGCGACGCCGCGCCGCGTCGGTGCCGAGCGTGTCGACAACGGTGGTCAGGCCACGACCGAGCCGTGCGGCGACGACCTGCTCGAGGACGGCGAAGGCGTCGACGGAGGCGTCGAGGTCCTGCTCGCCGCTGCCGACGACGGCACGGAGGGCGTCGGACGACACGACCTCTGCCGCCCGGTAGCGCTCGGCGGCCCAGGTCGACTTGCCCGAGCCGGACGCGCCGACGAGGACGACGAGCGCCGGGTCGGGCAGCGTCACCTCGGTGCGTAGTGGTGTCAGTGCGACCGGCGACGGGAGGGGCCGCCGAGCGAGGCCCAGACGGTGCGGCCGTGCGGCTCGTCGATGACGCCCCACTCGTGCGCCAGCGACCGTACGATGCGCAGCCCGCGACCCCCGGGCGCCCAGGTGGTCGGCGGGGACGGGCGCGGGGCGGTCGGACCGCCGCCGTCGGACACCTCGACCTCGACGACGTTGTTCTTGACCTTCCAGTGGATGCGGATCGCACCGTCGGCGAGCGGCTTGGCGTGCCGGATGGCGTTGGCGACGAGCTCGCTGACGACGATCTCGGCCTCGTCGATGACCTGCGAGGGCAGCTCGCGCGCGAGGAGGTCCTCGACGAGCTCCTTGCGGATGCGTGGAGCCGCGGACGGTGCCCACTGGATGCGCACGGTGCGCTTCTCGCCCAGCGGCGTGGCCGGCACGTTGGTCATCGTGGCTCTCCTTGAGATTGCTTCGGCTCGTCGGGCGTCCACACCCGCACGTGCTGCGGTGTGGGCGCGAGGGCCGATCCCCTGTGCGCTCGCCACGGTAAGGACCTCCTCGGGCAATTCGCGTGTCCCCGTCGTCGCACGCTAACCAAACCTGCGCCGTACCTCAACGAACCTGTGACTTTTTCCCGCCCTGGAGCGGCGATCGGCTCGTATCGCGAGATCTAGGACGACGGCTAGATCGCGGGATACGTACCCATCGTCATCGACTCCAAGCACGACAACAGCGTCGCCGCTTGATTCTCGAACAGTCGCGATATATCGTCGACCTATCGCGACTGTTCGTGAGTCGCGTCGACAGACAAGGAGAACCACCATGCACGGACACCGACACAGCAGACGAGAGTCCGGGTTCGACGGCGGTTGGGGCGGCGGCTGGGGCGGCGGGTCGGGCTTCGGCCCGGGTCGCGGTCCGTGGGGCGGCCCCGGCGGTCCGGGCGGCCCCGGTGGACGCGGACGCCCCGGTCCGCCCCCGTGGGTCGCCGACCTGGTCCGCCACTTCGGCGGGCCCGGCTTCGGGCCGGACTTCGGCGGGCCCCGCCGCGGGCCACGAGCGCGTCGCGGCGACGTTCGCGCCGCCATCCTCGACGTCCTCGCCGGCGACGAGATGAACGGCTACCAGCTCATCCAGCAGATCTCCGAGCGCACCGGCGGCGCGTGGAAGCCGAGCCCCGGCTCGGTCTACCCGACCGTCCAGCAGCTCGAGGACGAAGGCCTGGTGGAGGGCCGCGACGTCGAGGGCCGTCGGCTGCTTCGCCTCACCGACGCGGGCCGCACCTACGTCGAGGAGAACGGCGAGGAGATGGCCGCCACGTGGCGTCCCTTCGAGGAGACCCCCGACGGCGAGGACGCTCCGCAGCACGAGCAGCGCAGCGGCAGTGACCTCATGCCGATCGTCGGCCAGGTGATGGGCGCGATGTGGCAGATCGTCACCACCGGCACCTCGCAGCAGCGGGCCGAGGCCGCCGAGATCCTCACCGAGACCCGGCGCAAGCTCTACCGCCTGCTCGCCGACGGCGACCCCGAGTGACAGGTCGCTGAGCCCGGCAGCACACCCAGGGGCCGCCCGCACACCGCACCCGGTGGGCGGGCGGCTTCGACGTGCGCTGGCTGGCTCGACGTGTGCGGGTGCCCGTCGGCCGGTCTGCGCACGTCGGGCAGGATGGCGGCGTGACGCCACCCGCCCCCTCCGGACTCCTCGTCGCCGGCACCTCGTCCGATGCGGGCAAGTCCGTCGTCGTCGCCGGCCTGTGCCGGGCCCTCGTGCGCCGCGGGCTGCGGGTCGCACCGTTCAAGGCGCAGAACATGTCGAACAACTCGATGGTCTGCCTCGACGGCGGCGAGATCGGCCGGGCGCAGTGGCTCCAGGCCGTCGCCGCGCGTGTCGAACCGACCACCGCGATGAACCCGGTGCTGCTCAAGCCCGGCACCGATCGCAGGTCGTTCATCGTGGTGCGCGGCGAGCCCGCCGGCACCCTCGAGGCCGGCCAGTATGCCGCCGGGCGCGGTCACCTGCGCGACGCGGCGTTCGGCGCCTACCGCGAGCTCGCCGACGAGTACGACCTCGTCGTCTGCGAGGGGGCAGGGTCACCCGCGGAGATCAACCTGCGCTCCGGTGACTACGTGAACATGGGACTCGCGCGCGAGTTCGGGCTGCCGGTCGTCGTGGTCGGCGACATCGACCGCGGCGGCATCCTCGCGGCGCTCTACGGCACGTGGGCCCTGCTCGACGACGAGGACCGCGCGCTGCTGAAGTCCTTCGTCATCAACAAGTTCCGCGGCGACGTGTCGGTGCTCGTGCCCGGCCTCGACGACATCACCCAGCGCACGGGAGTGCCGTTCCACGGCGTCATCCCGTGGCTGCTCGACGTGTGGCTCGACAGCGAGGACACCCTCGAGGTCGGGCACTGGCGCGCCTCGACGGCGCTGTCGGCCACGGCCCGCGACCGGCTCAAGGTCGCGGTGCTGCGACTGCCCCGCATCTCCAACGCGACCGACGTCGACGCCCTCGCCGCCGAGCCCGGGGTGGACGTGCTCGTGACGGTGGACCCGGCGGTGGCCGAGTCCGCGGACCTGCTCGTCGTGCCCGGATCACGTTCCACCGCAAGTGATCTCGCGTGGTTGCGGGAGCGCGGTCTGGCCGAGGTGATCGAGCGTCGCGCGGCAGCCGGCCGCCCCGTGCTGGGGGTGTGCGGCGGCTACCAGATGCTCGGGCACGAGATCGACGACGACGTCGAGGGACGGGTCGGCGTCGTGCCCGGCCTCGGACTCCTGCCCGTGCGCGTCGACTTCGGCGACGACAAGGTGCTCGCCCGCCCCACCGGCGCCTGGTCCGGCCACCCGGTCGAGACCGCCTACGAGATCCACCACGGCATCGCGACGCACAACGGCGCGGGCGACGCCGACCCGTTCCTCGACGGCTGGTCGACCGGTGCGGTGTGGGGGACGATGTGGCACGGGGCCTTCGAGAGCGACGGCTTCCGCCGCGCGTGGCTGTCGCACGTCGCGTCGGTCGCGGGATCGCAGTGGCAGCCTCACGACGGCGCGGCCGGCTTCGCCGAGCGGCGCGAGCGCATGCTCGACACCCTCGCCGACGCCCTCGAGGAGCACGTCGACCTCGACGCACTGCTCGACCTCACCCGCGCAGGGGGCACGTCATGATCGAACGGGTCCGCATCATCGGGATCGGCATGGGTGGTCCCGAACAGGTGACCGGTGAAGCGGCACAGGCACTTTCGACCGTCGACGTCTTCCTCGTCGCCGACAAGGGCGGCTCGAAGACCGATCTCGTCGTGGCCCGACAACGCGTCTGCGACGCCCTGATCCCGGCCGACCACGCGTACCGGGTCGTCGAGGTGCCCGACCCCAGGCGCGGCCCCGACGCCGAACGCGACGACACGGCATACGGCCGGGGGGTGCGCGACTGGCACGCGGCACGTGTCGACGCCTACGCCTCCGTCATCGACGGGCTCGACGACGGCGAGACGACGGTCGGGTTCCTGGTTTGGGGCGACCCGGCGTTCTACGACTCGACGATCCGCGTCGTCGACGCCCTCGTCGAGAGGTGGGCGGCTGCCGGCGTCACGGTCGAGCACGACGTCATCGCCGGCATCAGCGCCCCGCAGCTGCTCGCCGCCCGGCACCGGATCCCGCTCAACCGCATCGGTGCGCCGATCCACGTCACGACGGGGCGGCGGCTCGTCGACGAGTACGACCCGGCCCTCGGCGACGTCGTCGTCATGCTCGACGGGGGTCTCGCCTGCGCCGAGCTGGCCGACACGTTCCCCGACCTCGAGCTGTTCTGGGGCGCCTACCTCGGGTCGCCCGACGAGGTGCTCGTGCGGGGACGGCTCGGCGACGTCATCGACGAGGTGCAGCGGGTGCGTGCCGAGGCCCGTGAGCGGCACGGCTGGGTGATGGACACCTACCTGCTGCGCCAGCCGGCGGATGCCCCCGGCACGCCGGGCCCGACCGGCTTCCCTGATACGGGCGAGCTGACCGACGGCGTGCTCACCCTGCGCCCCCTCGCCGCCCACGACTGGCAGGTCGTGCGCGACGAGCACAACGACGAGGAGTCGCTGCGCTGGGACTTCTTCGGGGAGGCGTTCGGCGACGACGTGGCGCGGCAGAAGGCGGCGCAGGCGCGGCGCGAGTGGCGGTCCGGACGGGCCGCCCGTTTCGTCATGGTCGACGCGGCCACCGGCGAGGGCGCGGGCGTCATCAACGTCATGCGGATGGGACCTCCCGGCGTCGGGCTCATCGGCTACGGCGTGCTGCCGGCCTTCCGCGGGCACGGCTTCACGACGCGGGCGCTGCGGCTCGTGTCGGGCTGGGCGTTCGAGTCGGCGGGGATCGCGCGGCTCGAGCTGGGGCACAAGGTCGACAACATCGCGTCCGGCAAGGCCGCGGCGAAGGCCGGATTCCGGGCCGAGGGTCGCCTGGCCCAGCGGCTGCCCAACGCCGACGGGACCCGCTCCGACGAGGTCTACTACTCCCTCACCAGGGACCGGTTCGTCGCAGAGACGCTCGGCTGAACGATCCCGCGCGGTACGGTGCGATCGTGGACACCAGGGGAGGTGACGTCACGGGCGCGGCCGCCGTCGTGACCGTTCCGGACGACCGGCCCGTACGCCGCCGGCAGCCCCGGTTGCGCCGCCCGGCCACGTGGTCGCTGGGCATCGGAGCCGCGTCGCTCGTGCCGCTCTCCTGGGCCGCCTTCCGCCCGGAGACCGAGCGACTCGTCACGTGGGGGACGCCGACCAGCGGCACCACCGTCGACCTCGCCGGCCTGCTCTTCTTCGTGGCCGGCTGTCTCGCCTGCGTGCGGCTGGTGCGCCTGCAGGGTTTCCTCGCCCGCGCGAACCGCCTCGGCACCATGGCGACCGACGTCGGCCTGTGGGTGATGTGGGTGCTGCCCCTCGTCATGTGGGTGCTGCCGGGCGTCCGGATCTCGGGCTGGGACAAGGCGGTCCACGGTCGCCGCTCGTGGACGGTGACCGCCTGGGCGCTGGCGTGGATCCCGTGCTCGGCCTTCATCCTCGGCTCGTCGGGCGACCGCACGGCGGTGCCATACCCCACCCAGAGCTGGCTGCACATCGGGGTCTTCGTGACGACCTTCGTGCTCTGGGCGGCGACGGTGCTGCGCCTGACCCGGGGCGCCGAGGTCGTGGCCCACGTCAGCGGCCTCGACGCGTAGGCCTCTCCTACACGCGAGCGAGGAAGTCGAGGACGCGCTGCTGCACGAGCGCGGCGGCGTCGGCGTCGTACGCGGGAGCGCTCGGGTCGGCGAAGAGGTGGCCGCAGCCGGCATACGTGAAGAGCTCACCGTCGTCGGCCGCGCCGACGATCTGGCGCGCGGCGTCGACGTCGCCCTCGTCCATGAAGAACTCGTCGCCCTCGCCCCCGTGCACCTGCGCGGGCACGCCGGCCGGCCACTCGTCGCCGAACTCGCCGAGCGGGATCGCGGAGTCGAGCAGGACGGCGCCGCGAGCACCCGGGCGGGTCTGGGCGAGCCGCTGCGCGGGCATGACGCCGAGCGAGAAGCCCGCGTAGACGAGGTCGCTGGGGAGGCCGTCGGCTGCGGCGACGCCGTGGTCCTGCACGCGCTGGAAGCCGAGCGAACGCGCGTGCGCGACGCCCTCCTCGATCGTGGCGAAGGTGCGTCCCTCGAACGCGTCGGGCGTGTGGACGGTGTGCCCCGCCGAGCGCAGCGCGTCGGCGAACGCGAGAAAGCCCGGGGTCTGGCCCAGAGCGTGGTGGAAGAGGAGGACGTCGGCCATGCTTGCTCCTGTGATCGATGGTTCGCGCGTGTTTGATCCAACAATCTAGACTGATCCAATCATGTCGATCAATAGTCTCGGCACCCCCGACTACGACCTCCCCGACACCGTCGAGGTGACCACGCCTGCGCAGCTGCGGGCCATCGCCGACCCGCTGCGGTCGTCGCTGCTCGACCTCACGCTCGAGCGCGCCGCCACCGTGTCCGAGCTCGCCGCGGCCGTCGGGCGGCCCAAGAGCACCGTCGCCCACCACGTCGGCGTGCTCGTCGAGGCCGGCATGCTCCGCGTGGTGCGGACGCGCCGCGTGCGGGCCATCGACGAGCGCTTCTACGGCCGCACGGGTCGCACCATCAACGTCGGCGTCGCCCGCCGGCCCGGCGACCCGACGACGCCCGTCTGCGTCAACTCGCTGTCGGTCGCCGCCGCCGAGTCGGTCCCGGCCCACGAGGACGACACCCTCTACTCGACCCTGCGCCACGTGCGCATCCCGCGCGAGAGCGCCTCGGAGTTCTGGCGCCGGGTCGAGGGCCTCGTCCGCGAGTTCACGTCGCTGCCGCGCGAGGGCGAGACCGTCTACGGCTTCGCGGTCGGCCTCTACCCCACCGACCAGCCCGTGCTCCCCGACCCGGTCGCCGACGTCGGTCCTTCCCGCGAGAACGAACCCCGGAGCACACTGGGGGAATGGCCAAGCGCAACCTCAGGTGCCTGATCCTGGGTCACAAGTACGACCGCCTGAAGCTGCGCGGCCGCACGATCCTGACGTGCAGACGCTGTGGTGACGTCGATGTGCTGACTCACGACATGCGCGGCCTGAGCGGCTGATGGCCGAGCAACGCCGCCGCAGCCTCAGCCCGCGGCCTCGACCCAGGCGAACGGCACGGTGAGCACGCCCTGCTCAATCCGCACCTTGTAGTTGCTCCGGCCCCTGCGCAGGATCGGACCCACGAGGCCGTCGTACGGCCCCGGCGCCGTGACGCGCACGACCTGGCCGAGGGGGAGGGCGCCCGGGACCTGGTGCGGGGCGTCGGCCCGGAGCGCCTCGAGCTCGGCGACGTAGTTCGGGTGCATGGCCACGGACCGCCCGTGGAAGGTCCACTCGAACAGGCGGTCGCGCGGCGGACCGGAGCAGCGCGAACACCAGCCCGCCCGGGTCGGACGTCGATGACGTGTCAGGACGTGGCCCGCCGGGCAGGTCGCCTTCCACGGCCCCTCCAGGGACGGCGCGTCGGCGGACGAGCACCGCTGGCCGGAGCAGCCGAGCTCGAGCGCCTTGGCCTGCCACACGGCGTCGTGCCCGTGACGTGCACCGACGAGGGCGTGCGCGATCTCGTGAAGGAGGGTGTCGCGTACCTCCGCCTCGTCGTGGAGCCGGGTGAGCGGTGCGCTCAGGGCGATCTCGCGCCTTGCGGGGCGGCAGGCACCGGCACGCGTCTTGGCCCGGTCGAGCACGAGCGTCCAGTCCTCGAGCGCCTGCTGCTCCATGAGCTGTCGTCCCATGACGTATGCCGCCCTCACGTCCATCGGTGCTCCCCTCGCGTGGCCGCGGCGTCGTGGTCGTCGGTCACGACGCCGGCTCCCTGATCTCCCGGACGAACCGTAGACGAGCCGTCCGACAGCGGCGTCAGACCCACAGATGGTGGCGAATCGCCTGAAAGCGCCGCGGGTTCACTGGCTGCGACATAGCCTCAGAGCCTCTGACGCACGACAGGAGAGATGAATGAGCCAGAGTCCGACGGCGCCCGCCGGGTGGTACCCGGTCGGGGAGGGTGAGCGCTACTGGGACGGCCGCGCCTGGACGCCGCACGTCCGGCCCGCCCCCGCGCCACCGGCCGCGTCGGTCGATGCCCACGGGCTGCCGCACCACGAGGCTCACGTCGGTCCGGCATACGCCGCCCGACAGGTGCCCGCAGCCCCTGCCGTGTACCCGTACGCCCCGGCCCAGACCACGTTCACGCAGGTCGTCCCGAAGAACCCGGCCATCGCCGTGCTCGCGTCGTTCTTCCTCCCGGGGCTCGGCACGATGCTCAACGGGCAGGCCGGGCGGGGCGTGCTGATCCTGCTCGGCTACTGCGTGAGCTGGGTGCTCGTCATCGTCCTCGTGGGGATCCTCGGGGTCTTCGGCTTCTGGGTGTGGGGGATGGTCGACGCGTACCAGGGCGCCCGCGAGTGGAATGCCCGCCACGGCATCTACAGCTGAGCGAGTTCGCCGAAAAGGCCTGCTGGGTGTGACGGTGGGTCAGTCCTCGAGGTCGCCCTCGACGTCGAGGTAGACCTGCTGGAGCTCGGCGAGCAGCTCGGGGTCCGGCTCCTCCCAGAGCCCGCGCTCGACGGCCTCGTGCAGTCGCTCGACCATGCCGTGCAGCGCCCACGGGTTCGCGTGCTGAAGGAAGTCGCGGTTCTCCTTGTCGAGCACGTACGTCTGGGCGAGCTGCTCGTACATCCAGTCCGTGACGACGCCCGCCGTCGCGTCGAACCCGAAGAGGTAGTCGACGGTCGCGGCGAGCTCGAACGCGCCCTTGTAGCCGTGCTTGCGCATGGCCGCGATCCACCGCGGGTTGACGACGCGGGCGCGGAAGACGCGCGCGGTCTCCTCGGTGAGGGTGCGCGTGCGCACGGCGTCGGGGGTCGTCGAGTCGCCGACGTACGCCTTGGGCTCGCGCCCGGTCAGCGCGCGCACGGTCGCGACCATGCCGCCGTGGTACTGGAAGTAGTCGTCGCTGTCGGCGATGTCGTGCTCGCGGGTGTCGATGTTCTTCGCGGCGACGTCCATGCGCGCGTACGTGCGCTCCATGTCGGCCCGAGCCGGTATGCCGTCCAGCTCGCGCCCGTAGGCGAAGCCGCCCCACGTCGCGTAGACCTCCGCGAGGTCGGCGTCGGTGCGCCAGTTGCCCGACTCGACGAGCGGGAGGATGCCGGCGCCGTAGGAGCCGGGCTTGCTGCCGAAGATGCGGGTCGTCGCTCGGCGGGCGTCACCGTGGTCGGCGAGGTCACCGGCGACATGGGCGCGCAGGTAGTTGTCGTCGGGGCCCTCGTCGAGGTCGGCGACGAGGCGCACCGCGTCGTCGAGCATCGCGATGACGTGGGGGAACGCGTCGCGGAAGAAGCCCGAGATGCGGACCGTGACGTCGATGCGGGGCCGGCCGAGCTCCTCGAGCGAGACGGCGTCGAGGCCCACGACACGACGCGACATCTCGTCCCACCGGGGGCGCACGCCGAGCAGCGCGAGCACCTCGGCGATATCGTCGCCCGACGTGCGCATGGCCGACGTGCCCCACACCGACAGCCCGACGGAGCGCGGCCACTCGCCCGTGTCGGCGCGGTGCCGGGCGAGCAGATCGTCGGCGAGCCGCTGCCCGGTCTCCCACGCGAGCCGGCTCGGGATCGCCTTCGGGTCGACGGAGTAGAAGTTGCGCCCGGTCGGCAGCACGTTGACGAGGCCACGCAGCGGTGAGCCCGAGGGACCGGCCGGCACGTAGCCGCCGTCGAGCGCGTGGAGCACGGCGTCGATCTCGCGCGTCGTCGCGAGCAGGCGCGGCACGACCTCGCGGCAGGCGAAGGCCAGCGAACGGCATACGCCCTCAATGTCGACGTTCGGGAGGTCACCGAGGTGCTCGGCGATGATCCCGGGCACGGCGTCCTCGGCCCAGCCCGCTTCGGCGAGGGCGGCGACGAGGGCGGACGCCTGCGCTTCGGCGACATCGACGGACGAGCGCTCGGACTCCCCCTCACTCAGCCCGAGCGCCGTCCGGAGGCCCGGCACGGCACCGACGGCGCCGGCGAAGACCTGGTTGGCCCGCAGAATCGCGAGCACGAGGTTGGCGAGGCCCTCCCCCGCGGGGGCCTCGCCAAGGATGTGGAGGCCGTCCCGGATCTGGACGTCCTTGACCTCGCACAGCCACCCGTCGACGTGCATGACGAACTCGTCGAACTCGTCGTCGTCGGGGCGGTCGGTGAGACCGAGGTCGTGGTGCATCTGCGCGGCCTGGATGAGGGTCCAGATCTCGGCGCGCAGGGCCGGAGCCTTGGCCGGGTCCATGACCGAGACGTTGCCGTACTCGTCGAGCAGCTGCTCGAGCCGGGCGATGTCGCCGTAGGACTCGGCTCGTGCCATCGGCGGCACGAGGTGGTCGACGATCGTCGCGTGGGCCCGGCGCTTGGCCTGGCTGCCCTCGCCGGGGTCGTTGACGAGGAACGGGTAGACGAGCGGGATCGAGCCGATCGTCGCGTCGGGGCCGCAGGCCGCCGAGAGCGCGAGGTTCTTGCCCGGCAGCCACTCGAGGTTGCCGTGCTTGCCCATGTGGACGATGGCGTGGGCGCCGAAATCCCTTGCCAGCCAGTCGTAGACGGCGAGGTAGTGATGCGTCGGCGGGAGGTCCGGGTCGTGGTAGATCGCGATGGGGTTCTCGCCGAAGCCGCGCGGCGGCTGCACGAGGATGACGACGTTGCCGGCGCGCAGGCTGGCCGCGACGAGCTCGCCTCCGGCGTCGGTGTGCCGGTCGACGAAGACCTCACCCGGCGCCTCGCCCCAGTGCTTCGTGACGGCGTCGCGCAGCTCGTCAGGGAGCGCCTCGAAGTGCTCGCGGTAGCGGGCGGCCGGGATGCGGACCGGCTGGCCGCTCAGCTGCTCCTGCGTCAGCCAGTCCTCGTCCTGGCCACCGGCCTCGATGAGGGCGTGGATGAGGGCGTTGCCCGCGGTCGTGTCAGGCGTCTCGCCGTCGACGGGCTCGAGCGGCCCGGTGCCGGGGATCTCGCCGGGGGCGCCGAGGTCGTAGCCGGCCTCGCGCATGGCCCGCAGCAGCCGGATGATCGACACCGGGGTGTCGAGGCCGACGGCGTTGCCGATGCGCGAGTGCTTCGAGGGGTACGCCGACAGCACGATCGCGATGCGACGCTCGGCGGCCGGCGTGTGGCGGAGGCGGGCGTGGTTGACGGCGAGCGTCGCGAGGCGGGCACACCGCTCGAGGTCGGGCACGTAGTGCGGCAGGCCGTCGCCGTCGATCTCCTTGAAGGAGAACGCGTTCGCGATGATGCGGCCGTCGAACTCGGGCACCGCGACCTGGGTGGCGACGTCGAGCGGGCTCATCCCGTCGTCGCTCGCCTCCCACTGCTCGCGGCTCCACGTGAGGCAGAGGCCCTGGATGATCGGGACGTCGAGCGCGGCGAGCGCCCGGACGTCCCACGCCTCGTCGTCCTCGCCCGCGCTCGCGGTGCCCGGCTTCGTGCCACCGGCAGCGAGCACGGTCGTGACGAGCACGTCGTATGCCGCGAGGTGCTCGAGCAGGTCGGCCGGGGCCTCGCGCAGCGACGACACGTGCACCGGGACGCCGATGCCGCCGGCGGCGTCCACCGCGTCGGCGAGGGCGTCGACGTAGGCGGTGTTCTCGGCGGCGAACTGGGCGCGGTAGAAGAGGATCCCGACGCGCGGGCGGGGAGCGGCGCCCGCGACGTCGGAAGTCGGGGCGGTGGCCGTCGCCGGCTCGGGGCGATCGAGGACGCCCCAGGCCGGGAGGGGCGCCGGCGGTTCGAAGCCCTCGCCGGTCATGAGCAGCGTGTCGCCGAGGAAGGCGTGCAGCTCGCGCAGGTTGGCCGCGCCGCCCTCGGCGAGGTAGCGGTGCGCCTCGGCGACGACGCCCGGGGCGACGGTGGACAGGTCCATGAGCGACGCGTTCGGGGTCTGCTCGCCACCGAGAACCACCATCGGCTTGCCCGCGCCGCGCAGTCGACGGAAGCCGTCGCAGAGGTCCTGGGGTCCGCCGAGGACGCGGGCGACGACGATGTCGGCGGCCTCGATCGCCTCGGCCATCGACGGGTGGCCCGGCCGGGTCGGGTTCGCGACCAGGTAGTCGGCGCCGCTGCCGCGCGCGCACAGCAGGTCGGTGTCAGAGGTCGAGAGCAGCGCGATGCGCGTCATCAGGGTCTCCTCGGCGGGGTGTCCACGCCCCGCGGTCGAAAGGAAGGTGAGGCGCTGCCGGCAGTTCCTGACTCACCGCCTCCCTCGCGGGTGACGGCTCACAGTGGCGGGACCGTCCCGGACTCTCACCGGGTTCCTGGTCGACGACGCTGGGGCCACCATAGCCCGAGACGCCGGCCTTGACGCGGACGGGGGCGCCCCTACGATGTGCCGCGTGACCGCCCCGACGAGCCGAGCCCGAGGTGCCGCAGACGCCTGCCCCGGCGTCGCGCGGCCGTTCTCCGCTGTCGACGGGTCGATCGTCCGGCTGCGTCCAGCCGGACTTCCAGTGTCTGTCAGCGCCCTGTCCGGACTTCTCGATGTCGTTGCGGGACAGCCGGATCCGACCGTCCTGCTCACCTCCCGAGCAGCTCTCCAGCTGCGCGGCCTGCCCGACCCGCTGACGGCCGAGACGCGCGCGGCCGTCCTGGCGACCGGCCTCGTGCCGGCACCGAGCCACGAGCTGGTCCGCAACGTCGTCGCGTCGCCGCTGTCGGGTCTCGACGGCGGCGGCCGGTGTGACGTGCGTCCCCTCACCGCGGCTCTGGACGACGCCGTCTGCGCCGCGCCCGGGCTGGCTCACCTCGGCGGCCGCTTCCTCTTCGCCCTCGACGACGGGCGCGGCGACGTCATCGGCGGCACGTTCGACCTCGGGTTCCTCGCCACCGGCCCGGACCGCGGCGTCGTCCTGGCGGGCTCGCAGCCGGGTGGCTGGTCGGTGCCGCTCCGTGAGGCGGTGCGGACCGTGACCGCGCTCGCGGAGGAGTTCGCCGAGCGCACCAAGGGCGGCGAGACGGCCTGGCACGTCGACGAGCTCGCCGACCGTCTCGGGCCCGCCCCCACGTGTGCGATCTCGCCACCGCCCCAGCCCGACCGTCCGCTGGGTGCCGTCGGCGAGCACGCCGTCGTCGCCGTCCCCCTCGGCCTGCTGCGCCGCGAGCACGTCGACGCCCTCTGGCGCGTCGCCGAGACCGTACGCGTGACGCCGTGGAGGTCGCTCGTCGTCGAGCACGGCGCGCGCCACCTCCCCGCGCTCGAGGCAGCGGGACTCGCCACCCACGCGGGCTCGCCGTGGCACCGGCTCCACGCCTGCACCGGCCTCCCCGGGTGCAGCCGCTCGGCCATCGACACCCGCGCCCTCGCCCGCGACCTCGCCCCGGTCCTGCCAGCCGGGGACCTCCCCGTGCACGTCAGCGGGTGCGAGCGTCGCTGTGGGAAGCCGGCAGCGGCGCACGTCGACGTGCTGTCGCCGGCGTCTCTCGGCGCGGCGCTGGACCAGATCGCGGCCCACTCGGCGAGGGAGAGTGCCCACTCGACGGGGTCGACGGAGCAGGAGGGGTCATGGACCTGAGGACGACCAACGGGACGGTGGGTCCACCGACCCGCCGCTACGCGTACGAGACGGACGGCGCCGAGATCTACCGGCGGTCGTTCGCGACGATCCGGGCCGAGACACGGCTCGACCACCTGCCCGAGGACGCCCGCGTCGTCGCCGTCCGGATGGTCCACGCGAGCGGCGACGTCGACCTCACCGAGCACATCGCCGTGCACCCGCGGCTCGTCGCGTCCGCCCGGGGCGCTCTCGAGACGGGCGCGCCGATCCTCACCGACGCGCACATGATCGCCTCGGGCATCACCAGGGCCCGACTCCCGCGCGACAACGATGTCGTCTGCACGCTCCGCGACGAGCGGGTCGCCGGCCTCGCAAAGGCTTGGGGCACAACACGTTCCGCCGCCGCGGTGTCGTTGTGGGGTGACCGCGTCGAAGGCGCCGTCGTCGCCATCGGCAACGCCCCGACCGCCCTCTTCCACCTGCTCGAGACGATCGCGGACGGCGGCCCCCGTCCGGCTGCGATCGTCGGCATCCCGGTCGGCTTCATCGGTTCGGCCGAGTCGAAGGTGGCCCTCGCCGACAACCCCTTCGACATCCCGTGGCTCGTCGTCCACGGGCGGCGGGGCGGATCGGCCCTGGCTGCCTCCGCCGTCAACGCGCTCGCCCGCGAGGAGGAGCTGTGAGCGGCTGGCTGAGGGGGGTCGGCGTCGGCCCGGGCGACCCGGAGCTCGTCACCGTCAAGGCTGCGCGTCTCATCGGCGGGGCCGACGTCGTCGCCTTCCACAGCGGCCCGCGCGGTGACTCCATCGCGCGTCGCATCGCGCAGTCGTACTTCCGTGACGACGTGGTCGAGGAGCTGCTCGTCTACCCCGTCACCACCGGCGCCACCGACCACCCGCTCGGCTACCACGGGCTCATGTCCGACTTCTACGACGAGTCGGCGGATCGCCTTGCAGCGCATCTGGACTCGGGCCGCAACGTGGTCGTCCTCGCCGAGGGCGACCCGCTCTTCTACGGCACGTACATGTACCTGCACGACCGCCTCTCGGGCCGCTACGACACCGCCGTCGTGCCGGGTGTCACGTCGGTGAGCGGCAGCGCGGCCGCCGTCGCGACCGGGCTCTGCCGACACGAGGACGTGCTCACGGTCCTGCCCGGCACGCTGCCGGTGCCAGAGCTCGCGCGCCGTCTCGCCGACACCGAGGCCGCCGTCGTCATGAAGCTGGGCCGGACCTTCGAGAACGTCCGCGAGGCGCTCCGCCAGGCCGGCCGCCTCGACGAGGCGCGCTACGTCGAGCGAGCCAGCTCGGAGGCCGAGCGCGTGCTGCCCGTCGCGGACGTGGACCCCTCGTCGGTGCCGTACATGTCGATGGTCGTCCTGCCGGGCAAGGATCTGCGCGCCGACGCAGCCGGTCGGGCGGCCTCGTCGGCGGGCACCCCCGCCGCCGGTCCTGTTCCAGCAGAAGCCAGCCCGACCGAGGCACCTGTCGGTGAGGTCGTCGTCGTCGGTCTCGGTCCCGGTCCCGGCCGGTGGCTGACCCCGGAGGCCTCCGCCGCCCTGGCCGAGGTGGGCCACCTCGTCGGCTACGCCCCCTACGTCAACCGGGTGCCCCAGCGCGAGGGCCTCGTCCGTCACGCGTCGGGCAACACCGTCGAGGTCGACCGCGCGCGCGACGCCCTCGAGCTGGCCCGCAAGGGCGAGCGTGTCGCCGTCGTCTCCGGCGGCGACGCGGGCGTCTTCGGCATGGCCTCCGCCGTGTTCGAGGCCGCCGACACCCACGGCTACGGCGACGTCCCGGTGCGCGTCCTGCCCGGCGTCACGGCGGCCCAGGCCGTGGCCGCCCGCGCCGGCGCACCGCTCGGCGGCGACTTCGCGATCATGTCGCTCTCCGACCGGCTCAAGCCGTGGCACGTCATCGAGCGGCGCCTGCGCGCCGCGGCCGCCGCCGACCTCGTCGTCGCGCTCTACAACCCCGCCTCGCGCAGCCGCACCGAGCAGGTCGCCCGGGCGCGCGAGGTCCTCCTCGAGGAGCGCTCGGGCGACACCGTCGTCGTCGTCGGTCGCGACGTCGGCCGCGACGAGGAGACCCTCACCGTCACGACGCTCGAGGCCCTCGACCCGGCGACCATCGACATGAAGTGCCTCGTCGTCGTCTGCGCCACCGGCACCCGCGTCACCGCCACCGGCCAGGTGTGGACACCCCGCTTCGTCCAGTGAGCCATGCGACGGCACCCGTCGTCGCACGATGTCTTGACAGGCGAGCGGCCGCTGCCGTCCCATCGATAGATCGGACGGAGGTACGGCCATGTACGGATACACGCTCCACTTCCCGGCGCCCATCGAGGTCTACCTGACCATGCACCGAGCGATCATGGAGACCGTCTCGGAGGAAGGTGAGGTCGAGGGTCTGCTGCTGCACTACGCCTACCCGTCGGACCAGGGCTTCGACCTGGTCGAGGTGTGGGAGTCCAAGGAACAGCTCGAGGCCTTCAACCGCGACGTGTTCCCCAGGGCGATGGCACGCTCGGGCCTGCCGCCGGGCGGCCCCATGCCGGACCCGGTCGAGTTCACCCCCGCGGTCGTCATGACGCCGCGCGCGTTCAGCTCCGACGCGGCATGAGGGCCCCGAGCTGCCCGCCGTCGGCAGGTCGCCCTGACATCCTGACCCCATGCAGCTCGACTTCCAGGGCACCGTCTACCAGTGGCGCGGCCCCCAGCCCTACTACTTCGTGCGCGTGCCCGAGCCCGAGTCCGAGGCGCTGCACGACGTCGCCCACGTCAGCTACGGCTGGGGCATGATCCCCGTGACGGCGCGCGTCGGTCGCACCGAGTGGTCGACCTCGTTGTGGCCCAAGGACGGCGGCTACATCGTGCCGCTCAAGAGCGCCGTCCGTCGGGCCGAGGACATCGAGGACGGCGACGTCATCGGCATCGGCCTCGACGTGCGCGCCGAGGTCTGACCGGCCGGTCCCACACCGTCGGGCTCGGATCTGCCAAGGTACGCCCCATGGCCTTCGCAGACCTCAGCATCCCCGGTGTCGCGGGAGTCGTGTCGACCGACTACTCGTTCTGGAGCGGCTACCGGTTCTCCGTCGACGGCAGCCGCCTGAAGCCGCACGGGTTCCCCCGCAACCGCCTGACGCTCCCGGGCACGGCCGGGCCGGTGGAGGCCCGGGTCAAGGCGGGCCTCAACCGCGCCTACCCGGCGCTCGTCGTCGGCGACCGGGAGTACGCGACCGGCCCGGAGACGCCGGTGGCGCTGCAGCTCCTCGCGCTGCTTCCCCTGGTGACCCTGCTGGTGGTGCAGGGCGCCATCGGCTTCGCCGTCGCCTTCGGCGGGGTGTTCGTCAACCTCGGGATCACCCGCGGCGAGCAGTCGACGGGCGTGAAGGTGGCGCTCATGGTCGGCACCTTCGTCGCGGCCGTCGCGATCGCGCTGGCGGCGGTCGCAGCCGTGGGCTCACTCGCCGGGCTCTGACGCTGCCGCTGTCAGGCCGGCGCCCACTCGAGCGCGATCCCGCTCGGCACGAAGACCCGTGACACCAGCGCGGGCGGGATGCATGCGACGCCTGGCCCGCCCCGTCTCACCCATTCGCTGATCGCGTCGGTCGTGGTCTCGTCGAGGACGGCGCGCAGCCACACGGGCCGTGCGCCTGCCCGGCGTCCCCCCGGCGACGGTGTCACGACGACGACGTTCGACTCGTCGCAGGCGAGCAGGCAGCCGCTCCGCAGCACCCGCGCGTGCGCCCCCGCGCCGACCTCGAGCCGGGCCAGCAGCCCGTCGTGGTCGACGCCGGGGTGCTTCTCCTGCGTGCCGCAGCAACAGTCGCGGCAGACGCGCACGATGCATGTTCCGCCGGGCGAGCTTGCGGGAGAGCCGCTTTCGTATGCCGTCACGCCGAGACGGTCGTGCCGACGTCGACCCGCGCACGCCCGGGACGGACGGCCTCGCCGCGCTCCATGAGGAGCCCGAACGCGAGTCCGAGCGTCAGCCACATCGCGCCGAGCTGGGCGAGCGAGGCGAGCCGGAAGTCCCAGACCACGTCGGCGGGGACGTCGGCCGGCACCTGGTCCGGGGTGCCCGGCAGCAGGGTGAGCACGAGCACGAGCAGCACGACCGTTGCGACGACGTCGATGGCCCACCGCGTCGACGGCACCGGCACCCGCGACGCGAGCCAGCGGTCGAGCATCGGCACGACGACGGCGATGGCGACGCCGAGGAGGAGCACGACGGCATACAGGGTCGTGCGGCGCCCCACGGTCGCCGGGTCGCCCACGGCGGGCGGGTTGGCCGGGATCTTCACAGCAGGCAGGAGCGTGACGGCGCCGAAGCCGACCGTTGCGAGCACCAGCGACCGGCCGAGGTCGCCGCGGCCGGTCAGGCGGTCGCGCAGACGGGCGAAGACGACCGCGAAGATCACGCCGACCGCCAGACCGACGACCACCGAGGTGACCGCACCCCCGACGACCTGCGCCGACCTCGACACGAGCGGCTCGTCGCCGCCGTGCAGCGGCACCCCGGCCGCCTGCCCCCCGTGCATCCCGCGCAGGTCCTCGATCACGAGGGCACGACGGATGACGGGCTCGACGACGAGCCAGATGGTCAGCGCAGCGGCGAGCCCGGCGAGCGCGCCGGCGAGGGCCCCGCGCCGCAGCACGGAGCCGAAACCGACCGCCACGTCAGTGGCAGGGGACGCCGAGCGCGTGGCGCGCGTCGTGCGTCAGCTCGTGGAGCATCTCGGCGGCGGGAGCGCTGAGCAGCGCCCCGTTCTCCTGAGCGAGCACGTAGATCGTGAAGACGGCGACGGCGAGCAGCAGCCAGGCCCACACGGGGACCTTGACGGTGGCGGCGGACGCGGTGGAGGGGACGACGGATGCAGCAGTGGTCATGGCAGATTGACCCTTTCTTTCCATGCCTCGTGGACAGATCACGCCGCAGCCGGTCTCCTGGCTTCCAGATCGTCGCGCCTCCCCGCCTTCCCAGCGACCCGGCTGTTCACCTGAGGTCACCAGTGGCGATGGTGGGGACTTGCTCCCTGGTCACAGTGGCGAGGACCACGTCGGAATCACACCGACTTCCCGTGCACTGCGGCCCTCGCATCCTGACACAGGCCGACGGCCGCCGCCACGGGGGTGCGCCCGAATGCTTACGCGCGTCGCGTGATTCGCGTCCCGTAGAGGTGCGACTCGGCGAAGTCGTCCGTGTCGCGTGCGGCGAGCGCCCGCCCGACGAGGATGATCGCGGCCTGCCGCAGCCCGGCGGCCTCGACCTGGTCGGCGATGTCGGCGACGGTGCCGCGCAGCACGAGCTGGTCGGGCTGCTCGGCGTTGGCGACGACGACGACGGGGCAGTCGGCACCGTAGTCGTCGACGAGCGTCACCATCAGCTCGCGCGTGCGCCGGATTGCGAGGTGCAGCACGAGCGTCGCGCGCGACCGCGCGAAGTGGGCGAGCGACTCGGTCGCGGGCATCTGCGTCGAGTCGCGGTGCGCGCGGGTCAGCACGACCGACTGGGCGATCTCGGGCACGGTCAGCTCGCGCCCGATGAGCGCTGCCGCGGCGGCATACGCGGGCACCCCGGGCGTGACGTCCCAGGGCACGCCCGCCCGGTCGAGGCGCCGCGTCTGCTCGGCGACGGCCGAGTAGACGGACGGGTCGCCGGAGCACAGCCGCGCCACGTCGTGCCCGGCCTCGTGGGCCCGCACGCAGTGCTCGGTGATGGCGTCGAGGTCGAGGTGCTGGGTGTCGACGAGCTGCGCGCCGTCGGGGCAGTGCGCCAGCACCTCGGCGCCGATGTAGGTGCCGGCGTAGAGGCACACCTGCGACTCGCCGACGAGCCGCACGGCCCGCAGCGTCAGCAGGTCAGCAGCGCCCGGCCCTGCGCCGATGAAGTGCACGGTCATGTGTCGAACTCCGAATCCTCTTGCAGCACAGCCTTCTCCACGGACCACTGGACGATCGACCGAGCCGGCCTCCACCCGTGCAGCGACCCGATGACGTCCAGCTCCTCGACCGCGATGCGGCTCATCGACCCACCCAGCCGTCGGCGTGCTTCGTGCAGCACCAGCTCGGTCTCGACCGTGACGCCGTGGACGACGAGCCGCCCTCCCGGCGCGAGCGCCGTCCAGCACGCGTCGAGCAGGTCAGCCGTGGCGCCGCCACCGACGAAGACGGCGTCGGGCCGGGGCAGGGCCGCGACGGCGTCGGCCGACCACGCCTCGACGACACGCAGGCCCGGGACGCCGAGGGCGCGCGCGTTGCGCCGCACCCGCCCGGCGCGCGCGGGGTCGCGCTCGACGGCGTGCACCTCGTTGCGCGGGTGCTGCCTCGCGAACTCGATGCCGACCGAGCCGGCACCGGCGCCCAGGTCCCACATGACGTCGCCGGGCCGCGGTGCGAGGTGGGCGAGCGCCGCCGCCCGCACGACGCGCTTGGTCAGCTGCCCGTCGTTCTCGAATGCCGTGTCGGGCAGTCCCGGCACGAGCGACGGAGCGCGCGTGGCGGGTCCCGACGAGCACTCGACGCACACGAGGTGCAACCGAGGGGCGGGACGGTCGTCCCACGATGCGGCCACGCCGTCGGTGCGCGACTCGGCGGGCGACCCGAGGTCGCCGAGCACCGTGACGCGGCTGCCGGCATACCCCTCGTCGACGAGGAGGGCGGCAACGCGCGACGGGGCGTCCTCACCAGAGGTGAGCACGACGAGCCGGGCGCGCGGGGCGAGGTCGCGCCGCAGCCGGTCGACGTCACGCCCGACCAGTGTCACGACCTCGCTGTCCTCGGCGGCCCAGCCCATGCGGGCGCGCGCGAGGGCGACGGACGAGACCGCCGGGTGCACGCGTACGGCGTCGGTGCCGAGCTCGCGGACGAGGGTCGAGCCGATCCCCGACACGTGCGGGTCACCGCTCGCCAGCACGACCACGCGCCTGCCCGAGACCTCGTCGAGGAGGGCGCGCAGACCGGGCAGGAGCGGCGACGGCCACGGCACGAGCCGCACGCCCGGCCGCTCGCCGAGCATGTCGAGGTGGCGGTCGCCACCGACGACGACGTCGGCCTCGTCGACCATGCGCCGCGCGTCGGGGTCGAGCGTCCCCAGCCCGGCGGCCCCGACCCCGACCACCTCGATCGGCACGACGTCGATCGGCACGTCACTCGCTCGGGCGGTCACAGCGGCGACCCTAGCGCGGACGAAGATCGGCAGACGGATCTGCCCGTTCCGGTCCTGCCCGTGCCCTCCCGGCCCCATCATGGGCTATCGCAGGGCGTCAGGGGACCGTCGGGGATGCCGTGCGACAACGTCGCCACAGGGGAGGAAGAACCCAACCATGACTGATGCCCGCACGGACTCCGGCCGCGTCCCGACGACGCGACTGACGACCGTCAGCGCGCACGGAGGCAGCGTCACCTTCGACGTGCCCGCCGCCTGGGAGACGATCGTGCTGTCCGAGGACGCCGGCGTCGTGGCAGCCCTCGAGCCGGAACGGGCCGGGCTCTTCCGCACCAACTTCGTGCTCACCGCCGGACCCGTCGACGGGCCGCTCGGCGACTGGCAGCGCCAGGTCGCGCGGCACGACGAGGAGGTGGCCGAGCACCTGGTGCTCGACCACGAGGAGCTCGGTGTCGGCGGCCACGCCGGCTCCCGTCGCCTCACCACCCACTGGACTCCTGCCCGCGAGTCGGTGACGACGGAGTCGTGGTCGACGGTGGTCGGCGGCACGGGCGTCACCCTCACGGCGAACGTCGGCACGCTGCGCCTCACCGAGATGGCCCCGCTCATCGACGCGGTCGCCTCGAGCCTCGTCGTGCGCGAGACCGGCTGCGTGGCGGACGGCGTGCCGGGACACGTGCCCGCATGAGCGTGGAGTTCGACGCCGCGAACGGGACCCTTCGGCTCGACGCCGAGGCCTTCATCACCCTCGCGGAGCTCTCGAGCGACGCGGTCGACTCCTGCGACACCACGCTCGGCCGTCTCGTCGACGTCGGCGCCGTGACCGCCGGGGTGCCTCACCCGCTGCTCCGGCCCGGGCTCGCCGCCGTCGCGGGGTCGGTCGCCACTCTGCAGGTGCTCGTCGCCGGGCCCGAGGACGTACGCCTCCACCACGGCTGGCTGGCCGGTGACGCCGCCCTGCTCACCGACCTCGGCGACGGGACGTACGACTTCGCCTCGGTGTCGGCCGAGTTCGTGCCGGAGGCGATCGCCCGCGTCACGCTCGTCGGACCGCGTCCGCGTCTCGGCAGCGGCTCCGTCGTCGTCGACGAAGCGGTGCTCGACGACCTCGCGTCCAGCTCATCGACTGCCAGGGCAGCGGGCGTCGAGGCGCTCGCCGGGTTGCTCGCGCCGTGGCCGGCTGCCGCCGCCGCCGTGCGCGCCGGCGGCTGGCACCTCGCGCTCGTCGACGTCGCCTTCGTCGAGGCCGGGCGCACGGTCGCCCGCCGGCTCGCCTGGCTCGACACGGACGCCGGGATGCTGCGCATCGAGGCCGACGACCACGGGCCCGTGCTCGTGCCCGTCTCCGGCACGAAGCTCTGGCGGGCCGTCGTCGCGGTGCTGCCCGACGGCCTCGACGACCTCGGCCGCGGCTCGGTGGCCCGTTCGGCCTGACCGCGCCGCCGGACCTCGACGCGACGTGGCAGACTGCGCGTGGCGACTGGAGAGGAATCCGGTGCAAGTCCGGAGCGGTCCCGCCACTGTGAACCCCTGACCTGACGGTCGCGGGAAGCCAGGGCATCTCCCGTCGCTGGTCGCGCCCGCCGGGTGCGTCCGGTCCACCGACGCGGGCGAGGCACCCGCAGGAGGCTCGCAGCGACATGCGCGACGGCACGAACGACGGCACGAACGACGGCACGAACGACGGCACGAACCAGGCCGGCAGCGACCCGGCGGCTCGCCCGGCCACCTTCCCCTTCTCGGCCGTCGTCGGCTCGGACGACCTCGCCCTCGCGCTCGTGCTCACGGCCGTCTCCCCCGACGTCGGCGGCGTGCTCGTGCGCGGCGAGAAGGGCACCGCGAAGTCGACGATGGTGCGTGGCCTCGCCGCCGTCCTGCCGCACCAGCAGGTCGTCGCCGGCTGCCGCTTCGGTTGCGCCCCCGCCGACGCTGCAGCTGCGGGCTGCCCCGACGGGCCCCACGACGCGAACGCCGACGCCGACACCCGCGCGGCCCGGCTCGTCGAGCTGCCGATCGGCGCCACCGAGGACCGCGTCGTCGGGTCGCTCGACCTCGAGCGGGCGCTGGGACGTGGCGAGACGGCATACCAGCCCGGCCTGCTCGCAGCCGCGAACCGCGGCATCCTCTACGTCGACGAGGTCAACCTGCTCCACGACCACCTCGTCGACCTCCTGCTCGACGCGGCCGCGATGGGCCGCAACACCGTCGAACGCGACGGCGTCTCCGTCTCGCACGCCGCGCGCATCGTCCTCGTCGGCACGATGAACCCCGAGGAGGGCGAGCTGCGACCGCAGCTGCTCGACCGCTTCGGGCTGACCGTCGAGGTCGCGGCGCCCCGTGAGCCTGCGCTGCGCGCCGAGGTCGTACGCCGCCGGCTCGCCTTCGACGCCGACCCGACCGGGTTCGTGGCGCGGTTCCGGGCCGAGCAGGACGCGCTGCGCGACCGCATCGCCGCAGCCCGCTCTGCGCTCGGCTCCGTCGCACTGCCGGACCGCGAGCTGACGCGGATCGCCCACGTGTGCGCGGGCTTCGAGGTCGACGGGCTGCGCGCCGACATCGTCACCGCGCGGGCTGCCGTCGCCCACGCGGCCTGGGCAGGGCGTGACGCCGTGACGGTCGACGACGTGCGCGCCGCCGCCCGGCTCGCCCTGCCCCACCGGCGACGCCGCAACCCCTTCGACTCCCCCGGTCTCGACGAGGACCTGCTCGAACAGCTGCTGCGCGACGGTGACCCGGGTCCCGAGCCCGACGGTGGAGGACAGCCCGAGACCGACGAGGCGGCGAGCGAGGCGAGTCCGCCGACCCGAGCCGAGCAGGAGGCGGCGAGCGAAGCGAGTCCGCCGACCGAGCGCAGCGAGCCGAGCGAGCCGAGCGAGCCCCAGCCCGCTGGTGCCCCGGCCGCGTCCGGCGTGAGCGCCGCCGACGAGCCCTACCGCGCCCGCCTGCTGCGCGCCAAGGGCATCGGGCACGGCGACCCCGGGCGTCGTTCGACCGCCATCACGAGCTCGGGGCGCCGGGTCGGCTCGACGACCCGCCCCACCGGACCGGTGCACCTGCCCGCGACGATCCGCGCGGCCGCGAGCCGGGCCACCACGAGCCCGGCGCGCGCGAGCGCCCGACTGCGGGTCCTCCCGGGCGACCTGCGGCGGTCGGTGCTCCAGGGCCGGGAGTCCAACCTCGTGCTGCTGTGCGTCGACGCGTCCGGCTCGATGGCCGCTCGCCGGCGCATGGAGGCGGTGAAGTCCGCCGTGCTGTCCCTGCTGCTCGACGCCTACCAGCGCCGTGACAAGGTCGGTCTCGTGACCTTCCGCGGAGCCGGCGCCGAGCTCGTCCTGCCCCCGACCGGGTCGGTCGACGTCGCCGCGCGCCGGCTGCGCGAGCTCCCCCACGGTGGGCGCACGCCCCTCGCGGAAGGGCTCGGGACGGCCTACGAGACCCTTCGCGTCGAGCGGCTGCGCGACCCGAACCGGCGCCCGCTCCTCGTCGTCGTCACCGACGGCCGGGCCACGAGCGGCCCGGACGCCCTCGCCCGCTCGGCCCGCGTGGCCGCCCGGCTGTGCCACGAGGGCGTCGAGTCCGTGGTGCTCGACTGCGAGACCGGGCGCTTCCGGATGGGCCTCGCCGGCCGCCTCGCCGAGCAGCTCGGTGCCGAGCACCTGCCCGTCGGTGAGCTCGCAGCGTCGGCCATCGTGGGTGCCGCGCGCGCGACGCGCGAGACCTCGGGAAGGGCCGCCTGATGCGCGGCCAGCCGACCACGGTCCCGGCCGACGGGCTGACCACCCGGCAGCGCCGCAACCGGCCGCTCGTCATCGTCCACACGGGCGACGGCAAAGGGAAGTCGACGGCCGCCTTCGGCCTCGCCCTGCGCGGCTGGAACCAGGGCTGGTCGGTCGGGGTGTTCCAGTTCGTCAAGAGCGCGAAGTGGCGCATCGGCGAGCAGACTGCGGTCGAGACCCTCGGCGAGCTGCACCGCGAGACCGGCCAGGGCGGCCCCATGGAGTGGCACAAGATGGGCGCCGGCTGGTCGTGGAGCCGCAAGGAGGGCACCGACGAGGACCACGCCGAGGCCGCCCGCGAGGGGTGGGCCGAGATCAAGCGCCGCCTGGCCGACGAGACGCACGGCGTCTACGTGCTCGACGAGTTCACCTACCCGATGGCGTGGGGATGGATCGACGTCCACGACGTCGTCACCACCCTGCGCGACCGGCCGGGGCACCAGCACGTCGTCATCACGGGACGTCGCTGCCCGCAGGAGGTCCTCGACCTGGCCGACCTCGTGACCGAGATGACGAAGGTGAAGCACCCCTTCGACGCCGGCCAGAAGGGACAGAGGGGGATCGAGTGGTGAGCGCCATCGACACCGCCCTCGGCCGGCTGCCACGCACCGGCGACGCCCCGCAGGAGCCGCCCACCATCGCGCTCCCCCGCGTCGTCGTCTCGGCGCCGGGTTCGGGGCACGGCAAGACGACGCTTGCCACCGGACTCATGGCCGCGCTGCGCGCCCGCGGGCTGGGCGTGGCCGGCTTCAAGGTCGGCCCCGACTTCATCGACCCCGGCTACCACTCCCTCGCCACCGGGCGGCCCGGCCGCAACCTCGACCCGTTCCTCACGAGCCAGGCGCTCGTCGCGCCACTGCTCGTCCACGGCGCCACCGCCGACGGCCCCACCGACGTGGCGGTCGTCGAAGGGGTCATGGGGCTCTTCGACGGCCGCATCGGCGGAGACGGCTACGCCTCGACCGCGCACGTCGCCTCGCTGACCCGCTCCCCCATCGTGCTGGCCCTCGACGTCAGCCACATGACCCGCACGGCCGCGGCGATCGTCCACGGCCTCGCCACCTTCGAGCCGGGCGTCCGCGTGGCCGGTGTCGTGCTCAACAAGGCAGCTTCGGGGCGCCACATGCGCGAGGTCTGGTCGGCGCTCGAGTCCACCGGCGTGCCGGTCCTCGGCGTGCTCCCGCGCGACGCCGGCATCGCCGCGCCGTCACGGCACCTCGGGCTCGTGCCCGCGGCCGAGCGCGACGAGGCTGCCGAGTCGGTGGCCCTGCTCGCCGAACGCGTCGCCGAGCACGTCGACCTCGACCAGCTGATGGCCATCGCCCGATCGGCGCCCGAGCTCGATGCCGCGGCCTGGGACGCATCGGCTGCCCTCGGTGACGCCGCGCGCCCTGCCGCTCGCCCGGGCTCGAGTGCGCGTCGACCGGTCGTGGCGGTCGCCGGAGGACGGGCCTTCACGTTCCGCTACGCCGAGACCGACGAGCTGCTGCGTGCCGCGGGGCTCGAGCCGGTCGTCTTCGACCCGCTGACGGCGCCGAACCTCCCGGCCGGCACTGCGGGCCTCTACCTCGGAGGCGGCTTCCCCGAGGTGCACGCCGAGGAGCTGTCGGCCAACTCCGCCCTGCGAGAAGGCATCCGTCGTGTCGTGGGGGCTGGCCTGCCGACGGTTGCCGAGTGCGCCGGCATGCTCTACCTCAGCGCCTCCGTCGACGGGAACGAGATGGTCGGGGCCATCCCGGGTGTCGGCTCCATGGGCCCGCGCCTCACCCTCGGCTACCGCACGGCCGTGGCACCGGGCGACTCCGTGCTGGGGGTCCCGGGCACCCGGGTCACCGGCCACGAGTTCCACCGGACGACGATCAGCGCGGACGACGCCGACCGCTCGACCGGCGCCACGGCGTGGCTGCTCGACGGCACTCCCGACGGTTTCGCCCTCGACCCGGCCGGCACCGGACGCGCGACCCTCCACGCGTCGTACCTCCACACCCACTGGGCGGGCCACCCGCACCTCGCGGCCCGCTTCGCCGACGCCGTCCACGCGTATGCCGCCACGGCGCGCTCCCCGAGGCAGGCGTCGTGAGCGTCGACCTGCACCACCACGGCGACCGCGACGTCGCGCCCGGCCTCGTCGACCTGGCCGTCAACGTGCGCCTGCCCGCTCCCCCTCCCTGGCTCGCCGACGTCATCGCCGGCTCGCTGCACGACCTGGGCCGCTACCCCGACCCTGCTCCGGCAGTCGAGGCCATCGCCGCCCGGCACGGCGTCGACCCCGCGTGCGTGCTGCCGACCGCGGGCGGCGCGGAGGCGTTCACGCTGGTCGCGCGGGGCGTCCGGGCCTCACACGCGGTCGTCGTGCACCCGCAGTTCACCGAGCCCGAGGCTGCGCTCGCCGCCGCCGGGCACGACGTCACGCGGTGCGTGCTGTCGCCTGACACCGGCTTCCGGCTCGACCCGCGCACCTTCGCTGTTGGGAGCGAGCACGAGGGCGCCGACCTCGTCGTGGTCGGCAACCCGACGAACCCGACAGGCGTGCTGCACCCGGCCGCCGACCTGCACTCCCTGCGGGCGCCGGGTCGACTCGTCGTGGTGGACGAGGCGTTCATGGACGCCGTGCCGGGCGAGACGGAGTCTGTCGTCGGGCCCGACCTCGAGGGCCTTCTGGTCGTCCGGTCGCTGACCAAGACGTGGGGGCTGGCAGGCCTGAGGGCCGGCTACGTGGTGGGTGACGCGGCCGTCGTCGCCGCCCTTCGCGCCGTGCAGCCGCCGTGGTCGGTGTCGAGCCCCGCCGTGGCCGCCACGGTGGCCTGCCTCTCGGATCGCGCCGTCGCCGAGGCTGAGGCCGGCGCCATGACGATCGCCGCCGACCGCGACGTGCTCGTGCGGGAGCTCGAGGCGGTCGGGCTGTCCGCGGCCGCTCCCTCGGGCGCCCCCTTCGTGCTCGTCGACACGAGCCCGCTGGGCGCTCACTCGGTGCGTGAGGAGCTCGCCCGTCTCGGCTTCGCCGTGCGCCGCGGCGAGACGTTCCCGGGCCTCGGACCCACCTGGGTCCGGCTGGCCGTGCGAGACGCTGGGACGTCGCGGTCCGTCGCAGCCGCGTTCGCCGAGCTGGGGAGGGTGCGCCGTGTCGCCTGAGCTGAGCTTCACCGGCCTGTCGGTCCTGCTCGCCCGCGTCGTGCCGCACACGGTCGCCACCGTGCACGCGCTGCTGCGCGACGGCGCCCAGGTCACCGTTGCTGCCGAGCTCATCGACCTGCCGACCTCGTTGCGCGACCTCGCAGAGCGCGGGCTCGTCGCCCTCGACGCGGGGGCCGACCCGGCCGCGTACGACGTCGTGCTCCGGGCGGACGTCTCCACCGCACCCGCTGCAGCCGACCTGACGGTCACCACCGCGAGCGGGACCGTCGGGTCCGTCACGCTCCTGGGCGGCGGGCTCGGCGACCCCGGACTGCTCACCGTGGCGGGCATCGAGGCCATCCGTCAGGCGGACGTGATCGTCCACGACCGACTCGCTCCGCTCAGCGCGCTGCGCCACGCCCGCGACGACGTCCGGGTCATCGACGTCGGCAAGATCCCGCGCGGCGACTTCACCCCCCAGGAACGCATCAACGACCTCATCGTCGAGCATGCGCTCGCGGGGCGGAACGTGTTGCGGTTCAAGGGCGGCGACAACTTCGTCTTCGGCCGTGGAGGGGAGGAGGCCGAGGCCTGCGCCGCTCGAGGCATCCCCGTGGCGGTGATCCCGGGCATCTCCTCGAGCATCGCCGCCCCCGCCCTCGCGGGCATCCCGGTCACGCACCGCACGCTGGTCCAGGGCTTCACGGTCGTCAGCGGGCACGTCGCTCCGGGCGACCCACGCAGCACGCTCGACTGGGGTGCGATCGCCCGCAGCAACACGACGATCGTCATCCTCATGGGCGTGGCGACCCTGGCGGTCGTCGCGGAAACCCTTGTTTCCGAGGGGATGTCGGCACAGACCCCGGCCGCCGTCGTCGCCGACGCGGGCCTGCCGAGCATGCACACCGCGCGTGCTCCCCTGGCCCAGATCGCCGAGACGTGTGCCCGTGAGGGAATCGGCGCACCCGCGGTCGTCGTCATCGGCGAGGTGGCCGCGCTCGACGTGCTGCGATGAGCAGGTCCCTCGGGCTGGCTCTCGGCTACCTGCTGGACCTCGCCGTCGGCGACCCACGTCGCTGGCATCCCGTCGCCGGGTTCGGCTCTGCTGCAGCGGCGCTCGAGCGCAGGACGTATGCCGCCCGCCGCGCTTCCGGGGCCACGCACGTCGCCGTCCTCGTCGGCGCGACGGCGCTCCTCGGCGTCGTCGCCGAGCGGTCGAGCCGCCGGTGCGGGCCGGCCCACACGCTGGCGACAGCTGCGGCCACCTGGGCTGTTCTGGGCGGGCACTCGCTCACGCGCGAGGCCCACACCATCGACCAGCAGCTCCGCCAGGGCGACCTCGCGGCCGCGCGCGTCCAGGTGCGCAACCTCGTGGGACGCGCCACGGCCGAGCTGGACGCCGACGAGGTGGCACGGGCCTGCATCGAGTCGCTGGCCGAGAACACCTCCGACGCCGTCGTGGCACCGCTGCTCTGGGGCAGCCTCCTCGGTGTCCCCGGTCTGCTCGGCTACCGCGCCGTCAACACCCTCGACGCCATGATGGGCCATCGCAACGAGCGCTATGCCGAGTTCGGCTGGGCGGCAGCGAGACTCGACGACCTCGTGAACTGGGTGCCGGCGCGCGTCGCCGGCGCCATCGCGCTGGCCGCGGCGCCTTCGTCGGACCGAGCCGCCGCCGGATGGGAGGCCATACGCAGGGACGCACCTGCCCACCCGAGCCCGAACGGCGGCGTCGTCGAGGCGGCCTTCGCCGGCGTGCTCGGCGTGCGGCTCGGCGGGTCGAACACGTACGACGGTCGCGTCGAGGACCGCGGCACGCTCGGCACCGGACCGGCAGCGGGACGCGCCCACATCGCCCCCGCTGCGCGTCTGGCCCGCAAGGTGGCCGCCGGCTCGCTCGCCGTGGGCCTCGCCATCGCCCTCTCCCGCACGAGAGCCCAGCTGGGTAGCGCTACTCAAATGGGCAGCCGCGCCGTATCTCCCTCGGGCTGAGCACCTCTGACGGGCGGTGCCGGGTCACCGAGGCCCGGCCAGTACCGAGGAGTTGTCATGAAGGACCTCTCACCCATGTCGGCCCGCTTCACCCGCAGCCACGAGGGCTACGTCCACCCGCCGCGGCTGGACGCCTGGGAGCAGACCGTGGTCGGCCCCGACGGCCTGCGCCCGAGCTGGCCCGGTGGCTCGATCTCCGGCAGCGATGACGGCTGGGACGACTGCGACGAGTGACCGGCACCCCGGCGACCGAAGGACGAAGGAGTAGAACCATGACCAGAGTTGCGATCGTCACCCTCGCGGGCGACCTCCACGCGTACGTGATCAGCAAGCACCTGCGCGAGGCGCACGACATCGACGCGGCCATCATCGCCTCCGACCGTCTCTCGGCCGCCGGGGGACTCACCTGGTCCAACGTGGACGGACCGGGACACACGCTGCCGACCGAGGAGGGCGGCACCGTCGACGTGCGCGGCCTCGACCTCGTCTGGTGGCGCCGTTGCCACGGCCGGCCGACGGTGCCCGACGCCGTCACCGACACGCAGCTGCGCAAGCTCGTCGTCAAGGACAACCGGGCTGCGCTGCGGGGGACCCTCATGGCCGGCTTCTCCGGCACGTGGATCAGCGACCCGTACGCGACGGAGCGCGCCCAGAACAAGCTGCTCCAGCTCAGCGTCGCGAGCGCGGTCGGCCTCACGGTGCCGCGCACGCTCGTCAGCTCCGACCCCACCGACGTGCGCGACTTCACCCGTGCCCACGGCGGCACGGTCATCGCCAAGACCCTCACCGGGCTGCTCGGCACGTCGCTGCAGGCGGGGCGGGTGACCCTCGACTCCCTCGACGACGACGCGGAGATCAGCGTCTCGGCGACGGTCTATCAGGAGGAGGTGCCCGGCACCGACCACCTGCGCGTCATGGTCTTCGGCGACGCGGTGCACGCGGCACGGATCAGCAGCGCCGAGCTGGACTGGCGGCTGGCCAACGACATGGTCGTCGAGCCGGTCGAGCTCGAGCCACGGCTCTCGGACGCCCTCCGCGACGTCACCCGGCGCCTCGGGCTGCGGATGGGCGTCTACGACCTCAAGGTCCGTCCCGACGGGCACCCGGTCTTCCTCGAGGTCAACCCGCAGGGGCAGTTCCTCTTCGTCGAGGGCATGTCGGACATGCCGCTGGGCGCCGCCTTCGCCGACTTCGTGGCCGCCGAGCTCGCACTCAGTCCTCGCAGTCCGGCACCCGCGCTCTGAGGTCGATCACCGGTCGCGCGTCGGAAAGTGTAGGCACTCGACCGAAGCTTCTCGTCGAGTGCCCACTTCCCGACGGGGTCCGGCGTGGTCCCGTCAGGGGGTCGGGTGGAGGTCGACCTCGTCGCCGACGTGGATGGTGCCCGACGTGAGCAGCCGGAACACCGTGCCGGCCCGGGCGTGCAGCGCCCGCGCGGCGCCGGGGCCGAGGTTGTCGTCGAGCAGGCGGCACGGCGCAGCCACCCGCACGACCTCGAGCTCGACGTCGCCGATGGTGATGCGCGTGCCGGGCTTCGTCGGGATGTCGCCGCCCGAGATCGTGACGTTGCGCCGGGTGAGGCCGGGGTCGACGGGCCGCCCGAGGGCTTCGGCCGCGGCCGCCAGGTCGGTGGCCGACTGCACCGTGACGTGCCGGTGCTTGCTGCCGTGGTAGCGGTCGCCGACAAGACCGGCACCTGCCTCGGCCTCCACGCTCTCCACCGAGCGGGTCGGCAGGCGGCGCGCCTTCGCCACGTGGAGCCCCACGACGGTCGGCCGAGCCGTCACGCCTCGGCCTTCGGCTGGGGCGGCACGGGCGGGATGCGCAGCCCCGGGAGGGGCGTGCCGTGCTCGCGTCGGTACCACGCGGCATACGCGGCGACGGCGGTGGGGAGGGTCGGGAAGATGAGGTCCGCACCCACCTGCTCGACGAGGCCCCCCGCCTCGAGCGACACCCGCATGTCCTCCTTCACCCGCGCCATGGCGAACACGATGCCACGCCGCTCGAGGGTCGCGCGCAGCGCCTCGAGCGCGTCGACTGCCGTGAGGTCGACCTCGGTGTTGGCCTCGGCGTTGAGCAGGAACCACTCCACCCCGCCGCGCTGCTGGGCCGCGTCGACCACCTCCAGCGCGCGTCGTGTGAAGTCGTCGGCGTTGGCGAAGAAGAGCGGCGAGTCGTACCGGTAGACGACCAGGCCCGGCACCTGCACGGCGTCCGGGTGGTCGTCGATGTCGTGCATGCCGGCGACGTCGGGCACATAGCCGAGCACGCCGTCGTGTGGGTGCACGATGCGCCGCAGGAGGTCGAGCACCGACAGCGCGATGGCGGCACCGATGCCCGGCAGCACCCCGAAGAGCAGCACCGCAGCCGTCGTCGACAGCGCCAGCACGAGCTCGCTGCGGCGGAAGGCGGCGATGCGCCGCATCTCCGGGATGTCGACGAGTCGGATCGCCGCGTAGACCACGACCGCCCCGAGAGCCGCCGTCGGGAAGGCCCCGATGACCGGCCCGAGCCACAGCAGCGTCGCGACGACGAGCGCGAGCGAGACGAGGGAGTGCAGCTGCGTGCGCGCGCCCATCGCGTCGGCGATGACGGTGCGGCTGCCGCTCGAGCTGACCGGGAAGCCCTGGAGCAGACCGGTGGCGACGTTGGCGCCGCCGAGCGCGAGGAACTCCTGGTTGCTGTCGATGCTCTCGCGGTGGCGCGCCCCGAAGGCACGCCCCGTGAGCACGTTGTCGGAGTAGGCGACGACGGCGATGCCGAGGGCAGCGGGGAGGAGCCGCCACACGTCGACGTTGCCGAGGTCGGGCACGCGGATCGCCGGCAGCCCCTGGGGCACGTCGCCCACGACCGAGACCCCGGCGCGGTCGACGAGCCCGAACACCGCCACGACGAGGGTCGCCCCGAGCATGCCGATGAGCGGGCCGGGCCAGGTCGGCCGCAGGCGCTGGAAGCCGAGGAGGACGACGAGCACCCCCGCCGACAGCAGCAGTGTCGGCACGTGCACGGCGCCCAGGTGCGTGACGGCATACGTCAGCTCCTGGACGAACGAGTCGCCCTGCACGCGGATGCCGGTCACCTTGCCGATCTGGCTGACGACCATGAGCGCCGCGATGCCGGCCATGTAGCCGACGAGCACCGGCTTGGAGAGCAGGTCGGAGAGGAACCCGAGACGCGTGAGGAAGCCGACGACGCAGATCAGCCCGACGGCGATCGCCAGCAGTGCCGCCATCTCCTGCCGCATCGCCACACCGCCCGCGCCCGTGACGAGGGCGCCGATGCCTGCCGCCGTCATGAGGGCGGTCGTCGACTCGGGCCCGACGGAGAGCCGCCGCGACGACCCGAACACGGCGTAGACGAGCAGGCTCGGGCCCACCGCCCAGAGTCCCGTGACCGCCGGGAGTCCGGCCACCTCGGCGTACGCGAGGACCTGGGGCACGAGGTACGCGGCGACGGTGATGCCGCCGAGCACGTCGCCGCGCATCCACACCTTGTCGTAGTCGCGCAGCACGGCGAGCCCGGGGAGCAGCCGCTCCCACAGCGCCCGCTCCCGCTGCACCGCCGTCACGCGACGAAGGTACGCGACGAGGTATGCCGTCAGGTGCGTTTCGGGTCGAGTGCGGTCCCGACGTCGGCCACGACCTCGGCCAGCGCGGCGTCCACCGACTCCACGACCCGCAGGCCCCGCGGAACGGCCGGTCGCCGGACCACCACGACGGGGACGCCGACGTCGTGCGCCGCAGCGAGCTTGGCCTCGGTGAGGGCGCCGCCGGAGTCCTTCGTGAGCAGCACGTCGATGCGGCGGCTCTCGAGCAGCTCGCGCTCGGCGGCATACGGGTAGGGCCCGCGGGCGCGCAGCACCTCCCAGCCGGAAGGCACCGCCCAGTCGGGCGGGTCGACCACGCGGGCGAGGACGTAACGGTCGGTCCACCGCGCGAACGACTCGAGCTGCTGACGGCCGGTGGTGAGGAAGGGGCGCCGCCCCAGCTCCTCGGCGGCACGCCGGGCCGCGTCGACGTCGTCGACCCACGTGAAGGTGTCCGCCAGGGGGTGGACCGACCAGCCCGGGCGCTGCAGCCGCACGAGCGGCACCCCGACGCGCGCTGCGGCGGCGACGGCGTTGGCGGTGATCTGGTGCGCGAAGGGGTGGGTGGCGTCGACGACGTGCGTGAAGCCCTCGGCCACGAGGTGGTCGGCCAGGCCGTCGACCCCGCCGAAGCCACCGACGCGGACGGCTCCCACGGGCAGGGCCGGAGCGCTGACCCGGCCGGCGAGGCTCGACACGACGTCGATGCCGCGGTCGACGAGCCCGGCGGCGAGCGCCCGGGCCTCGCCGGTGCCCCCGAGGACGAGGACCCGCACGTCAGGCGGGGACGCGCAGGCGCCGCGACATCTCGCCGACGGCCACGGTGATCGAGTGGCCGAGGTGCACGCAGCCTCCCTCGATATCGTCCTGCTGGCTGCCGCCGAGGCCGATGACGACCTCGGGGTGACTGCGGTTGACGGTCTCGACGATCTTGCGGGCGGCGGCGATGTCGACGTGTCGCGGCACGGCCATGACCATGCCCGCGGCTCGGCGTGCCTCGATGGCGCGCACCCACTCCTCGGCGGGCAGGTCGGCGCCGACGTAGACGGTGGCGAACCCGGCACGGCGTGCGGCGACGGCGAAGGCGAGCAGGCCGAGCTCGTGCCGAGCGCCCGGCGGCAGGCCGATGAGCAGGGTCGGCCCGTCGGACCGGCCCGAGGCGGCCTCGTAGGCGGCCGCGAGACGGCGCTGCACGGCATACGAGACGAGGTGCTCACCGGCGACGGTGAGGCGGCCGTGCGCCCACTCCTCGCCGACGAGCTCGAGCGTCGGCATGAGCCAGTCGTCGACGACGTGCTCGAAGGTGCCGAGGCTGAAGCGGGCGTCGAGCACCGCGGTCGCCGACGCGCTGTCGAGCCGCTCGGCGGCGCGGATGAAGGCCTCGGCGTCCTCGGACTGGTAGCGGCTGCCCGGCCGCAGGGGCGCCACGCGACGGGGGACGGCGTGGGTGCGCTCGCGGCCGTCGCGGCCGTCCTTGCCGGCCGGGTCGCGGGACGAGAGGCGGCGCAGGGTCTCGGCCGCCGCCTCACGGGCCGACCAGCCCTCGTTGACGAGGGAGTTCATGATGGCGAGGGCGCGCACGTCCTCGGCGCCGTAGAGCCGGTAGCCGCCGTCGGAACGCTTGGGGCTGACGACGCCGTAGCGTCGCTCCCAGGCACGCAGGGTGGCGACGCTGATCCCGGTCAGCTCCGCCGCACGTTTGATGGTGTACATGGTTATGCCAGCTGTCCGAGTGCCCGGCGCAGGCCTTGCTCGGCCTCGTCACCGAGCTTCTTGAAGGCCGGCGCGAAGAGCGGCGCGACGAGCTTGGCGACGCCCTTGAACTCGAACTCGGCCCGGTAGGTGACGGTCGTGCCCGTGCCGCTGCCGGGGCTGCCGGCGGCGCCGCCGCCCCCCATCACGGTGCGCACGAAGGTCATGGTGTCGTGGGCGACGACGGTCGCGTTCTCGCCGCGCAGCGCGACCTTCTCGCCCGGCACGTGCTCGGTGACGAGGTAGTCGAGCTCGGTCTCGCGGCCGAGGAACTTCGAGGTGTTGTGGTACCGCGTGCCGACGCCGCCCTCGCCGGCGACGCGCTCGGTGCGGACCGTGCCGGGGTCCCAGTCGTTGGTGTTGGTGAAGTCGGAGAGGTAGGCGAAGACGCGGTCCACCGGCTGCTCGACGGTGACGGTGCGCACGATGACCATGGCCTACTCCCAAACCTTTGACATACCTTGAACAGCCACTCTACGGTGTGGACGAAGGATGGACAACGCACCACGTCGAAACCGCGTCGAAACCGACGGCCCGACAAGGTCGCTGGCCGCCGCAATCCGGTCGGGGCGCCGCGCCGAACCACCCGGGACCCATCAGCCAGGAGGCCTCGGTGAACCGCCCCCACAGCACCCCCCGACCCCGCACGGGACCCAGCACCAGACCCTCAGCAGCCGTCATCGGCGCGGGCGTCTCGGGCCTCACGGCCGCCCACGTGCTCAGCGCGACCCACGACGTGACGCTCTTCGAGAGCGACCGCCGGCTCGGCGGCCACGCGCACACCCACGACGTGCCCGGCCGTGACGGGTCGCTGCGCATCGACAGCGGGTTCATCGTCCACAACGAGAAGACCTACCCGCACCTGCTCCGCCTCTTCCGCGAGCTCGACGTGCCCACGCAGCCGACCGAGATGAGCATGAGCATCACGTGCCGGGGCTGCGGGCTCTCGTATGCCGGCGGGCGCGGTCCCAAGGGGATGTTCGCCCAGCGTCGCCGCCTCGCCGACCCCCGCTTCGTGCGGATGCTGGCCGACGTGCCGCGCTTCCACCGCGCGGCCCGTGCCCTCCTCGCCGACGAGACGCAGCACCCGACGTGGGGAGAGTTCCTCGCGCAGCACCGCTTCTCCACCTACTTCGTGCGGCACTTCGCCATCCCGCTCGTGGCCTGCGTCTGGTCGTGCGGCGACCTCGACGCGTCGTCCTACCCCGCGCGTCACCTCTTCCGGTTCCTCGACCACCACGGCATGCTGACGGTGACGGGCTCGCCCACGTGGCGCACCGTCACCGGCGGGTCGGCGACCTACGTCGAACGGCTCGTCGAGCGTCTGCCCGACGTGCGCAAGGAGAGCCCCGTGACCGCAGTGGCCAGGCACGACGACGGGGTCGACGTGATCGTCGGCGGCGGCCACACCACGACGTTCGACCGCGTCGTCGTCGCCACCCACGCCGACCAGGCGCTCGACCTGCTCGCCGACGCCACCCCGGACGAGAAGCGGGACCTGTCGGCGATCCGCTACTCGCGCAACGAGACGTGGCTGCACCGCGACTCGTCGGTGCTGCCGAGGCCGAGGCAGGCCAGGGCGTCGTGGAACTACCGCATGCACGCCTGCGACGCACCGGCGCCCGACGTGACGGTCAGCTACTGGATGAACCGCCTGCACGGCCTCACCGACGCCGACGACCACGTCGTCACCCTCAACCCCGCCGGCAGCGTCGACGAGTCCCTCGTCACGGCGCGGATGACCTACGACCACCCGATCTTCACCCGTGAGGCCGTCGACGCTGCGGCCCGGCTGCGTGGCGCCGGCGGCGACCGCCTCGCCTTCGCCGGGGCACACCTCGGCTGGGGCTTCCACGAGGACGGGTGCCGGTCGGGCGTGGAGGCGGCCGAGTCCTTCGGGGTCCGCTGGTGACAGCGGTCCTGACGCCGCCCCCGGTGCCGGCCCTCGTCGACGGAACCGTCGCCCACTCACGCCGCACCCCCCTGCGCCACAGCTTCACGTACGGCCACTACCAGTGGCTCGTCGACCTCGACGACCTGCCCCGGATGCCTTGGCCCGCAAGGCTGTTCGCCCGGTTCGACGCGCGCGACCACCTCGACCGCGGACGGCTCGGCGGCGGCATACGCGGCGACGTCTCGCGGTTCCTCGAGGCGCGCGGCGTCACGCTCGAGCCCACCGACCGGGTGCTCATGCTCGCCAATGCCCGGGTGCTGGGGCACACCTTCGACCCGCTGTCGGTCTTCTGGTGCCTCCGGCCCGACAACAGCCTGCTCGCCGTCGTCTTCGAGGTGCACAACACGTATGGCGAGCGCCACGGGTACCTGCTCGACGTCGCCGACGACGGCACGGCGACGGTGGGTAAGGCCTTCTACGTGTCGCCCTTCAACGACACGAGCGGCGAGTATGCCGTCCGCCTCGTGCTCGAGCCGCGTGCCGTCAGCGTGACCGTCGCCCTCGAGCGCGAAGGCGAGCGCATCATGACCGCCGTGACGCGCGGCACCCCCGAGCCGGCGACCCCTCGCGCCCTGCTCCGACTCGTCCGACGCCACGGGCTGATGACCCAGCGCGTGACCGCCCTGATCCGCGCGCACGGCATCCGGCTCTGGTTGCGCCGCCTGCCCGTCGTGCCCCGCCCCCGACACCCCGAGGAGGCCGTCCGATGACCGCCCAGTCCCCCACCATGGCCCAGCCGCTCTGCCTGCGCCGCCCCACCTTGCGCGTGCTGTGCGTGCGGGCCCGCCTGGCCCGCAGCATCCTCTCCCAGGTGGCCAAACGCGTGCCCGTCGACGTCGTCATGCCCGACGGCTCGCTCCTCGACGGCGGCACGCGCCGCGCCGACCGCCCGGCCCTCGAGATCGTCCGCCCGACCGCCCTCTTCGAGCGGCTCGCGCACCACCCGAAGATCGGCATCGGCGAGGGCTACATGGCCGGCGACTGGAAGGCGGCCGAGGGCACCGACCTCGCCGACCTCCTCACGCCGTTCGCCGAGCGCATGACGACGGCCGTGCCGCCGGGTTGGCTGCGACTGCGGGGCGTCGTCGACCGCCGCATCCCGTCGATCCAGAACAACTCGCTGCTCGGGTCGCGCCGCAACATCGAGGCGCACTACGACCTGTCCAACGACCTCTTCGCGACGTTCCTCGACGAGACGATGAGCTACAGCTCGGCGATCTTCGACCCGGACCAGCCGCTGCGCACGCAGTCGTTCGAGGAGGCGCAGCTGCGCAAGGTGCACGCCATCCTCGACATGGCCAAGGTCGGGCAGCACACCCGCCTGCTCGAGATCGGCACCGGCTGGGGCACGCTCGCCCTCGAGGCCGCACGTCGCGGCGCGACCGTCACGTCCGTCACCCTGTCCAAGGAGCAGGCCGCACTGGCCCGGGTCCGGGTGGCCGAGGCCGGCTACGCCGACCAGGTCGACATCCGCATCCAGGACTACCGCGAGGTCGAGGGTGTCTACGACGCCGTCGTCAGCGTCGAGATGATCGAGGCCGTCGGCGAGGAGTACTGGGAGACCTACTTCCGCACCATCGACGAGCGGCTCGCCCCCGGCGGTGTCGCCGCCGTGCAGGCGATCCTCATGTCGCACGAGCGGCTGCTCGCGACGAAGCACTCCTACGGCTGGATCCAGAAGCACATCTTCCCGGGCGGCCTCATCCCGAGCCTCCAGGCGATCCACGAGACCACCTCGGCAGCCACGAGCCTGCGGATGACGGGCGTCGACGCGTTCGGCAGCGACTACGCCGAGACGCTGCGGCGCTGGCGCGAGACGTTCCTCGCCCGCTGGCCCGAGGTCAACGCGCTCGGCTTCGACGAGACGTTCCGCCGCAAGTGGGAGTTCTACCTGGCCTACTGCGAGGCGGGCTTCGCCACGGCCTACCTCGACGTCGCCCAGCTGCGACTCGAGCGAGAGGTCGAGCAGGAGGTCGAGCGCGAGGAGGCGCCGGTCTGATGGTCGATCCGAGCACGTCGATCCTGTGGTTCCGCCGCGACCTGCGGCTGAGCGACCACCCGGCGCTGCTCGCAGCCGTCGACAGTGCGACGCGCGTGCTGCCGGTGTTCGTGCTCGACCCCCGGCTGCTCGACACCGACACGCCGCGCTCGCAGCGGCTGCTCGCCTCCCTCAAGGCCCTGTCGAAGGACACCCGCGACGCGCTCGTCATCCGCAAGGGCGACCCCGTCGACGTCATCCCGCGCCTCGCGAAGCAGGTCGGCGCCCACCAGGTGCACGTCTCGCGCGAGACGACGCCCTACGGCCGCCGCCGCGACGAGAAGGTCGAGAAGGCGCTGGCCGACCAGGGCTGCGAGCTCGTCGCCACGGGCACGCCGTATGCCGTCGGGCCAGGTCGCATCGTCAACCAGTCCGGTTCTCCCTACAAGGTCTTCACGCCGTTCTCCAGGGCATGGCACCAGCACGGGCGACCCGCACCCGCCGCACGCCCCAAGCGCATCGCCTGGCGGCGCGACGACGTGCGCAGCGACCCGTTGCCGAAGGCGCCGCACATGGAGGCCGGTGAGGCAGCCGCGCTCAAGCGGTGGCAGGCGTTCCTCCACGACGGCTTGACGGCCTACGACGACGAACGCGACCGACCCGACCTCGACACGACCTCGCGGCTGTCGGCCCCCTTGAAGTACGGCGAGATCCACCCGCGCACCATCCTCGCCGACATCGCCGCCCACTCGGCCGGGCGCTCGAAGGCGGCGACGGCATACGTCACCGAGCTCATCTGGCGCGAGTTCTACGCCGACGTGCTCTGGCACAACCCGCGCTCGGCCTGGCACGACCTGCGGCCCGAGCTCGCGAAGCTGCCCTACGACACGGGGGCCGAGACCGACCGGCTCGTCGACGCGTGGCGCGAGGGACGCACCGGCTACCCCGTCGTCGACGCGGGGATGCGCCAGCTGCTCGAGGAGGGCTGGATGCACAACCGGGTGCGCATGATCACGGCCAGCTTCCTCACCAAGGACCTCCACGTCTGGTGGCCGGTCGGTGCCCAGCACTTCCTCGACCACCTCATCGACGGCGACATCGCCTCGAACAACCACGGCTGGCAGTGGGTCGCCGGCACCGGCACCGACGCGTCGCCCTACTTCCGCGTCTTCAACCCGGTGACGCAGGGGCGCAAGTTCGACCCGGACGGCGAGTACGTGCGGCGCTGGGTGCCGGAGCTGCGCCACCTGAGCGGCGCGGCGGCGCACGAGCCGTGGAAGCACGAGAACGGGTACGACGACGAGTATCCGGAGCGGATCGTCGACCACGACGACGAGCGCAAGGAGACGCTGGCTCGCTACGAGCGGGCCCGAGGCTAGGCGAGGAGTCGACACGATGCGGGGGCCCGTGGCCGAGCTGCGCGCGTTCGTCAACGCGGCGCTCATCCAGAAGGTCGACCGTGACCACCGCGACCCGGACGACGTCTTCCGGCGCCGCCAGGTCGTCGTGGCGGTCACCTTCGTCATCGGCTCGGCCGTGCTCGCGTGGGCGCTGCGCATCACGCCCGGCGACCCGCTCTTCTACGTCGCCACCCTCGGCCTCGCGGCGGTGTGGATCGTGGGGGCGCTGCTGTCCGGCCCGCTGCACGCGGGCATGGGGCGTACGCGTCGGGGCGAGCAGGCCCGGCCCGTGGTCCAGTCGCTCGCCCTGGGGTCGCTGCTGCTCGCCGTCTTCCTGCTCGGCGCACTCGTCGTGGCGCGCATCCCGCTGCTGCGCGAGCCCGTCGACCAGCTGCTCGACCACGCCCGTTTCGGCTCGTTCACCGCGGTGCTCGCCATCACCTTCCTCAACGGGGTCGTCGAGGAGATCTACTTCCGCGGCGCCCTGTACGCCGCGATCCCCCGGCACCCGGTCGCGCTGACCACGGTGCTCTACGCCCTCACCACCGTCGGCAGCGGCGTGCCGCTGCTCGTCTTCGCCGCCGCCGTCATCGGTGTCGTGACCGGGCTGCAGCGCCGCGTCACCGGCGGCTTCCTCGGCCCGATCATCACGCACGTCGTGTGGTCGACGGGGATGCTCGTCCTCCTCCCACCCGCCCTCTCACTCACGAGGTGAACGATGACCGCTGACCCCGACACCACCCGCACGGCGCTCGTGACCGGCGCATCCGGCTACATCGGCGGCCAGGTCGTGCCTCGGCTGCTCGACGAGGGGTGGTCGGTGCGGGTCCTGACCCGTCACCGCTCGTCGCTCGACGGACGCCCGTGGCGCGACCGGGTCGAGGTGGCCGAGGGCGACGTGTCGTCCCCTACCGACATGCGCAAGGCGCTCAGCGGGGTCGACGCCGCGTGGTACCTCGTGCACTCGATGGACGACCGCCCCGACTTCGAGGAGCGCGACCGCGACGCGGCCACGACGTTCGGCACGGCTGCCCGCGAGGAGGGCGTCGGCCGCATCGTCTACCTCGGCGGGCTGCACCCCGACGACGAGGTGCTCTCGCCGCACCTTGCCTCGCGCGTCGAGGTGGGCCGCATCCTGCTCGACTCGGGCGTTCCGACGGCCGTGCTCCAGGCCGCCGTCGTCATCGGCGACGGGTCGGCGTCGTTCGACATGCTGCGCTACCTCACGACGCGCCTGCCGGCGATGGTCGCGCCGAAGTGGCTCGACAACCGCATCCAGCCGATCGCCGTCGACGACGTCGTGACGCTGCTCGTCGGGGCGGGCAGCCTTCCGCCCGAGGTGAACCGGACGTTCGACATCGGCGGACCCGACGTGCTCACCTACCGCGAGATGATCCGCCGCTTCGCCGACGTCACCGGGCAGCGGCGACCGGTCGTCGTCACGGTGCCGGTGCTGACGCCGCGGCTCGCGAGCCACTGGGTCGGCCTCGTCACGCCCATCTCGGCCGGCCTGGCCAAGCCGCTGGTGGGGAGCCTCGTTCACGAGGTCGTCGCCAAGGAGCGCGACATCGAACAGCACGTCGACGTGCCGGGCGGGCTGACGGACTTCGCCACGGCGGTGCGCTCGGCCATGGCCTCCGTGCCGCCCGACACGGCGTGGCGCAACCTGGCGCTCACCGGGGCGGCGGTCACCGCGGCCGCGCTCGCGGGTTCGATCGCCACCCGGCCCGACTCGCGCTGGTACGCGTCGCTGGACAAGCCGGCCTGGCAGCCACCGCCGGCCGCGTTCCCCGTGGTGTGGACGGCGCTCTACGCCGACATCGCGGCAAGCTCGGCGACGGTGCTCACCGAGCTCGACGCCTCGGGCGACAAGGCGGCCCGCAACAGCTACCTCAAGGCGTTCGGCACGAACCTCGTGCTCAACGCGGCATGGAGCGCCGTCTTCTTCCGGGCGCGGCGACCGTGGGCCGCGGCGGCCGAGGCGGCGGTGCTGACGCTCAGCTCCGCCGACCTCGCCCGCCGGGCCGGGTCGGTCAATAGGACGGTCGGAGTCGCCCTGTCGCCGTATGCCGTGTGGTGCGGTTTCGCAACCGCCCTCTCGGCCGCGATCGCGCGTCGGAACCGCTGAGGTCCAAGGTCGCTGGGCCCCCGATCCCTGGCCTGACCGGTCACAGCCACCAGCAGTCGGAGACCTGCGGGAGGCCGGCGACCCGCGCCTCGAGGAAGGCGAACTGCTTGGCGAACGACGGCACGGCGCCGCCCACGTGGGTCGGGGTGATGTTGGGCGAGAACGCGACGTTCGCACCACGGGCGCACCAGTCGCTCGCGAGACGCCGCCCGACGGCATACGGGATGACGTCGTCGAGCGCCGAGTGGGTGACGAGCACGGGCACCGTGGGCTCCAGGCGGCCGAGGCGCTGGTCGGCGATGATCGAGCGGAAGGGTTCGGCGGCGGCCAGCTCGGTGAGGGAGCGGCCGTCCTTCGTCAGGTCGCTCGAGCGGGTGAAGGCGTGCAGGGCGATGGACTCGGCCACGCACTCGCCCTTGACGGCCTGGATGACGGAGGTGCCGCGGGCGTTGAGGAAGGCGTCGAGGTCGAGGCCGTAGGCGGCGGACTGTCCGGCGACGGCGTAGAGGGCGAAGGCGGAGTAGAGACCGCCGTCGAGGTTGGCGGCGACGGCACCGAGGTCTGCGGGCACGGCCCCGGCCACGGCGCCCCTCAGCCTGAGTTCGGGAGCGTAGGAGGGGGCGAGCTCCACGGCCGCCGCGGTGGCCCCGCCGCCCTGGCTGTAGCCGGCGAGCATGGCCGGCCCCGCCGAGGGCAGTCCCGTGCCGGGGAGGCGCTGGGCGGCGCGGACCATGTCGAGGACGGCGTGCGCATGCGCCTCGCGCACCATGTAGGTGTGCGTGCCTGCTGTGCCGAGACCCTGGTAGTCGGTCATGGCAACGGCGTAGCCGCGTGCCAGCAGGCCCGAGATGAAGACGCCTTCGTACTCCGAGCCGGCCGCGAGCTGCCGGCTCGGCGCACACTGGTCGCCCATGCCCTGGGTGCCGGCGGCGTAGCCGACGACGGGGCGCTGCCCCGGACCGATCCACGGCACGGGTGGCACGAGCACGGTGCCCGTGACCGCGATGGGGGCGCCCGTGCGGTCGCGGGTCGCGTACATGACGCGGGTGGCGGCCGCCGTCGAGCGGACGGCGCGCAGCGGGTCGAGGTAGAAGGTCATCGGCTCGGACCGCAGGACGCTGCCGGGCGGCCCGTCGACGGAGGCCGGCGCGCCGTAGAAGTCGCCTGTCGCGCGGGCCGTCGTCACGGGTGACATCAGGGCTGCGGCGACGGCGAGCACGATGACGCCGGCGATCCGGCGGAGGCGGTGCGCGCGCCGGCGGGTCGGGCGATCGGGGCGAGACGGGCGGGACGGCGGTGCGGAGGGGTGGGTCACGGAGGGCGCTCCTCTGGCCTGGGGACGACGCCGTTGTCGTCCCACTGGCCGGCAACCTACGCGCGGTAAGGACCTCTGTCGCGGCGAGACCTGTGCCGATAGGCGCGTATCTGAATGTCTAGCGCTGCACCGAGACAGCGGCATACGAGGGAATCGGTGCGCTGCAACCGCACCCGGGAGAGGGGCTCACGCGGACGCGGGCTGCTTGGCGAAGGCGCGTCGGTACGCCACCGGCGGGATGCCGATCTCGCGCTGGAAGTGGTGGCGCAGCACGGCTGCGGTGGCGAACCCGCTCTCCCGCGCGATGCGCTCGACGTCGAGGTCCGTGGTCTCGAGCAGGTGCCGGGCCCGCAGCACGCGCTGGCTGGTCAGCCACTTGTGCGGGGTCGTGCCCACCTCGGCCGCGAAGCGCCTGGCGAAGGTGCGCTCGGACATCGCCGCCCGCCGCGCCAGGGACGGGATCGAGTGCTCCTCGTCGAGGCGCTCGGCCACCCACTCCATGACCTCCTGCAGCCCCTCGCACGGCTCTGCCGGCAAAGGGGTCTCGACGAACTGCCGCTGCCCGCCCGAGCGGTGGGGCGGCACGACCATCCGTCGCGCGATGCGGGTCGCCACCTCCGAACCCAGCTCGGTGCGCACGAGGTGAAGGCAGGCATCGATGCCGGCCGCGGTGCCGGCGCTGGTCAGCACCGGACCGTCCTCGACGTAGAGGACGTCGAGGTCGACGCACGCCCTCGGGTGCTCGTCGGCCAGTCGCGCGGCATACCGCCAGTGGGTGGTGCAGTCGCGACCGTCGAGCAGGCCTGCGGCGGCGAGCTGGAAGGCACCGGAGCAGACGGACAGCACGCGGCCACCGTCCTCGACGGTGTGACGGAGGATCTCGAGGACGTCGCCGTCATAGGGGCCGTCGACCGCGCCGCCCGGGATGGCGACGAGATCGGCGCCACGGGCCGCTTCGAGCGGCAGCGGGGCGACGATGCTCAGCCCGCTCGTCGTTCGCAGTGGCTCGCCCGGACGGGCCGAGCAGACGCGGAAGTCGAAGGGCGGGACGCCGTCGTCGGTGCGGTCGATGCCGAAGACCTCGCTCAGCACGCCGAGCTCGAACATGGCGACCGGTTCCTGGGCGATGACCGCGATCGTGCGCAACATCCGGCCAGCATGGCACGGTTGGCAGAATCTTGTCGACAGTCGTCAGTTCTGCCACCCGTGGCGGGATCGCGGCGGGCGCAGAATTTCTGCCATGGACATCATCTTCTTCATCGCCATGATCGTCGCTCTCGTCGCAGCCCTCGGGCCGCACCACCGCCGGACGTTCTCGCTGCCACGCGCCCCCTTCGGCGCGGACGCCGAGGTCGACCGCGATCTCGTCCGGGTCCTGCACGACGTCCCCGTCGCCCGCTGAGCCGCACCGACGACCCAGACCGTGCCGGAGCATCCACGCCGACCAGAACCGAACTCCTCCAGCTGACGCCGGGTCGACCGACCCGGCGTCACGCATGTCCGCCGCGCGCTATCCAGCAGGAGCCACGTGGGCCGGGGCATGGGCACGCCTCGTCAGAACGGAGGCGGGTCGCTGCTGGTCTCAGTACACCCGGTATCGCCGCAGCGCGGCGGACTCGACGCACCTGAACAGCCGCCGGGATCTCGTAGCGCTTCGCGCCAGTCCTTCGGGTAGGTGATGTAGTCGCGGCGCGCGAGGGTGGTCCAACAAAGCCCGTCGTCGTCGACCTTCTCGACCGTCCAGGCCCGGGCGGTCTTGGGGTTGTGGCAGCCGCGGCTCAGCGACTCGAAGTTCGAGACCCGCGTCTCGCCCTTCGGCCACGGGACGATGTGGTCGACGTCGCAGCGTTCGGCCGGCACCTGGCACCCGGGAGCGCGGCACACGCCGTCGACGGCGCGCACGTGCTCGACCATCTCGCGCGTCGGCTCATAGCGGTCGGAGGACAGCTCGAGCGCACGACCCCGAGTCGACGTCGACCGCGAGTCGCTGCCAGACAGAGCCTGGCGCGGTCATGATCTGACGGGCGTGCGCGGCGGTGACCCAGCCATGGCCGGGGATCTCGCACGCAGCATCCGACAGGCCGACGGCGACCTCGAACGGCACGACGATGCGGACGACAGCCGGCGGCGCGGACGCGAGCCACGACCCGCACGTCGGCGCAAGCGTGGCCGAAGATGGGACTGCCGCGTCGAGCCCGGTCGAGCCTGCGGAGGAGGTGGTCGCGACGTCGATACCCGATGGCTCGACCGACGGGCTGAGGACGGGACCACCGGAGCCCGACACCGTGCCGAAGAGGGCGAGGTCGGTGAGCACGTCGCTGCGCAGCTGGTCGAGCGTGCGCTCGTCACCGGCTGCACGGGTGGCTCGGGCCAGCGCGTCGACCCGGTCGAGGACGCCGACGACCCGTTCCGCCGGAGCGACGACCGTGAACACCCCCATACCGTCGTCGGTGAGGCGCCCGTGGACGTTGCGTCGACGAAGGGCCGGGCAGCGTCGCTCGCCCTCACCGCGATGGTCGGCACTGCGGACGCAGCGGCGCAGTCGGCTCATGAAGAGGCGCTGCGACGACACAGAGCCGTCCGGCGCGGGGGCCAGCACGGCAGCCTCGAGATCAGGGAGCACGCTGTCGTCGAGGGACCGGGTCTCGGCGACGACCTGCAGGGCACGGTGCAGGCTGACGCGGCCTTCGGACAGTCGCTGGCGCAGCAGCCGGTGGCGTCTCGGTGTCGTTGCCAGCTCGAGCCGACGCGACACCTCCGCGGCGCCGACCCCCGTGGCAGAGGCGATCTCCTGGGTCACGACCTGGTCGACGGAGAGCGGGACCGGCGTCCGCGGGAGTCTCGCGAGCTGGAGCTCCTCGACCGTGTGCAGTGCTGCATAGGCGGCGATCAGCCGTGCCTCGGTGCGCGCCTTCGACCGCTCGAGCGCCTGGATCTCGGCGACGAGTTCCCCCGCCTCCTCGTCGAGCCCCTCATCGCGGAACGAGCCGTCGGCGTCTGCAGTCGCCCGCGGACCCTTGCCGGTGAAGCGGCGCACCGAAGCGGCCTCGCCGCGGGCACCCAGCACATAGGCAATCCGGGCCAGAACGGTAGGAGTCGCCTCCTGATAAGGCACGCCGCCCTCCTCCTGCCGTCGGATCCAACAACTCTATTAGAACACCAGTTCGAACAGAATGGAAGGTTTGTCCACACGTGCGGCATTCACTCGGTCGTCTCGGCGGCAACCGGGCGTCGTGGCTTGCGCCGCGTCAGCAGCACACCGGCGATGCACAGGGCGCCGCCAACGAACGTCAGCGGCGGGGGCACCTCCGACAGCAGCGCCCACGCGATGAGGGTGGCGATGAACGGCACCAGGAAGGTCGTCAGGGTCAGCGTGCCCGCGTTGCTGCGGGCGAGCACGTAGGCCCACGTCGAGAAGGCGATCGCCGTCGGGAAGATGCCCAGGTAGGCGATCCACCACAACGTCGCCGCGTCGCTGTCGCGCACCACGGTCACGAGCTCGCCGCTCCACGGCAGGCACACGACGGCGCCGATGATGCAGGCCAGCCAGGTGACCTCGGGGCCCGGGAGTCGCCCGAGGAGCGGTTTCTGCGCGAGGACGCCGACGGCATACGTGATCGCCGCCAGCACGGCGAGCCAGACGCCGACCATGTCGCCCGAGTCGCCGGAGGAGAAGCCGCGCGCGATGACGACGACTCCCGCGAAGCCGACCGCCATCCCGATGAGCAGCCAGCGCGTCATCGGCTCGCCGAGGAACACGGTGGCCAGCAGCGCGACGATGATCGGCCCGATCTGCACGATGAGGGCGGAGGTGCCGGCGTCGATGCGCCGCTCGGCCTCGTTGAGGGCGAGGTTGTAGACCCCGAACCAGCCGATGCCGCACAGCAGCAGCAGCGGCCAGTCGCGGCGGGCCGGCCAGGTGCGTGGCCGGCGGAAGACGAACACCCCGAGCGCCACGGACGCGACGAGCAGCCGGCCCAGCGACAGCGCGCCGGGTGGGACGTCACGCCCGAGGTGGCGGATCGCGACGAAGGCCGACGCCCAGAGCAGCAGAGTCACGGCCACGGCTCCGAGCACGAGCCAGGTGGTGCGGCGAGAGGTGACTGGGGCCTCTGCGGTGGCGGGCGTTTCGACGGTCACCAGCAGACCGTAGACGCCGGCACCGACACGGCGCCGCAGGGTTTCCGGTCAGGTGTGCGCGACTTGCCGCCACGCCGGCCACGCTCCGACCCGCGCCAGCCGCTCGCCGACCCACGGCAGCACGCGCGTCCACAGCAGCCAGTACGCGACACCCACGACCATCGAGCCGGTGAACGCGAGCACGGGCCGACCCCACAGGTGCTCGAGCACCTGCCAGTGGATGACGTAGACGTAGAGCGAGCTCGCGGCCAGCACCTGCACGGCGGGCACGAGCCACGCCGGCAGACGGGTGGTCGGCTTCCACACGAGGGCGAGCACGAACGCGAGCGACAGGACGTCGCGGGCAGGATTGCCGGAGAAGGTGCCGACGAGCAGCACCGCAGCGACGGTGACCCACCACCGGTGCCGGGGCGTGCTGACCCGCGCGATGGCCCAGCCGAGGAAGAAGAGGAAGAGGACGACGAGGGCCGAGCCCTGCATGCGCGGCACGGGCAGCTCGAAGAGCGGGAGGCGCAGGGTGAAGGCGGCCAGGGTCAGCGTGACAGGCAGGCCGAAGGGCCAGCGCTTCTCGAGCCGCGCGACCGCGGGGACGGCCGTGAGCACGATCGCGACGACCAGGGCGAAGACGAGCGCCTCGATGAACCAGAAGCGCCATGGTGGCCCGAGACGCTGCTCGCCGAACGCCCAGTTGAGCAGGAACAGGTTGCGGGTCTCGTAGTCGCCCCACACGAGGTGCGCGGGCACGATGACGGCGAGCGTGGGGACCACGATCCTCACCAGGCCGCGCCCGAGGGCCCGGAGCCGGGCGGCCCGCTGCGGCGCCGCGAGCGCGAACCGCGCGACGTTGAAGCCCACGAGCACGAGCAGCGCGTGCGCGGTGCCCTGCAGCGCGAAGAGGTCGGCGTGCGTGCCGACGATGAGCAGGATCGCGAGCGCCCGGAGCCACACCCCGGTCTCGACGGTGCGTCGTCGCCCGACACCGGCACGTCGACCCCTGCCGTATGCCGTCGGCCCCGCCCCCGCGACACCGCGGTCCGCGCGCGGCCGGCTGCCGTCGTCCCCCGACGCGCCGCGCCTGGTCGCAGCGAGGGCGTCGTCGGCCTGCTCCTGGAGCCGGCCGACCGGCGTCACGTGCCACGACGGCGGCAGGTCGCCGAGCAGCTCCTCGAGCTTCAGCGACACCTCCACGTAGCTGAGGGAGTCGCCACCGAGCGACGCGAAGGTCGCGTCGGCGGGCACTGTGTCGCGGTGCAGGGCTGCGGCATACATGCGCGCGACCGAACCGCCCTCCCCGTCCACCTCGGGTGACGACGAGGTGGCGGTGCCTCCCTCGCCCAGCGCCATGATGGCCTGCAGGTCGACCTTGCCACCCGCCAGGGTGGGGTGCTCGGTGACCTCGACGACGCGTACGGCGCCGAGGGGCACGTGACCCGCCGCGGCGGCGGCACGCCGCACCGCACCGTGGTCGACGCCGGACCCTGCACCGCAGCGCTCGCCGCCACGCACCGACACGGCGACCAGGCCCTCACGGCCGGCCACGCGCACGTCACGTCCGCCGTCCCGGAGGCGGCGCTCGACGACGTCGAGGTCGACGCGATGACCCAGCACCTTGACGTGTCGGCTGGAGCGGCCCGTGACCTCGAAGAGGCCGTCAGGGCCCACCCGGCCGAGGTCGCCGGTGCGCAGCCGGGTGGTCGTGCGACCGAGCGCGAGGTCGGCCGGGCGCTCCGCGTAGCCGAGCATGACGTTGGGCCCGGTGTAGCAGAGCTCGCCGTCGACGACCTCGAGGCTGCCGCCGGGAACGGGCACGCCGATGGAGCCGGGGCTGCTCAGGGCGAGGTCGGGCGGCAGGTAGGACATCCGGGCGGTCGCCTCGGTCTGGCCGTACATGACGAAGAAGTCCCAGCCGCTCTCGCGACCGAGCTGGGCCCAGTGCTGCACGCGCTCGGGGTCGAGGCGACCACCGGCCTGGGTGACGTAGCGCAGGCGCGGGAGGTCGACGCCGGAGAAGCCCGACCGGTCGAGCATCTCGAAGGTCCACGGCACCCCGGCGAACGAGGTGACCCCGGCCCGCCGCGCCAGGTCCCAGAAGCACTCGTCGACGACGGCGAGGTCGGTGAGCGCGATGCCGGCGCCCCGGACGAGGTGGCTGTGCAGGACCGACAGGCCGTAGCAGTAGTGCAGCGGCAGCGTCGTGGCGGCGCAGTCGGTCTCTCGGATCTGGAGGAACTCGGCGATCTGCTCGGCGTTCGCGGTCAGGTTGTCGTAGGAGAGGCGCACGAGCTTCGGTGAGCCGGTCGAGCCGCTCGTGCTGAGCAGCAGCGCGAGGTCGGGGTGCAGGGGAGCCGCCGGCGCGTCACGACGGACGTCGACCTCCCCCACTGCGGAGATCTCGATGTCGGGGTCCCAGGCGGCGCGCAGACCCTCGAGGACGTCGGGCCGGTCGCCGGCGGCCAGCAGGACGGCGTGCCCCTGCCGCAGGGCGGCGAGGTAGGCGACGAGGCAGTCGAGCCGGTTCTGCATGGCGACGAGCACGAGGCGGCGGGTCCCGGCCAGGGGCCGCCCGGCGTCCTCGACGAGGTCGCGCAGCTCGGCACGGCTCACGACGCGGTCGCCCAGCACGACAGCGGCGGCGCGCGGGTCGCCGGGCAGGTCGAGCCACGGTGCGGCCGGGGGCGCAGTCGTGGGAGTCGTCAGGGCGTTCAGCACGCCCCACATTAGATAGGTAAGCCTTACCTAATGGCAAACCTTCCGCTTGCCTGGCGGGATCGCATAAGTTAGCGTTTTCATTATGAGTACGAATGGTTATGTGAGTGGGCGAGGGAACCGCCCCCACCACTCCGCGCCCATCGCGTACCCGCGCTGCCGGGACGGCCGAATGTGTGCCTGTAGCCCGCTCGGGAGCCGTCGCCCAGCCTGATACCGGGCTGCCGACCCCTCCCGAGCGCCGCCGCACCCGCACACCCCACCCACCCCGAAAGGCCCTCACCATGTCCCGCGGCGCCCAGCGCATCCCCGTCGACCTCGCCGACACCGCCCGACGACTCGCCCGCCAGCGCTCCGTCTGGCAGGGAGTCGTCGACTTCGACCCCATCACCCGCTACTACGCCCGCCTGCTCGCCGACGAGCACCACGAGGCCTGGCTGCTGACGTGGCTTCCGGGCCAGGGCACGCCGTGGCACGACCACGGCGGCAGCGCCGGCTCCTTCGTCGTGCTCCAGGGCGTGCTCACCGAGGAGGTCGCCGGCTACAAGGCAGCGGTCGACCTCGACGGCTCGCGCCGGGTCACCGGTCCCGGCGTCCTGCTCACGCCCGGCGACCAGCGCACCTTCGGCACCCGCCACCTGCACCGCGTCACGAACGCCGGCTCCGACCCTGCGGTGAGCCTGCACGTCTACGCACCGAAGCTGACGGCGATGACGAACTACCGTGCCGTCGACGGCGTCCTCGAGGTCGAGGAGCACGAGGAGATCGGAGTCGACTGGTGAGCCAGGACCCCACCCCCGGACGCCCACCACGCACCATCGACGAGGTGCTGGCCGAGGCGCGCACGCACCTGCACCGGGTCACGCCGGCCGAGGCGGACGCCGCTCGCGCCCACGGCGCCGTCATCGTCGACATCCGCCCCGCCGCCCAGCGCGAGGCCGAGGGCGAGCTGCCGTTCGCCGTCGTCATCGAGCGCAACGTGCTCGAGTGGCGCCTCGACCCGGCGAGCGACGCCTCGCTGCCCCTCGCGAGCCACGACCTGCCCGTCATCGTGCTCTGCCAGGAGGGCTACACCTCGAGCCTCGCCGCAGCCGCCCTGCAGGAGCTCGGCATCCACCGTGCCACCGACGTCATCGGCGGGTATGCCGCCTGGCGGGAGTGGCTGGACGAGCATTCCGCGGGGACGTCACCGTCGCAGCAGCAGCCCTGACGGAGGCGCTGAGCCGGTCGAGGTGCTCGGAGGGCAGGCGCCAGCGCTGCCAGTAGAGCTGCACGTCGACGTGGTCTCGCGTGCCGAGCCGGACGAGCTCACCCGAGTCGAGGGCCGAGTCGAGCTGTGAGGTCAGCAACGCACCCCACCCCAGCCCTGCGCGCACGGCCGTGGCGAACCCGGTGCCGTCGGGCACCTCGTGGGTCGGCGGCGCCGAGCTGGCGCGATGCCTCTCGAGGATCCGCTGCTGGATGTCGTCCTTACCATTGAACCTGACGAGAGGCATTGCGCCCCAGTCGATCCCGCGACCCGCGCGGTGGCGCTCGACCAGCTCGGGCCGCGCGACCGGCAGGTAGCGCATCGTCACGAGTGGCTCGGTCGAGCACCCCTGCACCGGCGACGGGTCCGACGTCACCGCGGCGAGCACCTCGCCCGACCGCAGCAGCCGCGCCGAGTGGTCCTGGTCCTCGACGTGCACCCGGATCACGACGTCGGGCCAACCGGCCACGTCGCCGAACACCGCCCCGAACCACGTCGACATCGAGTCGGCGTTGACGGCCACGGGCAGGTCGACGCGCCCCTCCGCGCCGGACGACAGGCCGGCGAGCGCCTCGGCCTCGAGCAGTCCCTGCTGACGGGCGAGGCGGACGAGCGCCTCACCGGCGGCGGTGGGACGGCACGGGCTGGCGCGCACGACGACGACCTGCCCCACCTCCGCCTCGAGGGCCTTGACGCGCTGGCTCACGGCAGACGCCGTCACGTGCAGGCGCCGCGCCGCCGCGTCGAAGGTGCCGGTGTCGACGATGGCGAGCAGGGTCGCCAGGTGCTCGGGCTGCAACCTCATGAAGTCATGCTAATGATGCGGAAGAATCCTTCGCTTCACTGAATTGCTGTCGGCCCGTACCGTCGAACGGTGACCTCCCTCCTGCCCGGCTTCCTCACGATGGCCTCGCTCATCATCGCCATCGGGGCGCAGAACGCCTACGTGCTGCGCACCGGGCTAACGCGCCGGCACGTCGGCCTCGTCGTGACCGTGTGCGCCCTCAGCGACGCGGTGCTCGTCGTCGCAGGGGTCCTCGGCGTCGGCGGTCTGGTCACGGCCCACCCCACCCTGCTCACCGTCGTGCGGTGGGTCGGGGCGGCATACCTCGTCGGGTACGGCCTGCTGTGCCTGCGCAACGCGCGACACCCCAAGGCCCTCGAGGCCGACGGCACCGCCACGTCGCGCCGGGGCGTGCTCACCACCGTCGTCGCCCTCACGTGGCTCAACCCGCACGTCTACCTCGACACGGTGCTGCTCGTCGGCTCCATCGCCAACCAGCAGGGACCCGACGGACGCTGGTGGTTCACCGCGGGCGCGATCGCCGCCAGCATCATGTGGTTCACCGCGCTCGGCCACGGGGCCCGCCTGCTCGCCCCGCTCTTCGCCCGTCCCGCGACGTGGCGCGTGCTCGACGTCGTCATCGCGCTCGTCATGTTCGCGATCGCCGCCACCCTCGTCCTCGGCTGAGGTAGCCGGCGGGCCTGTCTGAGGTAGGGCGGCACCGCGGATCTGAGGTAGTGGGCGCGCACGGATAGGGAGCTCACCCGATGTGGGGGTCTACCTCAGGAGCCGACTCTGGAGGAGTCCAGAAAAGGCACGAACAGAGGAAAGACCGTGACCACTCACTTCTACGACTACCGCACCGTCCAGGCCGAGATCGAGGCCCGCTACCCGCAGCGTCGCCGCCCCCGCAGCAGCTCGTCGCTCGAGATCATGCGACGCACGCTGGCGCGGATCTCCCGTGAGGAGAACAACCCGGGCCGCACGCGGTGACGACGGCGACACGCACCGTGTCGTCCACCGTCCTCGCGCTGTCGGCGGAGTACGCGAGAATTCCGCGTATGCCGCTCAGCACCGGCCCCCTCATCGGGAGGGACTCCGACCTCTCCCATCTCGCCGACGCCATCGGACTGCGCCCGACCCCGGGTGGCCAGCCCGGTGGCGTCGTCGTGCTGTCGGGCGACGCCGGCATCGGCAAGTCGCGTCTCGTCGGGCAGCTCGTCACCGAGGCCAAGGACTCCGGCTGGTTCACCGCCGTCGGGCACTGCGTGGGGCAGGCAGGCAGCAGCCTCGCCTACCTGCCGTTCGTCGAGCTCGCCGGTGCCGTCGACGCCGGGCACCCCGAGGTCGTCGAGCGCGTGCTCGTCACCCACCCGAGCCTCGGCCACCTCCTGCCCGGCCGCCCCGAGTCGCACGACCCCGAGCGCGCCGGCCGCACCACCGACCCCGGCCAGGTGGCCGAGGCGGTGCACGCCCTGCTGTCGGCGCTCGGCGACGCACAGCCCTCCCTCGTCGTCGTCGAGGACGTCCACTGGGCCGACCACTCGTCGCGCGACCTCATCACCCTGCTGCTGACGCGCGGCTTCGCCAAGGCCGTCGGCCTCGTCGTGACCTACCGCTCCGACGACCTCTACCGCCGGCACCCGCTCCACGACACCCTCGCCGTCTGGGCCCGCATCGCCGGGCTCGAGCACGTCGAGCTCGCACCCCTGCCCGCCGATGCCGTCCGAGAGCTCGTCTCCGGCATCGAGGGCGCCCCCACCGACGCGACGACGGCCGCCGAGATCGCGCGTCGCTCCGAGGGCAACCCGTTCTTCGCCGAGGAGCTCGTGGCGAGCGCCGCGGCGGGCCAGACCCTGACCGGCGGCCTGAGCCGCGTACTCCGGGCCCGCGTCGAGCAGCTCGACGACACCGCCCAGCGGGTGCTGCGCGCCATCGCCCTCAAGGGCGGCCAGTTCATCGACCACGAGCTGCTCTCGAAGGTGCTCGACCTGCCCGACGAGACGCTCGAGACCGCGCTCGCCTCCGCTGTCGAGCACCACGTGCTCGAGGCGCGCTGGCCCCCGGCCTACACGTTCCGCCACGCGCTCCTGGGCGAGACCGTCGCCGACGGCCTCCTCCCGGGCGAGCGCCTCAGGCTCCACCGGGCGTATGCCGCCGTGCTCGCCGAGCGCCCCGACCTCGCTCCCGCGTCGGAGCTGGCGCGCCACGCTGCCGCGGTCGGCGACCTGCCGACCGCGGTGCGCGCGAGCCGGGCAGCGGGCGAGGCCGCGATGGCCGTCGGTGGCCCGCAGGAGGCCCTGCTGCACTTCGAGCGCGCCCTGACGTGGCTCGACGAGAACGACGCCGAGCGCGACGAGGTGACCCTGCGCGCCTCACGGGCAGCCATGGTCGCGGGCGAGTCGGTGCGCGCCATGGACCTGCTGCGCGACCGCCTCGACCATCCCGGCACCGCACAGGACCCCCTCGTCCGGGCCGACCTGCTGTCGACGCTCGTCATCCGGGCCCGCATCCTCGACCTGCCCGTCGACTCGATCGCCCTCACCGACGAGGCCATGTGCCTGCTCGGCGACGAGGCCGGCGAGCGCCGGGTCCGCGTGCTCGTCGCTCGGGTGCAGGCCCTCGTCGACCAGGGCTCGTTCATCGAGGCGGCGGTCGTGGGCAACGAGGTCTCGCTCCTCGCCGAGCGTCTCGGCATGGTGGGCGCGGTCGCCGAGGTGCGCACCATCATGGCGCGAGTGCTCGAGGCCCAGGAGGACCTCGCCGCCGTCGAGACCCACCTCCGCGCCCTCGTCGACGACATCGACCCGGACGACCCGCTGCTGCTTCGCGCCCTGCACCAGCTCGCCTCGCTGGCCCACCGCCGCGGCGACCTGCCGGGCGCCCTCTCCCTCTACGACCGGGGCGCCGACGTCGCCCGACGCCTGCACCGCGAGTGGGCGCCGTGGGGCCAGGAGTGCCGGCTGCTCGGCGGCATCACCGCCTACGAGCTCGCCGACTGGGACGGCTCTGTCCGACGCCTCGACCTCGCCGGACGCCCCGCGCCGCAGCCGGGTCGCACGATCTTCACCGGCGCGATGCTGCTGGTCCGGGCCGGTCGCGGTGAGCCCATCGACCCCGATCTCTTCGACGCCCTGCGCGAGTGGTGGCCGGTCGACGGCCTGTGCGTCGTCCTCACGGTCATGCCCGCCGTCGACGTGCTCGGCGACGCCGGCGACCTCACCGGCCTGCTCGACCTCACCGAGGCCGCGGTCCGCACCCTCGATGCCGCGTGGGGCGAGTACCACGCCGTCGTCCGGCTCGCTGCGCTGCTCGCCGGCCAGGTCGCCCGCCTCGCGCCCACCGCCGACCCTCCCCTCCGAGAGCGTGCCGTCGCGCTCGTCGACGAGCTCACGCAGCGCGGTCGCGAGATCGGCGAGCTGCGACCCGCCGTCGAGAAGGCGAGCCGCCCGAAGTTCGAGCGGTCCGCCGCTGAGTCGCTCGAGGACACCAGCCGCGAGACGTGGGCGTGGACGTCGCGCCTCGAGGCCGAGGTGCTCCGGCTGCGCCACGCGGTCGAGCTCGACGACCCACCCACGGCCGACGAGCTCGTCGAGGCGTGGCGCACGAGCACGGCGGCGTTCGAGCGCTACGGCCACGTCTTCGAGACGGCTCGCTCCCGGGCGCGCCTGGCCGCCGCCCTGCGCAGCGCCGGCGACGCCGCGGGCTCGCGCCGCGAGGCCGAGGCCGCCCGTGGGGTCGCGGTCCGGCTCCAGGCCGAGCCGCTCCTGCGCGAGCTCGACGAGGTGCGGCCGGGGTCGGCCGGCGGTCGCAGTGCCGCCGGCACCGCGCCGTCGCACGACCTCACCCCCCGCGAGCTGGAGGTGCTCGAGCTGCTCTCCCAGGGCCTCACCAACGGCCAGATCGGCAAGCAGCTCTACATCAGCACCAAGACCGTGAGCGTGCACGTCTCCAACCTGCTGTCGAAGCTCGGCGCCTCCGGTCGCACCGAGGCCGCCGCCATCGCGAGGCGGCGCGGCATCGTCTCCTAGCGAGAGGCGGCCTCCACCGGGGCGACTGCCGTGGCGACTGCCGGGGCGACCGGGCGGGAGCGGCGCAGGCCGGGCGTGAGGGCGACGGAGACGAGGACCGAGGCCACCGCCATGACGCCCATGGCCTCGGCCGCGGCCTCGGGGCCGACCCCGAGCGCGCTCGCTACCGCGCCACCGAGCAGGGCGCCCAGCGCCTGACCGACCATGAGCCCGGTGCCCTGCAGGCCGAACACGTGCCCGCGGGCCCCCGACTCGGTGTGCGTGACGAGCCGCTCCTGCAGTGGCAGGCTCGCCGCGTAGCCCGCCGACGCCACGAAGGCGAGCGCGGCGGCATACGGCAACGACGGCACGAGGAAGAAGGCGAGGTACGGCACGGCCAGCAGCAGGCGAAGCGGCCCGATCAGCCTGTCGCGCCACGGGACCGAGAGGAAGCGACCCACCACGACGTCCCCGACGAGCATGCCGGCGGCCGTCACGGCGAAGAGATAGCCGGCCCCCTGCCCCGCGAACGGGACGAAGAGGGCCTCGCAACCCACGATGAGCCCGTTCGGCACCCACAGCGCGAGGTAGATCGGACGGGTCACGGGCGAGCCGAGGAGGCGGCGGTTCATCTCGCGCGTGCGCCGGACGACGGACGAGCCCGTGTGGCGCGGCGGGTGGTCCGAGAGGCCGAGCCGGAGCAGCACCACGGCGACCAGCAGGGCCGCAGCGGAGCCGAGGAAGAGCTGAGTGGTGGTGAAGCGGATGAGGAGCAGGCCACCGATGCCGTAGCCGACGAACTGCATGCCGCCGACCGCGATGTTGAGCGTCGCGCGCCCGAGGATGAAGCCGTCGGGCGGGAGGATGTCGGAGACGAGCGCCATCATGCTGCCCCCGAGGGCAGAGGTGATGAGCGGCCCGACCGCCAGCAGCACGAACCGCCAGCCCCACGGCAGCCCGGGGATCGCCTGCAGCAGGTCGGTCACGAGGGTCGTCGTCGCGACGAGGACGAGCGCGGTGCGGGGGCGGACGAGGTCGGAGCCGGACCCGAAGAGGGCCTGGCCGACGATCCGCATGAGCGGGGCCCCGAACATCGCGAGGGCCGTGAGCACGGGTGAGCCGGTGGCGGCGAACGTGATGGTGCCGAGCGCGAGGGAGGCGACGGCGTACGACCCGACGTTGAGGCAGGTGACGAGGAAGAGGACGCGGAACTCCGGGACGGAGAAGAGCTGGCGGTACGTCTGCACCCGCACACGGTGCCCGCCCGACCGACCGGCGGGCTAATGTTTCGGACGGAGGCGAAACATGGGGACGTGGCAGATCTCGGCCGACCTGCTGGCCCGGAGCCGCTTCGTCGTGTCGCCGCGCATCGAGACCGTGGGCGCCCTCAACGACCTCGTGCGCCCGTCCGACCCCGAGGGGCGGGCTCTGGCCGCCGCCCACGGCGAGGCCTTCCGCGCCATGCTCGACGAGCACCCGGTCCGTCGCGTGGTGCTCGACCACAGCTGGAGGCCGCAGTGGATCTCCGACTGGCTCTGCCTGCCGCCGGCCACCGGCGGGCGCACGTTCGAGCAGGAGCTCGACGACGTGCGCGACCTCGGCGACGCCGTCATGCGCGAGCAGCTCGCCGAGAGCTCACCCACGCGCGACCTGCCCGACGTGCTGCTGCGCGACGGCCTCACCGAGCACGGCGTCGAGCTGCTCGAGTGGGTCTGGACGCACGTCCTCGCCACCGACTGGGCTCGCCGCGAACGGATCCTGCGCGCCGACGTCGTCTCACGCACCTCGCGGCTCGCGACGCAGGGCTGGGCGTCGGTGCTGAGGGATCTCGGCCGCGACCGGGAGTGGGTCGGCGACGGCCACCTGCGCATCAACAACTACGACCTGCCCTCGCGCGTGCTGCCCGACGACGCCGACCTCTTCTTCGTGCCCGTCAACCACCGTGCGCGCTGGGTCGGCTGGCTGCTCCCGAGCAGGTATGCCGTCTACTACCCCGTCGCGGGAGCGCTGGCCCGGGTGGACGCCGGGGCACCCGACGGGCTCGAACGGCTCGTCGGGCGCAACCGCGCGCGGCTGCTCGTCGTGCTCGAATCGCCTTCCAGCACAAGCGGACTGGCGGCGACCACGGGCCTGGCGATCGGCTCGGTCGGCGACCACCTCAAGGTGCTGCTCGCGGCCGGGCTCGTGCTCCGGCGCCGTTCGGGCCGCGAGGTGCTCTACTGGCGCACCGCCGTCGGTGACGCCCTCGTGGCCTCCGGCACCGAGCTGCCGGCCGGGTAGTTCTCCCCATGTACCAGCCGAGCGCCCGCCCCTAGCCTCGGCGCTGCGGACGCACCCGCGGCCCGCACCAACGACGAGCAGGGGTAGTCATGTGTGAGCTCCACGAAACGTCCACGCCCGAACTCGGTCGCCGCACGCTCATCCGCGGCGCCGGTGGCCTCCTCCTCGCCGGCGGCCTGGTCGGCGTCACCGGCACCGCGGCCCAGGCCGCGACATCACAGAACGGCTGGCCGGCCGGCTCGTCGTCCGCCATCCCGCTCGCCACCCTCGCCGTCGGCGCCGCCACCTTCCCGGCGGGCGTTCGACGCGGCGACGTGCACACGGTGCTCGGCTACGTGGCCCGCCGGTTCGACCGCGAGGTCGAGGCGCTCGTCAAGGGCTGGTGCTGGGGGCACAGCTACCGCGTCATCTCCGGCAGCACCTCCCTCTCGAACCACTCGAGCGGCACCGCGATCGACCTCAACGCCCCCCGCCACCCGCTCGGCAAGGCGGGCACCTTCTCCACCGCGCAGCGCACGAGGATCCACTCCATCGTCTCCGCCTGCAACGGCGTCGTGCGCTGGGGCGGCGACTACTCGGGCCGCAAGGACGAGATGCACTTCGAGATCAACGTGCGTCCCGGCGACGCCCGGCTCGCGGCCCTCGCCCGGCGCATCGGTGGCGGCGCACCCGCGCCGGCGCCCATCGTGTGGACGACGGTCAGGCGAGGCGCCAACGGCTTCCGCACCACGGCGATCCAGCACCTGCTGCGCCACCGCGGCTACTCCCTCACCGTCGACGGCGTGTTCGGCCCCACGACCGAGAGCCGCGTCATCGCCTTCCAGCGCTCGAAGGCTCTCGCCGCCGACGGCATCGTCGGGCCGAGGACGTGGACGGCCCTCGTCGCCACGGTCAAGCAGGGCTCGACCGGACAGGCCGTCGTCGCCGTGCAGAAGCTGCTCGCGCACCGCGGCTTCGGGGTGTCGGCGACCGGCACGTTCGGTTCGACGACCACGACGAAGACGCAGGCGTTCCAGCGGTCGCGGGGCCTCACCGCCGACGGGATCGTCGGGCCACGCACCTGGGCGAAGCTCACCGTCTGATGGGCGGAGGTCTCGTCGCGACTTCTCAGCGAAGAGACGTCACCAACCGAAGGCTTTGGGTCTAGCGTCGTCCGTGTTCACGCCATTCAACGAAGAGGGGCACGACACATGGCAGAAGACTGGGCAGCAGACGTCAAGAAGTACTCGCCCGACGCCGACGACGCCGCGATCAAGGGCATCGTGCGCCACTGCGGGATCGCCCTGCAGAAGCGGGACTCCTCCCTCGTGTCGTTCAGCGACAAGAGCGAGCTCGACCGCGTGCGCGACGGCTTCATGAAGAAGAAGCTCGGCCTGACCGGGTCCGACGCCGACCTCGACGCCTCGCTCGTCGAGGTGGGACAGACGCTCAAGGGTGACCGCACGAAGAACCGCGTCACGGTCTACTACCTGCTCGCCGAGAAGCACGACAAGCTCGACCTCTTCCGCTGACCGGACCGGTCCAGCAGGCGCGGATGTGCCGTCGCGGTGTAACGGCACATCCGCGCCAAAGGTTCAACGGCAGCGTCTCGACATCTTTCGAGACGGCGGAACAGCATGGAGGATGGACAACCACAACGCCGTGCTAGGCACCCCCTCGCGTCGCCTCGTCCTCGGCTCGGCAGCCGCCGTCGCCGTCACCGCGCTGACCACCCCGGTCGCCTCCGCCAGGAGCCGCACGAGCGGGCACCTCCCCGACAGCGTCGCCCTCCCGAACGGCACGCAGCCCGAGGGCATCACGTCCGGACCGGGCGCCACCTTCTACGTCGGGTCCGTCGCCGACGGGCGCATCGTCAAGGGCAACCTCCGCACCGGCATGGTGCGCACGCTCCTCGCCGGGGCGGCCGGCCGCTCGCTGCGCGGTCTGTTCTTCGACCACCGCACGGGTCTCGTGTGGGCCGTCGGCAGCCTCGGTGCCGTCGGCCACGTCTGGGCGGTCAGCTCCAGGTCCGGTCGTGTCGTGAGCGACACCGTGGTGCCGGGTGCGGGGTTCCTCAACGACCTCGTCGTCACCCGGCGCTCGGTGTGGGTCACCGACTCGGCCGTCGGCCGGCTCACGATGCTCCGCCTCACGAGCAGCGGGCGGCCGACCGGAGGCATGCCCCACTTCGTGACCCTTCGGGGGCAGTGGCCGCCAAGCCCGCCGAACACGTTCAACGCCAACGGGATCCGCAGCCTGCCGGACGGCGCGCTCGTGCTCAACAACAGTCGTGTCGGTGGTCTGTGGCAGGTCAACCGCAAGACCGGCTACGCCCGGCGGATGATGGTGAAGGGTGGGCCGGCCATCACGAGCGGCGACGGGCTCGAGCTCGTCGGCACGAAGCTCTACAACGTGCGCGGGGCCGGCGGCGCGGAGGTCGTCGTCACCCGGATGCGACGCCACGGCGACAAGTGGCGCGCCGAGTGGCTCAAGACGCTGACCGACCCCTCGCTCGACGTGCCGTCGACCGCGACGGCCGCGCTCGGTTCGCTGTGGGTCGTCAACGCCCGCTTCGGCGTGCCGTCCCCCGCGACCGCATCCTTCTCCGTCACCCGGCTGCCCCAGGTCTGACCACCGGCCACGTCCGACCGCTCGACGGAGCCGACCCTCATCCGACCGGAGCCGTCCATCGCCCACGACGAGGTGGGAGGTGGACGGCTCCCTCCGCGCCAGTGTGACGAGGGAGGGGCAACTGGGTATGACGCGTCGGTTCGGCTTCGGCTCCCGGGCCCGACAGCCGGGCACTCGAGGCACCACCCGTGAAGGAGCCCTCCACCATGTCCTCACGCACCACGCCCACCGAGTGGGTCGACCAGCTCGAGCAGACCCTCGAGAGCTTCGACGAGGCCGGCGGGCACCGGGTGCTCAGCCAGGTCTTCACGCAGCTCGAGCTCGAGGATGCGCTCTCGGTCGTCGTCCTGCCGTACCTCCACGCGATGGGCGAGAGGTGGTCCCGGGGCGCGATCGGCGTCGCGCAGGAGCACTTCGCGAGCAACGTCCTGCGGTCGCGGCTGTCGCTGCTCATGAACTCCGAGGCACGCACCGAGGGGCCCCTGGCCGTGCTGGCCTGCATGCCCGACGAGCACCACGAGTTCGGCCAGATGGCGATGTCGCTCGCCCTCTCGCGTCTCGGCTGGCGCACCTGCTACCTCGGCGCGGACACCCCGATCTCCGAGCTCGCCCTCACCTGCGCGACGCTCCAGCCGGACGCGGTCGTGCTCTCGGCACACCGTCACGAGACGTTCGAGACGCACGGGCCGGCGCTGCGACGCATCGCGGCGTCCGCGTCACTGCACGTCGCCGGCCCCGGCGCGAGCGACGACGTCGGCGAGCTGTGCGACGCGTCCTTCCTCGACGGCGACCCCGTCCGGGCTGCCCGGGCGGTCAACGAGGAGCTCGGTGGCACACGGCCTGCGCTCGACGCGCCGTCGGCGGTCTGAGCGGGGCTCGGTCACCGGCGTGACGCGGTCAGGGCTAGGCTCGTTTGCCTTGTGCCACAACACTCGTGCAGCCACGCGCGAGCCCGCCCACCGATGGAGTGCCCATGCCCTCAGGATCCGCTGACACCCAGCACCTCATCGAGCGGGTGCGCTCGGTCGCCGCGGGTGGCCGCTACCTCGTCGTGGAGCGGCCCTACGGTTTCGACCTGACGGTCGACGAGGCGGACGCCCGCTCGGCCGACCGGCTCGGGCAGCAGGGGCTCGAGCCCGTGGTGACCCACCGGGTCCGCGTCGACGAGGCGGCGCACGAGCTGTCGATCACCGACGTCTCCCACTCGGCCCGCTGGGACGAGGCAGCACCCGACGGCGAGGGCCGCGAGCTGGTCCGCGAGGCCGCCCAGACCCTCGGCTGGCGTGAGCAGCGGGGCCGCGACCGTCGGGTCACCCTCGCGGTCGCCGGCATCGCCGCCGCCGGGCTGCTCGTCGCCGCACTCATCACCCTCGTCATCACGCTGTCCGGCTGAGCGCCGCCAGTGCGACCGTCCGGCCCGACCGGACGACGAACTCCTCGAACGCCGCGACGGTCGGGTCGTGCGCCGGGTTGCGCACCAGGACGCCTATGGTGCGCAGCGCCTGCGGGTGGTCGAGCGCGACGGGCACGACGTCACCCTCGGGCGCGAAGGCCGGCAGGATCGCCACTCCGAGGCCCGCGCCGACGAGTCCCCTTGCGGTGTGGACGTCCTCGGCCTCGAACCCGACCCGAAGCGGCACCCCGGCGTCGGCATAGATCTCCTCGACGCGGCCGCGCAGACCGAAGCCGGTCTTGAGCACGATGAGGTCGTCGCGACCGTCCGCGGCGAGGCTCTCGACGGACACCGACGCGGCCCCGGCCGCGTGGTGCGACCGGTGGACGGCGACGACGAGCGGCTCGTCGTAGAGGACGGTGCTCGACCCGCCGGCGACCTCCGGCGGGGAGGCCACGAGGGCGACGGAGCACCGGCCTGCCTCGAAGTCGTCGAGGGCCTTCTGGCGCGAGCCCTGGGACAGTTCGAACCGCACGCCGGGGAACCGGTCGCGGAAGCGCCGGATCAGTGCCGGCACCACGGCCTCGCCGAGCAGCGTCTGGAAGGACAGCCCGACGGTGCCGTGCCCGATGACGCCCGACCCGGTGACGGCGTCGACGCCCCGCTCGAGCGCGGCGACGCCCTCCTGCGCGAAGGGCAGCAGCGCCCGGCCCGCCGCCGTGAGGGCGATGCCCCTCCCCTCCCGCTCGACGACCGGCGTCCCGAGCAGCACGCCGAGGCGGGCCAGGGCGCGGCTGACGGTGGGCTGCGGCATACCGAGGACCGCGGCAGCGGTGGTGACCTGGCCGACCTCGGCGACCACGACGAAGACGGGCAGCAGACGCACCACCGCACGGAAGTCGCTCGGTCTCATGCCTTGATCGTATGAGTAGTCGAAGTGACATGCATTGGTGCTCTGGGTCGCCTCGGCCTAGCGTCGACGTCAGTGTCAGGGTGACAGCACCGCTCACGCGGTGGTTGGGTCCTGATCATCGGTTGTCTGGCTCATAGCGTCGGTGCCGCCCTTGGGTTGGCGTTCATGCGTTTTGCCGGCGACCGGTGTGACGGACCGGCCGGCGTGACTTGATAGGAGCGTGGCATCGCCCCCACTGAGATGTGTCCGCCGACCGGCCCAACCGTCCAGTCACTGATCAGGTGAAGGAGGCAACCACCATGGTTGTTGTTGGCGCTGATGTGCACAAGCGGACGCACACGTTCGTCGCGGTCGACGGGGTCGGCAAGCAGGTCGGGCAGATGACGGTCGCGGCCACCACGGCCGGGCATCGGAAGGCGTTGGGGTGGGCCCGGCGCGAGTTCGGTGACGAGCTGACCTGGGCGATCGAGGACTGCCGGCACCTGTCCGCGCGGCTGGAGCGGGACCTGCTCGGCGCCGGGCAGGCGGTGGTGCGGGTGCCGCCGAAGATGATGGCCGAGCAGCGCCGGGTCGCGCGCACCCGCGGGAAGTCGGACCCGATCGACGCCTTGG